>DBHE01000098.1:15035-39604 GCA_002296055.1 Pseudomonadaceae bacterium UBA836
CCGCCAATCAAGGAGCGAGAAGCGCAATTTGGTCATTCCAAATAAGCGACGAGCGACGCCGAGTGGCGGCTTTACAGGCGCAACCCGCAGGGCCGGGGCCATTTTTTGGCCATGCTGCGTTGTCGGTCGCTTATGTATAGCGACTACACTGCGCTTCCTCCGCCTTGCCTGGCCAAAAAATGGCCTCCGGCAGGCGGGTGAACGAAACGTCAACAGGCCCTAGGTAAAAGTGTGTAAATTCACTAGGGCTGGCCGGGCTTATTGCCTAGAGTCCCTAGTCGCTAAATGCTACTCCCGGACCCTGACCTTTATGTCTTCTTCTGCTCTATTCTCCCGTGCACGGGCCAAGTGGTTGCTGCTGCTTGCAGCGATTGTCGCTGCCCTGGTATTTGCCTGGTATCAATTCTCCGGTTCTGCCGCGCCAGCCCCCATGTCCCATCGGATGGCCTTCGGTGCGCCCGCAGTGGTGCGAGTGGTGCCAGTGCAGCGTGCTGCGCTGGATGTGCAGATAAAATCGATTGGCACAGTGACCCCCTTGAATACCGTGGTTGTTCAGAGCCGCGTCAATGGCGTGCTGGAGCGGGTGGTGTTTACCGAAGGCGCGGTGGTAGAACAGGGCGAGTTGCTGGCCGAGGTTGACCCGCTGCCCTACAAGGCGCAGCTGGAACAGGCTGAGGGCCAGCTACAGCAGAGCCGCGCCACGCTGGAGAACGCGCGTGCTGATTTGACCCTGTACGAGACCCTGTGGGAGCAGGACTCCATCGCCCGCCAGCAACTGAGCGATCAGCGCGCCATGGTCAACGAGTTATTGGGCACCGTGCGCGCCAATCAGGCAGCTGTTGACGATGCTCGCCTGCAATTGTCCTGGACTCGCATCACTGCGCCGCTGGCTGGTCGCCTGGGCCTGCGCAAGGTGGATCAGGGCAACCTGGTTACCGGCAGCGAAGCTGAGGGCATTGTCAGCATCACTCAAATGCAACCGATCGCGGTCAACTTCACGGTGCCAGAGGTCGACGTGCCGACCCTACGCCGCTCCTTCCTCGGTTCCGGACCGCTCAAGGTCGAAGTGCTGGACCGCAACGATCAGCAGGTTATCGCCACCGGCGAGCTGACCACGCTGGACAACCAGATTGATACTGCCACCGGTACCCTGCGGGTCCGTGGTCAGTTTGCCAATGAAGACGAAGCGCTGTTTCCCAACCAGTTTGTCAATGTGCGGCTACGTTTGAGTACCCTGCAGGATGTACTCACCATCCCGGCGGATGCGGTGCAGTTTGGCAGCAGTCGTACCTACGTGTACGTGGTAGAAGGCACCCAGGCCTTTGTACGCGAAGTAACCCTGGGCCCCAGCGCTGATGGCAAGGTCGCCGTGACCGATGGCCTCAAGCAGGGCGAGCAAGTGGTGCTGGAAGGGCTGGATCGCCTGCGTGACGGCAAGGAGGTAGTGATACCTGATGCCAATGGTGAAGTAGCCCGTCCGCCGCAAACCGCCCAGGCTGCCCCTGGTGAGCGTCGCCGGCCCGGTGCGGGTACCGGTGAGCGTCGCGGCCCCCCTCCGGCCAACTGAGTAAGCCGGCATGAAAAGCCTGTCTACCCCCTTTATTCTGCGTCCGGTCGCCACCTCGCTGTTGATGCTGGCCTTTATGGCTGCCGGCTTGTTGGCCTGGCGGCTGCTGCCGGTCGCCGCGCTGCCGCAGGTCGACTACCCGATCATCCAGGTGTTCACCTTCCAGCCTGGCGCCAGCCCGGAAATCACCGCGCGCACCATCACCGCCCCGCTGGAACGGCACCTGGGGCAGATCCCCGGGCTCAAGCAGATGTCTTCGACCAGCTCGGGTGGCGCTTCGGTGATAACCCTGCAGTTTGACCTGGATGAAGATTTGGGCGTCGCCGAGCAGGAAGTGCAGGCGGCCATGAATACCGCAGACAGTCTGCTGCCCAGCGACCTGCCAACGCCGCCGATCTATCGCAAGGTTAACCCGGCGGACGCACCTATCCTGACCCTGGCGATTACCTCTGACAGCCTGCCGCTACCGGAAGTACACGATCTGGTCGACACCCGTATGGCGCAAAAGCTGGCACAACTGTCCGGCGTCGGCATGGTCAGCCTGGCCGGCGGTCAACGCCCGGCCCTGCGTGTACTGATCAACCCGCGTGCGCTGACCGCCTATGGTTTGAGTCTGGACAGCGTGCGTCAGAGTATCGCGGCCACCAACGTCAATCAGCCCAAGGGCAGTTTTGACGGCCCGACCCGTTCCACCATGCTCGATGCCAACGATCAGATTCGCTCGGTGGATGATTACCGCAACCTGATCATCACCTGGCAGGACGGTGCGCCGCTGCGCCTGGGTGATGTGGCAACCATTGTTGACGGCGCCGAAGATCGCTTTCTTGCTGCCTGGGCCAATAGTCAGCCGGCGGTGCTACTGAACGTGCAGCGCCAGCCCGGCGCCAATGTGATCGATGTAACCGACCGGGTACGTGAGTTGCTGCCGCAATTGACCTCGACCCTGCCGGCCGCAGTCGATGTTGCGGTGCTGACCGACCGTACCCACAGCATTCGTGCCTCGGTCAGCGATACCCAGAAAGAGCTGTTGTTTGCTATCGCGCTGGTGGTGCTGGTGACGTTTGTCTTCCTGCGCAGTCCGTCGGCCACGATCATCCCCAGTGTGGCAGTGCCGCTGTCACTGGTTGGCACCTTTGCTTTCATGTATCTGATGGAGTTCTCGGTCAACAACCTGACGTTGATGGCGCTGACCATTGCGACCGGGTTTGTGGTCGATGACGCCATCGTTATGCTGGAGAACGTGGCCCGCCACCGGGAGATGGGCAAGTCGCCGATGCAGGCGGCGCTGGCTGGCGCGGGCGAGATCGGTTTTACCTTGATGTCGCTAACCTTCTCGCTGGTAGCGGTGTTGATTCCGCTGCTGTTCATGCCGGATGTGGTGGGACGGCTGTTCCACGAGTTTGCCATTACCCTGGCGGTGGCCATCGTCATCTCGCTGGTAGTGTCGCTGACGCTCACGCCGATGATGTGCGCGCGCATGCTGCACACCCCGCCGCAGGAGCACGCCGGCGGCTTTTTACACGGGGTGATCGAGCGCTACGGTCGTGCGCTGGATTGGGTGCTGGAGCGTCAGCGCGCCACCCTGCTGGTGATGTTGGGCACCATCGCATTGACCGGCCTGCTGTATCTGGCGGTGGACAAGGACTTCTTCCCGGTGCAGGACAGCAACGTCATTCAGGTGATTACCGAGGCGCCGCAGGACATCTCCTTCAGCGCTATGGCCGAGCGTCAGCGCGAGCTGGCTGTCGCCTTGCTGGAAGATCCGGCGATCGAGAACCTGTCCTCTTTCATTGGTGTGGATGGCAGCAACGTGACGCTGAACAGCGGCCGCTTGCTGATCAACCTGCCGCCGCACAGCGAGCGCGACGAGAGCCTGTTTACCGTGATGGACCGGCTGCGTGAGCGCGCCGCCGAGGTGCCGGGTATCACCGCCTGGTTCCAACCGGTGCAGGAGCTGACCATCGAAGACCGGGTCAGCCGCACCCAGTACCAGTTCAGCCTAACCAGCCTGGACAGCGACGAGCTGCGCGAATGGGTCCCGCAGATGGTCGACGCCTTGAGTGCGCGCCCGGAATTGCAGGATGTAGCCTCTGACCTGCAGCAGCAGGGGTTGGAAGCCTATGTGGAAATTGACCGAGACGCCGCCGCGCGCCTGGGGCTGAATGTCACCGATGTGGCCAATACGCTGTACAACGCCTTCGGCCAGCGGCAGATCGCGACGCTGTTCACCCAAGCCAACCAGTATCGCGTGATCATGGAAGTTGACCCGCAGTTTGCTGGCACCCCGGACAGCTTGCGCAACCTGCACGTGACCAGCGGCGACGGCAGCTCCATCCCGCTGGCCAGTGTGGCTCAGGTACATCAGCGCAGCGCAGCGCTGTTGATCAACCACCAGGGGCAATTCCCGGCCACTACCGTGTCTTTCAATCTGGCGCCGGGCGCGTCGCTCGGTGAGGCGGTTGAGGCTATCGAAGCTGTGCAGCAGCAATTGCAGCTGCCGGTCAGTGTGGAGCTGCGCTTCCAGGGCGCCGCCGAGGCTTTCCGCGCCTCCCTGAGTAATACCCTGTGGCTGATCTTGGCTGCGGTGCTGACCATGTATATCGTGCTGGGTGTGTTGTATGAGAGCACCATTCATCCGGTCACCATTCTGTCCACGCTGCCGTCTGCGACGGTGGGTGCGCTCTTGGCGCTGCTGCTGACCGACCGGGCGCTGGATATGATCTCGGTGGTGGGCATCGTGCTGCTGATCGGTCTGGTGAAGAAGAACGGCATCATGATGGTCGACTTCGCACTGGAGGCCCAGCGCCATCAGGGGATGAGCCCGCGTGAGGCAATTCACCGGGCAGCCATGCTGCGTTTTCGACCGATTCTGATGACCACGCTGGCAGCGTTGTTTGGCGCACTGCCGCTGATGCTGGCCAGTGGCTCGGGCGCTGAGCTGCGCCAGCCGCTGGGTGTGGTGATGGTCGGCGGTCTGCTGGTCAGCCAGGTGCTGACGCTGTTTACCACGCCGGTGGTGTATCTGTTCTTTGATCGTCTGACCCGGCAGCCAGAGTCTGCTCCCGTGGCTGAGGCTGCGCCGTGAGCATCGAGACTGGCATGCTGCGACGTCCGGTTGGGCTGTCGCTGCTGGCCCTGGCGCTGGTGCTGGTCGGCCTGCTGTGCTGGCGCCTGCTGCCTGTGGCCCCGCTGCCGCAGGTGGAAGTGCCGATGATCGTGGTCACCGCCAGCCTGCCGGGTGCCAGCCCGGAAAGCATGGCCACCACCGTGGCAACGCCCCTGGAGCGTGCCCTGGGGGCTATCTCGGGGGTGACAGAAATCTCATCCTCATCCAACCAGGGGTCTGCTCAGGTGGCCTTGGCCTTTGAGTTGGACCGTGACCTGAACGAGGCGGCGCGAGAAGTGCAGGCCGCCATTAACGCCGTGCGCGGTGATTTACCCGCGGGCATGCCGGGCAACCCCGAGTACCACAAGATCGATCCGTCGCAGGCGCCGGTTATGGGGCTGGCACTCAGTTCCTCCAACCTCTCGCCGAGTGAGCTGTATGACATTGGCTCGACCATTCTGGCGCAGAAAATAGCGCAGATTTCCGGCGTCGGTGAAGTTAGCGTCGGTGGTGCCTCACTGCCGGCGGTGCGCGTGCAGTTGGATGCTGGTGCCTTGCTGCACTACGGCATTTCGCTGGACGAGGTGCGGACCGCGATCTCCAACAGCAACGCGCTGCGGCCGATGGGCGTGATCGAGGAGGGCAGTCACCGCTGGCAGGTGCAGACCAGTGAGGCGCTGCGTACCGCGGCGGCTTATCGGAGCCTGATTGTCCGCTACCAGGATGGCGCGGCCGTGCGCCTGGGCGATGTCGCGCAGGTCACCGATTCGGTCGAGAACCGCTACAGCGCCGGTTTTCACAACGACAAGGCCGCGGTCATTCTTAGCGTGAGCCGGCAGAGCGGCGCCAACATCGTGGAAACCGTGGACAACATCCGCGAGCGGCTGCCGCAGCTGTACAACCTGATTCCGGCCGACGCCGAACTGACCGTCATCAGTGATCGTTCTCCGGTCATTCGCGCCACGCTGCGCGAGGCGCAAATTTCCTTGCTGCTCGCCTCCCTGCTGGTGGTGCTGGTGGTCTGGTTGTTCCTCGGTAACCTGCGCGCTGCGCTGATTCCCTCGACGGCGATTCCGGTGTCGCTGATCGGCAGTTTTGTCGTCATGTATCTGTGCGGCTTTTCACTCAACAACCTGTCGCTGATGGCCTTGATCGTGGGCGCCGGGCTGGTGGTGGACGATGCCATTGTGGTGCTGGAAAACGTTCAGCGGCACATGGCCAACGGCCTGTCGCCCATGCAGGCTGCGGCACGCAGTGCCCGTGAACTGCGTTTTACCCTGATTGCCATGACCCTGGCACTGGCGGTGGTGTTTGCGTCCATCCTGTTGCTGGGCGGGCTGATTCAGCAGTTGTTCCAGGAGTTCTCCATTACCCTGGTGGCGGCCATGCTGATTTCGCTGTTGGTATCGCTGACCCTGACGCCAGCGCTATGCGCCCTGTGGCTTAAGCCGGGGCAGCAGCCGGTGGCGGAAAAGGATGATCAGGACTCGTTGTTTGCCAGCCTGCATCGTGGCTATGCGCGCTCGCTGCATTGGCTGTTGCGCTTTCGCCCACTGGCTATCGTGCTGCTGCTGGGCGCGGTGGGGGCTAGCGGGTATTTGCTGGCGAACTTGCCGGAAGAGTCTCTGCCGCAGCAGGACAGCGGCCAGATCAACGGCTTCCTGCGGGGTGATGACGGTTTATCCTTCCAGGTCATGCAGCCGAAAATTGAGGCCTATCGTCAGTACATTCTCAGTGATCCGGCGGTTGCCGATCTGACGGGCACCTCCGGCGGCGATCGCGGGCTGACCAACACTCAGCTGTCGATCAAGCTGAAACCCCTGTCCGAGCGCACCGCCTCTGCGCAGGAAGTCGTGGAGCGTCTGCGCGCCGGTGCGCCACAGATTCCGGGCATCATGATGTTTCTGATGGTGGAGCAGGACCTGTTCTTCCGCCCGCCGTTCCGGCGCAGCGAGTACGAGGTGCTGCTGCGCTCGGATTCGCTGGAGGCGCTGAAACAGTGGTCGCGCACGGTGGCGCAGGCAATGGAACAAAGCCCGTTGCTGACTGACGTGGACTCGATGGACGGCGATGAGACACGCCAGGTCGTGCTGGATATCGACCGCGAGGCAGCCCGCCGCTTGGGTATCGACATGCAAACCATCGCCTCGGTGCTGAACAACTCCTTTTCACAACGTCAGGTCGCTACGCTGTACGACGAACTCAACCAGTATCGTGTGGTAATGGAGCTTGCCCCTCGCTACACCGAGAGCCCGGCGGTGTTGTCGCAACTCGAGGCGCTGACGGCAGATGGTCAACGGGTGCCGTTCTCTACCTTTGCCAGTTGGGACTACGGCATGGGCGAAGATCGTATCCGCCATGAGGGGCAGTTTGCGTCGATGGGGATAGGTTACGCCTTGCCCGATGGCGTAACCGACATTCAGGCGCGCGAAGCGATTGACCAGATCCTTAACGAGGTCATGTTGCCCAGCGAGGTACATCTGGCGCCACCCTCGGCTAACGACTTCAGCACCGTGCTCGATCCCTGGGTATTTGTGGTGGTGTTGCTGGCGGTGTACCTGGTATTGGGTGTGCTGTACGAGAGCACGCTGCATCCGCTGACCATTCTGTCGACTCTGCCACCGGCCGGGCTGGGCGCGCTGCTGGCGCTGAAGTTTGGCGGCCAGAATCTCAGCCTGATCGCGATGCTTGGCCTGTTTTTGCTGATTGGTATCGTGATGAAAAACGCCATCATGATGATCGACTTTGCCCTGGAGCTGCAGCGTCGCGACGGCTTGGCGCCGCGTCAGGCCATTGAGCGCGCGGCGCTGCTGCGTCTGCGCCCGATCCTGATGACCAACCTGGCCGGCATGCTCGGCGCCGTGCCGCTGATCATGGGCTTTGGTGAAGGCGCAGAAATGCGTCGCCCGCTGGGTATGACTATTTTTGGCGGCCTGGCGCTTAGCCAACTGCTGACCCTTTACACCACCCCGGCGGTGTACCTGTATCTGGAAAACCTGCGTCAGCGCGTGTTGCGCCGCTGGGCGCAGGCCCATCCTTCCGAATCCTCTGTCTGAACACCGGTTGCTGCCCATGAAGCCTTTGCTGTTAACGTCTACCGTCCTGCTTGCCGCCGCCCTGGCTGGTTGCACCATGGGGCCGGATTACCGTCAACCGGCCATCGCCCAGCCGCTGGTACTCAAGTACGACCAGGGCTGGCAACCTTTGCCGGCCAAGGCTTGGGCCGACAGTGGCGACTGGTGGGATGCCTTTGCCGACGCCGAGCTGAGCGCGCTGGTAGTCGAGGCCAACGCCAACAACCTGACCCTGGCCCAGGCCGCCGCCCGTTATCGCGCCGCTCTGGCTCAGCGTCGGCAGAGCAGCGCCGACTACATGCCGACCCTGAGCGCAGCGCTGGACACCAGCCGCAGTGGCGGCAGCGACAGCGCCAACACCGACAGCAGCCGCGCCCAGCTGGGGATCAGCTGGGAGCTGGACTTGTGGGGGCGGGTACGGCGGCAGGTGGAGTCTTCAACCGCGGCGCTGGATGCCAGTGCTGCTGATCTGGCGGCTGCCCGGCTGTCGATTCAATTGGCGGTGGTCAACAGTTACGTCAACTTGCGCGCACTGGACGTGCAGCAGCGCATCCTGCAGCAGACGCTGTCATCGTCGGAGCGCTCAACCCAACTGACGCGCAACCAATACGACGCGGGTATCGTCTCGCGAGCCGACGTGATTCAGGCAGAAACCCAGCTGCAATCGCTGCGCAGTGACTTGTACGACCTGGAGGCCCAACGGGCGATCGAAGAAAACACCCTGGCGGCGCTGCTCGGCCGGGCGCCGTCGTCCTTTGAGTCGGCAGCGGACGACAGCCTGCCAGTGGTGCCGCAGATTCCAGCCCAACTGCCCAGTGAGCTGATTGCCCGTCGCCCTGACGTGGTGTCTGCCGAGCGCGGCGTGGCCGCCGCGAATGCCGACATCGGGGTGGCCATTACCGCCTGGCTGCCGACCATCAGCCTGGGCGCCAGCGGCGGCGTCAGCGGTGAGTCGGTCAGTGACCTGTGGAATGCGCCGGTGCGCTTCTGGTCGGTCGGGCCGAGTCTGGCCCAGACGCTGTTCGATGGTGGCGCACGCAGCGCGGCGCGAGACCTCGCCTATGCGCGCTATGACGAGCAGGTTGCTGCCTACCGTCAGACGGTATTGGATGCATTGACCGAGGTGGAAAATGCCCTCGCGACTACCGCGATTTTGCGTGAGAAAGCGGTACAGCAAGACAAGCTGGTGAGCCTGGCGGAGGAAAACGAGCGGGTGATCACCAACCGCTATCAATCAGGCCTGGTGTCCTATCTTGAGGTGGCCATCGCGCAGAACACCACGCTCAACGCCAAGCGTGGCCAGGTTAGCGTCACCAGCGCGCAACTTGCTGCCGCTGCGCAGCTCGCCGCCAGCATCGGTGGTGCCTGGGAGATTGGTGATGATGTGGGCGCGGCCGCTGAGCGGCCGCAGGAATAACCTGAGGCGCGATCAGGCGTTCGATGCCTGATCGCGCAGTGCCTTAGAGTCCGCCGTGGGTCAGCTTGGCCGGATCGAGCAGGCGCTCCAGTTCTTCACGGCTGAGGTCGGTGTGTTCGGCGGCCACATCAACAATCGGGCGACCTTCCTTGTAGGCCAACTTGGCAATCTCCGCGGCTTTCAGATAGCCGATGATCGGGTTCAGTGCGGTCACCAGAATCGGGTTGCGGGCCAGCGCCTGAGTCAGCTGGTCTTCGCGCACATTGAAGCTGGCGATGGCCTTGTCGGCCAGCAGACGACTGACGTTACTCAGCAGCTTGATGCTTTCCAGCAGGTTGCTCGCGATCACCGGCAGCATCACGTTCAGCTCAAAGTTACCGGACTGACCAGCGATGGTGATGGTGGCATCGTTGCCGATCACCTGGGCGGCAACCATGGCGGCGGCTTCCGGAATCACCGGGTTGACCTTGCCGGGCATGATTGATGAGCCCGGTTGCAGCGCCTGCAGTTCGATCTCACCCAGACCGGCCAGCGGGCCGGAGTTCATCCAGCGCAGATCATTGGCGATTTTGGTCAGGCTGACGGCTGTTGTCTTCAACTGGCCGGACAGCGCCACGGCGATATCCTGCGAGCCAATGTGGGTAAAGAAATTTTTAGCCGGGGTAAAGCTCAGCCCGGTGTGGGTGCTCAGGGCCTGATTGAAGCGGGTGGCGAACTCGGGGTGAGCGTTGATGCCGGTACCGACTGCAGTGCCGCCCTGGGCCAGGCTCTGCAGGCTGGGCTGCAGCTGGCGCAGGTTGTGGATGTTCTGCTCGATCTGATCGGCCCAGGTGTTCAGGCTTTGACTCAGGCGCACCGGCATGGCGTCCATCAGGTGAGTGCGGCCGGTCTTGACGTACTGATCGACGCTGTCGGCCTTGCTGCGGGTGACGCTGACCAGATGCTCCAGCGCCGGCAGCAGCTGCTCGGCCAACTCGATGGCGGCGCTGATGTGGATGCTGGAGGGGATGATGTCGTTGCTGCTCTGACCGCAGTTGATGTGGTCATTGGCCCCGACCGGTTGGCCGTAGCGACGGGCGGCCAGGGTGGCGAGGACCTCGTTGGCATTCATGTTGGAGCTGGTGCCTGAGCCGGTCTGAAACACATCGACCGGGAAGTGCTGCATGAAGTCGTCGGCCAGCAGCTCGTCTACCGCACCGCAGATGGCGTCAGCCATGCCCGCC
The DNA here is from genome assembly GCA_002296055.1 of Pseudomonadaceae bacterium UBA836. GTDB lineage: Bacteria > Pseudomonadota > Gammaproteobacteria > Pseudomonadales > Pseudomonadaceae > Halopseudomonas. The sequence goes on from DBHE01000098.1 coordinate 25,423, forward strand.
GGAATTTGTTCAAGCTGGCTGTTGGCGGTGGCTGCGGCGCGCTTGGCCAGTAGCAGGGCGCGAATAAACGGAGCCGGCATCGGCTGGCCGCTGACCGGGAAGTTGTCCACGGCGCGCTGGGTCTGTGCGGCATAGAGCGCCTCTGCCGGTACTGCCAGTTCGCCCATGCTGTCTTTTTCAATACGGGTTTTGCTCATCGTGCTGCGCTCCTGGTTCTGGGGGCAGCGTGATGCAGGAGAGTGGAAAAGTCGCCGCCCGGTCTAGTGTACGCTTGGGCGCGGTGGGCGCGGCAAGCGTTCAGACGGTAATGCAACCAGTTATCATTATCAAGAGGCTGGGTGGCGTTGCACTACCCAGCCTGCGCATCAGCAACCTGCGCGCAGCGTCTTGGCAGCCGCCACCATGTTGCTCAATGCAGGCGTTACCTCAGCCCACTGACGGGTTTTCAGCCCGCAGTCCGGGTTGACCCACAGGCGTTCGGCCGGCACGCGCTCGGCAGCAAGCTTCATCAAGCTGACCATGTAAGCCTGTGTCGGGATGTTCGGCGAGTGAATGTCGTACACGCCGGGACCGATCTCGTTCGGGTACCGGAAGTGCTTGAAGGCATCCAGCAGCTCCATGTCCGAGCGCGAGGTCTCGATGGTGATGACGTCGGCATCCATGGCGGCGATTGATTGGATGATGTCGTTAAATTCCGAATAGCACATATGGGTGTGAATCTGGGTTTGATCGGCAACGCCGTTGGCGGTGATACGGAAGCACTCCACCGCCCAGTCAAGGTACGCCTGCCATTGCGTGCGGCGCAGCGGCAACCCCTCGCGCAGCGCCGCCTCGTCGATCTGGATGATGCGTACGCCGGCTTTTTCCAGATCCAGAACCTCTTCACGTATGGCCAGGGCCAACTGCTGACAACTGACCGAGCGTGGCTGATCATCGCGCACGAACGACCAGTTGAGGATGGTCACCGGGCCGGTCAGCATGCCTTTCATCGGCTTGTCGGTCAGCGACTGCGCGTAGGTAATCCAGTCTACGGTCATCGCACGTGGGCGGCTGATATCGCCAAACAGAATCGGCGGTTTGACGCAGCGTGAACCGTAGGACTGCACCCAGCCAAACTGACTGAAGGCATACCCGTTGAGCTGTTCGCCAAAGTACTCGACCATGTCGTTGCGCTCCGGCTCGCCGTGCACTAGCACGTCCAGCCCCAGGGCTTCCTGCTCGCGCACGCAGTGGGCTATTTCGGTCTGCATGGCCTGTTTGTAGCTGGCCTCATCCAGTTCACCTGACTTGAATTGGCGACGCGCCTGGCGGATATCAGCGGTCTGCGGGAAAGAGCCGATGGTGGTGGTCGGGAATGGCGGCAGTTTGAGCAGGGCATCTTGCTTGGCAGCACGTTGCGCGTAGGGGCTTTGGCGTTTGCCCAAGCGGTCGTCGATAGTAGCGACCGCGGCCTGTACGGCGGGGTTGGTGACGCGCGGCGAGCGTCGACGGCTGTCGATACTTGCCTGGTTGTCGGCCAGTTTCTCGGCCACGCTGCTGCGGCCCTGATTCAGGGCGAGGCCCAGGGTGCGCAGCTCGTCCAGTTTTTGCAGGGCAAAGGCCAGCCAGCTGGCGATCTCAGTATCCAGCGCCTGCTCGCTTGCCAAGTCCACCGGTACGTGTAGCAGCGAGCAGGAGGGGGCAATCCACAAGCGCTCGCCCAGCACTCGCGCAAGGGGTTCGAGCCATCGTAGCGCGGCGTTCAGGTCGGTCTTCCAGATATTGCGGCCGTTGATCACCCCAAGCGACAGCACGCGGTCATGCGGCAATTGCGTGATCAGCGTATCGACCTCGTCGGCGGCGTTGACCGCGTCCAGATGTACGCCGGCGACCGGCAGGCGGGCGACCAGCGCCAGATTCTCCTCCAGACGGCCAAAATAGGTGGCCAGCAAGAGTTTAACTGGCGCGGCAGCCAGGGCCTGGTAGGCGTTTTCGCAGGCGGCCTTCAGTTCGCTGGCCAATTCAGTGACCAGAATAGGCTCGTCGATTTGTACCCACTCCACACCCTCGGCCGCCAGCGCGTTGAGCAGCTCAAGGTAAACGGGCAACAGGCGTGGCAGCAGCGCAAAACGGTTGGACTCGTCCTTCTCCTTGCCAATCGCCAGGTAGGTGAGTGGGCCGATGATCACTGGCTTGGCGGCAACGTTTTGCGCCTTGGCCTCGCGCAGTTGCTCGATCAGTCGTGAGGCGTTCAGGCTGAAAGCCGTGTCTTTTGTGAACTCCGGGACAATGTAGTGGTAGTTGGTGTCAAACCATTTGGTCATCTCGCCAGCGGCCACACCGCCGCAACACTGGGCGTGCTCTTCAGCCGACTGCGCAGAGCGGCCACGGGCCACGCGGAAGTAGTTGTCCAGCTCATCGCCGTGGAAGTCGCGTACCCGCTCGGGCAGGTTGCCCAGGGTAAAGCTCATGTCCAGCACCTGGTCGTAGAAAGAGAAATCGCCCACCGGCACCAGGTCCAGTTCGGCCTGCTGTGCCCAGTGACGCTGACGCAGGGTTGCCGCCGTCGCCTTCAGCTCGTCGCGGAATGATTGATCTTTCCAGTAGGACTCAAGGGCGAATTTCAGTTCTCGGCGGGCGCCGATGCGGGGAAACCCCAAGTTGTGGATGCGTGCCATGTGCTGCCTCTGCGATTCAGGAAGGTACAGGGACAGGCTAGGGGAGTGGTTGAATTATTAAAATTGATGCTTTTTCAGTTTTTGTTGAGATTAATTCATTTGGTGGCGCTGCCTAGGGGTTGGCTCCCGCCGCCCGTGATGGGCGGGCGACAGGCGCCGAAGGTGCTCAGAAGCGGTATTTGGCAGACACGGTTACGCTGCGGGGCGCACCGTAGGTGATAGCGCCGAACGCCTCGAAGATGTCGTAGTACTTCTCATCGGTGAGGTTGTTGGCGTTGACCTGCGCAGAGAGGTTGTCGCTGATCTGGTAGCGCGCCATGGCGTTGACCAGGGCATAAGCCTCCTGTTCGATTTTTTCGGCGTTGCCAGCCGGGTTGGCTGCGTAGGTGTAGATATCATCCTGCCAGTTGACGCCACCGCCGAGCGTCAGGCGGCTCCACTCACCCGGAAACTGATAGGTTGTGAAGGAGCGCAGCAGCTTGGTTGGGAAGCGGGTGTTAAAGGCTTCGCCGTTCTCTTTTTCCGGGTCAAACTGGGTGTAGCCAGCGCCCAGGTTCCAGCCCTCGGCGACCTCACCATTCACCTCCAGCTCGAAGCCTGTGCTGGTAGCCCCCTTGGTGGTGACATAGGCGGTTTCCACGGTGCCGGGGATCATCTGGCTGGTAGCTTCTGCGAGGTTGTCCTGTTCAATCTTAAAGATGGCGGCAGAGGCATTCAGGCGGCCGGCGAAAAACTCGCCCTTCAGACCGATTTCATAGCTTCTGCCAACGATGGGCTCGAGCTGCTGACCAGTGATGTCGCGTTCACTCTGCGGCTGGAAGATATCGGTATAACTGGCGTAGGCCGAGAGTGTTTCACTCAGGTCGTAAACGACACCAGCATAGGGCGTCAGCTCGTGATTGACGTCAGTGGTGGTCGGCTGCGCTGCGTAAATGTCATTGGCCTCTTTTTCGTAGTTGCTGTCCCGCGCGCCCAAAATTACCGTCAGATTATCGGTGATGCTGAGGCGGGTGGCGGCGTAGGCGCCTTTTTGCGTCAGATCGCCGTATCCGTAGGTGGTCAGCGGACTCCAGGTCGGCGCTGGGAAGTCCCCCTCGTAGCTGTCGAAGTCGGGGATACCACCCCAGCCAGTCAGCGCAAAGCGGGTATCCGCGTCGAACGTCTGCTCACTATGGATGTAGCCGAACGCCAGTTCATGCTCACGGTTGAACAGCGAGAAGGGGCCATCTACACGGACGCTGTAGTCCTCTTGCACCGTGCGTGTTTTGTACATGCCGGGATAGGTGTTGATGGGCGCAGAGCCAGGCTGGCTGGCGTAGGTATAAACGTAGAACAGATAGGACTCGCCATCGCGCTCACCCCGGTTATAGCCCAAGTGCAGGTTCCAGTCGTTGGCGAATCGGTGGTCCAGGTTGATGAATTGGGTTTCGTAGGTGGTGTTCCACTTACTCCACTCCGCCGAGGTGGTTTTTGAGCGGTCCCAGTTGGTTTTGCTACCGTCGTGATACCAGTACGCCAAGCCGCCCCACATCGGTGAATCGGATTTGTTTTCTTGATGGCTCATGCCAAACCAGAGTGTGGTATCAGGCGTGAGGTCGATATCCATGGTTCCGTAGAGTGTTGAGCGCTGGTTGGTGTGCAGGTCAATCCAGCTGTCAGCATCGTTGTACTCTCCCACCAGGCGGGCTCTGACGGTGCCGGCGTCGTTCAAGGCGAAGGAAACGTCACCCAAAGCTCCATAGGTGTCCCAAGTGCCGCCACTGACTTCCAGTGAGCCGGTGGTGTGGGCACTACTGGCGCGTTTGCGCACCAGGTTGAGTGACGCAGATGGGTCGCCCGAGCCGCTCATCAGGCCATTGGCACCGCGTACGACTTCAACGCGGTCGTACATAGCAAGGCTGCTGAATATCTCTCCCGAACTCCATGGCTGCTCCCAGATGGTGGGCACGCCATCAATCATCAGCGCGTTGATTTCAAAACCGCGGGCGTTGAACTGGGCGCGGCTGGTTTCGTAGCGGTTCACCGAGACGCCGACGGTGTTGTTCACAACGTCCAAGATGGTCTGCATATCCTGGTCTTCAATGCGCTGTTGGGTGACCACGGTGACCGACTGTGGTGTCTCGCGCAGTGACATGCTCAGAGGTGTGGCGGTGCGAGCGGCCTCGGTGGTGTAGGACTCTGTGCCTTCTGTCGTGGCACGACGCTCGCCCTTGCCAGTCACGGTGATGGGGGCCAGCTCGGCAGTGTGTTCTGGTTCAGACTGTTGTGCGAAGGCGGGAATAGCGGTCAGGGCGGCGCCGGCGGCCAGCATATGGACTGCCAGTGCGAGCGGGCGCACTGCAACGGTCGAACGATTGTTTGCGAATCGGGACATGATGTTAGCTTCCTGAATGTCGAGAGTTGGCAGATTTTTCTTGGTTTAATGATAAGGATTCGCATTCTATTTATGTAAAAAAGGTAAAGCAATCTGTCTCGTTATTCGGTGCTTTATTTGTGGCTGTGCTAGCTGGTGGCGGGCGGTCAGAGCTCGCCAGGGGCGGTGTTGGGGGCGGGAAGTGTGCTGGGGCGCTAGGGAAGTGCGGAGGTAATCAGCACTTCCCCAGGGTGGCGCCCGCGTAGAGGGGGGGTCACTTCAGAACGGCCGGCTCGAAGCCCGCGAGCGCGTCGCGGCTCCAGGTCAACAGGTCGCGCGCCAGTTGCTCGCTGGCCACGCCAAAGTGGTCAACCACGGCATTAACAGCGGTGTCTTGCAGTGGCTGCTGGACATCGAAGTGGCGGGCGGCGATGACTGCGCGGGTGCTGGGGTCGATCAATTTGGCATCCAGTTCGATTACCACGCTGGCCTGCGATCCCTGGTAACGGGTCTGGAACTGGCGCAGGTCACTGAACAGGTGCACGTCGGCACGCAGGGCGTGGGTCTCGGTAGTGACCGAGCGAAAGCTACCGTCCTGTTCAAATGCCTGTACTAGCTGTTCACGCAACAGGCTTGGGTTGGGGTCTGCCCAGCGGGCGCCCTGGTAGCTGCTCAGGGTGTTGTCGTTGGGCGTGACCAAAATGCGGGTCGTCTGCAGGGCGCTGCTGCTGGCCGGCGTGGTGATGCGCAGGCTGATTGGTAAGGCAGCGCCGGTATGGCGATCGAGTGCCGGTGCGGGCAATTGGTAGAACGTCAGTGGCTCGCTCTTGGGTAACACGGTGCAGGCCGAGAGCAGACCGGCCAGTGCCAGTCCGGTGGTCAGGGTGCGGAAAGTCATGGCTGAAACTCCTGTCGCTGTTCACGGCCGAGCAAAAACCGGGCGGGGTCGTCCTGCAAGCGGCGGGTCAGATTACGCAAATCGGCCAGGGTGCCGCGCAGTTCGTTGATTGCCGGGTCCAGTTGCCCCAGGCCTTGCATGCCACTTTTCAGCGCGTAGCGGTTTTCGCTGAGAATCTTCTCCAGCTGGGCGCTGGTTTCGGCGACCGAGGCCATAGTGTCACGGGCGCTTTGCAGGGTTTGCGCGCCTTCCTGATTGAGCAACTGGTCGGCGTCAGCAATCAGCCGGCTGCTGTGCTCCAGGGTTTCGGTGGCGGCTTGGCTGGTGCTGCGCAGCTCGGCGATCAGCTGCTGCAGGTTGCCGTTGGGGTCGGCGATGCTCTGAGTGGCCTGGTTCAGCCCCTCCAGTGTTTCGCTCAAGTGCTTAACGTTGCCCTCGGAGAGAACATCGCGGGCGTTGACCACCAGTTTGTTGATGTTGGTCATCAGGTCTTCGCCGTTGGTCAGCAGGCTGGCCAGCGGGGAGGGGGTCGCGTAGATGACCGGGTCTTCGCCGCGCTCGGCGGTCAACGGCGGGCTGTTGGGGTCGTTGTGGGTCAGCTCGATGACCGAGTTGCCGGTGATGCCCGTGAAGGACAGACGCGCCTTGGTGTCCTGTTTGATCGGCACGTCGGCGTCAATCAGGATGCGTGCACGAACGATGCGCGGGTCGTCGTGGTCCAGGCTCAGCTCGGTGATTTCGCCGATACGAATGCCGCTGAACTGCACTGCGCTGCCACGCGACAGACCGGTCACTGCCTGTTTGAAGACGACGGTGTAGTAATTCTGTTCACTGCTGGTGCTGGCGCTGCTCAGCCAGATGGCAAAGACAATGGCGGCCAGTGCCGCGAGGACGGTGAACAGGCCGATCAGCACATGATTGGCTCGGGTTTCCATGGGCAGGCTTACTCCTTGGCCAGGGTGGGCTGCTGATAGGCGGCGGCGCGTCCGCGCGGGCCGTGAAAATAGCTTTGCACCCAGGCGTTGTCGGTCTCGGCAACGCGCTCCAGGGTGTCGGCGATGAGCACACGTTTTTCTGACAGCACGGCGACCCGATCGCAAATGGCGTACAGGGTATCCAGATCGTGGGTAACCAGGAAGACGCTGAGCCCCAAGGCATCGCACAGGGTGCGGATCAGGTCGTCAAAAGCGGCAGCGCCGATTGGGTCAAGGCCGGCGGTGGGCTCGTCGAGAAACAGAATGTCAGGGTCCAGCGCCAGTGCGCGGGCCAGCGCGGCGCGCTTGACCATGCCACCGGACAGCATGGAGGGGTACTTGTCGCCGGCGCCGGGCGGCAGGCCGGTCAGCGCCACTTTCATACGCGCCAGGTGTTCGGCGTCGTCTCGGCTGAGGCCGCTGTGCTCGATCAGCGGCAGCGCGATGTTTTCGACGACGGTCAGCGAGGAGAACAGCGCGCCAGACTGAAATAGCACGCCAAAGCGGCGTTCCTGGATGGAGCGCTCAGCTGCTGGCAGGGTCTGCAGGTCCTTGCCGAATACCTTGACCGAGCCGGCGTTTGGCCGCCGCAGGCCGACGATGGAACGCAGCAGTACGGACTTGCCGGTGCCCGAGCCGCCGACCACCCCCAGGACTTCGCGTGGCAGGATATCCAGGTCCAGGTTGTCGTGAACGGTTTGCGTGCCAAAGCGGTTGACCAGGCCCCGCACCTGCACCACGGCGTTGCTGTGCTCGTCGCTGCTCACCAGCCCATCTCCATGTAAAACAGGGCGGCCAGCGCATCCACCAGAATCACCACAAAGATGCACTGCACCACGCTGGAGGTGGTGTGTTCGCCAACCGACTCGGCGCTACCCGACACCTTGAAGCCCTCCATGCAGCCAATTACGGCGATCAGGAAGGCAAATACGGGTGCCTTGGCCAGGCCCAGCAGGAAGTGCTGCACGTCGACGTTTTCCTGCAGCATGCTGATGAACATGGTGGGAGATACGTGCAGGCTGAAGGCGCATACCATGGCGCCGCCCAGTAGGCCGCATAGCATGGCGATAAACGTCAGGGCCGGCAGGGTAATCAGCAGCGCGATAACGCGCGGCAGGACCAATAGCTCCAGGGGGTTGAGTCCCAGTGCGCGGATGGCGTCGATCTCTTCGTTGGCCTTCATCGAGCCGATTTGCGCAGTGAAGGCACTGGCAGTGCGGCCGGCCATGAGAATGGCAGTCAGCAGCACGCCGAATTCGCGCAGGAAGGAAAACGCGACCAGGTCGACGGTAAATATCTCGGCGCCGAAGGTCCGCAGCACCGTTGCACCGAGGAAGGCGATCACCGCGCCGACCATGAAGGTCAGCAGTGCCACGATCGGGATAGCGTTGATGCCGGTTTGTTCAATCTGCGCGGCGATGGCGGTCAGTCGCCAGCGACTGGGGCGCAGCAGACTGGCCAACAAGCTGCTGAGGGTCAGGCCAATAAAGCCTAGTAGTGCTCGCAGATCGCCGGCCAGTACCAGCATCTTTGCGCCGATGCGGTCGAGCAGTACCACCAGCGGGTTGATTTGTGCTGCCGGCGGCGGGTCAGGCTCAGGCTGAATGTCGGCCAGGCGTTGCAGTAGCGCCCGGCGCTCGCCAGACAGTTGTTGGTCTTGCTTGAGTATGTGCTGCAGGCGGTCTGGGCCAAGCAAGTCGGCCAGCAGTTGGCCGCCAGCGGTGTCCAGCGTATTTAGGGCACTTAAGTCGACCGAGCTAGGCGCGTTTGCGTGTTGCAGGCTTGCCAGTTGTTGGCGCAGGCGAGCGTAGTTGGCCAGTGTCCAGTCACCGACAATGCGCAGCGTGCTGCCATCGTCACTGTGCTGAATGAAGGTTGATTGTGCGGAATGGGGCATGGTGTTGGCCCGCACCGGTCAGGGCGCGGGCCGCTGCATCAGGATTTGCGTTTTACGCCGAAGTCCTCGGACAGGGTGCCCGGGCCGTTGGCTTCTTTGGGTGCGTAATCGCGGGGCGGCTCCAGCGAATCGAACGCGGGCTCCTGGCGGCTGCGGCTGTCGCGTACGGTGCTGGCTTCCTGGTCCAACGCAGCCAACAGACGTTGGCGGGTCATGTCGTCAGGTGCCAGCTCAAGCGCGCCGTGAGTCAGGTGTTCCTGGATGTCCTGGTAGCTGCGGTTCAGGCGACTGGCCAGCGTGGCAGTGGTCTTGAAGTGGGTCGACACTTCCTGCTGGTACTCTTCAAAGCGCAGCTGCAGGCTTTCGAGTTGAGCCTGGGCGCTGGCGTTACTGCCACTACTGACGCGACGTGACACTTGTGCCAGGACGATGCCAACTACAATACCAACGGCCAGTGCGACGGCTGTTGCAATCCACAGGTTTTCGCTTGCTTCCACCTTGGGTCCCTCATCTATCGGTTGGTGCGTTCAGGTCAGTGCACCTTGCCTTGGCTTACGGTAAACAGTTTTGTCGGGCAAGGCCAGCGGGCCGTTGAAATTCTGCCTGCATCGGCGCGCCGCGTTTAAACCGGTTGCTACCGCGAATTTTGCCCTCGCCGTGCGCGCCACCCTGACGCGCGGTGCGGCGTGCATGCACTGGACGCCGGGTTCACCGTAGTCGGTGCCACGGTTGTCAGCTTGTCAGGGCAAAGACGCAAAGGCCAGAATATGGCTTTTGAGCGTTGCGCCTTCGGCAGGTTCCGCTGGTGCGACGCCCGGTCACGCACTGTAGTCACGGAGTATCCAGAATGAGTCGAGCTGGCGAACAACACCTGATGATCGATGGCCCGGTTGGTCCGCTGGAGGCCATCTTGACGGACGGCGAGCGCGAGGGTGTGGTTGCGGTTATCTGCCATCCTAACCCGGTGCAGGGCGGGGCCATGCAGAACAAGGTGGTGCACACGCTGATGCGCACCGCGCGGGATCTGGGTGCCAGTACCCTGCGGTTCAACTTCCGCGGTGTGGGTGCCAGTGCCGGTGAGCACGATCATGGTAACGGCGAAGTAGATGACTGTCTGGCAGTGCTGGAGTGGGTGCAGGCCAATTTACCCGTTCGGGAGCTGTGGCTGCTGGGGTTTTCCTTTGGTGGTTATGTGGCCGCAGCGGCGGCTTCACGCATGGCCCAGTGGCCGCAGCGTCTGGTGCTGGTAGCGCCGTCGGTGGAGAAGCAGGCATTCCACCTGCTCAAGCCACTGGCAGGCCCGGTCAGCGTGATGATGGGGGAGGTGGACGACGTGGTTGCGCCCGAGTCAGTGTATGCGGCCTTTGCTGACGAGCAGGACGCGGAAGTCGTGCGCTTTGCCGACACGGGACACTTCTTCCACGGCAAGCTGGTGCCACTGAAAGCCGAGGTGGAGCGGGTCCTGGGCGGGGGCGCTTGATTGCCAAGGGGCGATGCTGGCGTTAGAGTATCGCTCCCCCGTTTTTCCCTACTGGTATCTCGCGCATGTCTCCCCTGGAACGATACAAGGCGGACCTCCAGCGTCCCGACTTTTTTCACGACCCTGCCCAAGAGCGGGCCGTTCGGCACCTGCAGCGCCTGTACGACGATCTGGTTGCCAGCGAACAGGCCCGCCCCGGTCTGTTCGATCGCCTGCGCAAGCGCAAGCCAGAGCCGATCAAGGGGCTGTATTTCTGGGGTGGAGTAGGGCGCGGCAAGACCTATCTGGTCGATACCTTCTATGACGCCTTGCCCTTTGATCGCAAGATGCGCACCCACTTTCACCGCTTCATGCAGCGTGTGCACCACGAACTCAAGGGGCTCAAGGGGCAGAAGAACCCGCTCAAGCTGATTGCCGAGCGCTTCGCGGGTGAAGCCAAGGTCATCTGCTTCGATGAGTTTTTTGTTTCCGATATCACCGATGCAATGATTCTGGGTAGCCTGATGGAAGAGCTGTTTGCCCAGGGCGTGACCCTGGTGGCGACCTCTAACATCGTACCTGACGGTCTGTACAAGGACGGCCTGCAGCGCGCGCGGTTTCTGCCGGCAATCGCTCTGCTTAACAGCTGCACCGAAGTGGTCAACGTAGACAATGGTGTGGATTACCGGTTGCGTGCGTTGGAGCAGGCCGAGCTTTATCACTATCCGCTCGACAGCGAGGCCGATAGCAGTCTGCGTCGCAGTTTCGAGAGTCTGGTACCTGATCTGGCGAGCGTCAGTGAAAATGAAGCCCTGATCATCGAGAATCGTCCCATTCAGTCGCTGCGCGTCTGCGAAGATGTGGCCTGGTTCGAGTTTCGTGCGCTGTGCGATGGCCCGCGAAGCCAGAACGACTACATCGAGCTGGGTCGCGTGTTTCACGCGGTCTTGATCGCCAATGTGGAGCAGATGAACGTGGCCAAGGATGATATGGCGCGACGCTTTATCAATCTGGTCGACGAGTTTTATGATCGCAACGTCAAGCTGATCATCTCCGCCGAAGTGCCCTTAAAGGATCTCTACGCGGGCGGGCGTCTGGAATTTGAATTCCAGCGCACCCTTAGTCGCCTGCTGGAGATGCAGTCCCACGAATTCCTGGCTCGCCCGCACAAGCCCTGAGGCGATGTCAGGCAGCAGGTTCGCGGCCGCTTTGCTGATGTGAGCGGCGAAAGGCATTCGGCGACAGGCCGGTATGTTGGCGGAACAAGCGGGCAAAGAAGCTCGCATCGTCGTAGCCGATTTCGTAGCTGATGGTCTTGATGCTCTGGTTGCCGGTCACTAGCAAGGTTTTCGCCATTTCAATGCGCAGCCGCTGCAGGTAATGCAACGGCTTGTCGCCGGTGGCCTGGTGAAAGCGTCGCATGAAGTTGCGAATGCTCATGCCGTGCCGGCTGGCGACGTCCTCAAAGCGAAACTTCTCAGCAAAGTGCTGCTCCAGCCACTGTTGAATCTGCAAAATCGACATGTCCTGATGCATCTTCTGCCCGCCAAAGCCGATGACGCCCGGCGTGTAGCTGCGTTGCACTTCGTAGAACACGTCGCGCGCCAGCGTGCGCGAAACCTCCGGGCTGCACAGGCGCTCTGCCAGGTGTACGAACAGGTCGCGCCCCGAGCTGATGCCTGCTGCGCACAGCGCTTGGCCGGCGTCGGTCAGATGCTTGTCGCGTTGCAACTCAACCTTTGGAAAGCGGTGGGCAAACTCGTCGTGAAAGCGCCAATAGGTGGTTGCCTCCCGGCCATCCAGCAAGCCTGCCGCCGCCAGCCAGAATGCACCGGTGGCCACGGCGCCAATCAGTGCGCCGCGCTGGCTCTGCTGTTGTAGCCAGGGCAAGACCTGGGGGTAGCGTTGTTGCAGCTGGTCAAAGTCGCCCCAAAAGGCCGGCAAAATGATCAGCTGCGGCTCGGTCTCGTCAATGGTGCCCTGCGCCGGGATGGGGTCGCGGTTGAAGCTGATGGCCGGGCGTGCATCTGGCGTAACCACTCGCGCCTCGAATCCTGGAGTCAGCCCCAAGCCCTGTTGGCGCCCGGTGTTCAGGCTGGCCATATAGAAAAAGTCTTTGGCCTGGGCCAGGGTCGAGGTGATGGTGTCGTCGGTGGCCAGAATGGCAACCTGACGCAACGGGGCGGCATTACTGTTCATCGTTGTTGTCTTTAGGCAGGGTAGATCGGACACAAATGGCCGAAATGGCCGCAGCAGGCGAGTGTCTACCGAGAGGCGTGGCGGGTCAAGCTGTGGCTGAAGGGCGCCCGGGGAGGGTGTCCAACAAGTCAGCGCTGATTAACGCCACCGATTCCGCTCAAGGCGTTTGGCGTTAATCAGTGCTGGGCAGGATCAGGGGGCAGGGTTAGGTTGACTCTGGTGGATCTCAGAAATGGCCTTGAGCACGCTGTCGGTCAGCCCCATGTTGATGCTGCTGAGGTTGCGGTTGAGCTGATCCATGTTGGTGGCGCCGATGATGTTGCTGGTGACAAAGGGCTGGCGGGTGACGAAGGCCAGCGCCATTTGCGCCGGGTCCATACCGTGGTCGCGAGCCAGTTGCACATAGCGAGCGCACGCTTTTTGGGCCTGTGGGTTGCTGTAGCGTACAAAGCGCTCGAATAGTGTCAGGCGCGCTTTTTCCGGCCGCAGACCGTTGAGGTACTTGCCCGTCAGCGCCCCGAAGGCCAGAGGGGAGTAGGCCAGCAGTCCGATCTGCTCGCGTATCGACATTTCTGCCAGGCCGACCTCGTAGGTGCGATTGAGCAGGTTGTACGGATTCTGGATCGACACCATGCGTGGCCAGCCGCGGCTGTCGGCCAAATGCAGAAACCGGCTGACACCCCATGGGGTTTCGTTGGACAGGCCGATATGGCGTACTTTGCCCGCCTTGACCAGGGCGTCCAGCGCTTCCAGCGTGTCTTCAAAGGCTGTCAGCTCATCATCCGGGTTGTGGCGATAACCCAGCTGACCGAAAAAGTTGGTCTGCCGGTCGGGCCAGTGCAGCTGGTAGAGGTCAACGTAGTCGGTCTGCAGGCGCTGCAGGCTGCCGTCGATGGCCTGGTTGATATGCTCGCGGGTGAAGCGTGTGCGGCCGTCGCGTAGATATGTCATGCCATTGCCTGGGCCGGCAATTTTGCTGGCCACAATCCACTTGTCGCGACCGCCGCGTTGGGCGAAGAAGTTGCCGATGATGCTTTCTGTTGCGCCGTAGGTATCGCCCTTGGGGGGCACCGGGTACATCTCGGCGGTATCGATAAAGTTGACGCCGGCATCGCGGGCGCGATCAATTTGGGCAAAGGCCTCTTGCTGCGTGTTCTGTTCCCCCCAGGTCATGGTGCCTAGGCAGAGGGCGCTGACCTTGAGGTTGCTGCGGCCGAGAGGGCGGTATTGCATGGGTTGCTCCTTGGGTTGCCTGAGGGTGTCTATGAGTATCTGGACTGAGGTAGCGTCGGTTGGTTCTATTATGCGCCATGGTCCGTCGCTGATTCTGCGCGCTGCTGCGACGCATTGGAATAGCGCAGGCCAGGGCTGATGTGATCGCTGCAGGTGGTGAAATAAAGGTTGAATTTTTCCCGTCGATTGGCATAATGCCGCGCACTCTCGACAGGATGCCTAGCCTGTCGTTGTTGTTACAGCACAGATGCCACCCAGACCCACGCAGCCCCCACTGAGTGTCTGTTCTAGGCTTTGTTGTCTTGTAAAAACACATTTCGTTCTGTAAGATTCGCCGTCTTCTATTTAAGGCGGCCTCTGAGGCTAGGATTGATGAAAACTTTCAGCGCAAAACCTGAAACCGTAAAACGCGACTGGTACGTCGTGGATGCCGAAGGCCTGACCCTGGGTCGCCTGGCTACCGAAGTTGCCTCGCGCCTGCGCGGTAAGCACAAGCCCGAATACACCCCGCA
>DBHE01000098.1:39979-40394 GCA_002296055.1 Pseudomonadaceae bacterium UBA836
TCAGGACAAGATCTACTACAGCCACTCCGGTTTCCCGGGCGGCATCAAGTCGATCAACTTTGAAAAGCTGATCCAGCGCGCTCCTGAGCGTGTGATCGAATCTGCCGTCAAAGGCATGTTGCCGAAGAACCCCCTGGGTCGTGCAATGTATCGCAAGATGAAGGTGTACAAAGGCACCGCTCATCCGCATGCTGCACAACAGCCCCAAGAACTGAAGATCTAAGGAGTTCACCATGTCGGCGACACAAAACTACGGCACTGGCCGTCGTAAAACTGCCACCGCTCGCGTATTCCTGCGTCCGGGTTCTGGCAACATCTCCATCAACAACCGCAGCCTGGAGAACTTCTTCGGCCGCGAGACCGCTCGCATGGTTGTTCGTCAGCCGCTTGAGCTGACCGAGAGCACCGAGAAGTT
>DBHE01000098.1:40786-41238 GCA_002296055.1 Pseudomonadaceae bacterium UBA836
CGTGCCCTGATGGAGTACGACGAGACTCTGCGCAGCGAACTGCGTAAAGCGGGCTACGTTACCCGTGACGCTCGTGAAGTTGAGCGTAAGAAAGTGGGTCTGCGTAAAGCGCGTAAGCGTCCGCAATACTCCAAGCGTTAATCTTCGATTGCGCTGCAAAACGCCCGGGCTCCGGAAGGAGTGCCGGGCGTTTTCGTGTCTGCGGCAAGATGTCGCGTGATCTATTATGCTTTGCAAGTCCCTGAATGGCGGGGAATTCGGTATAGTGTCGGCCTTCTTGGGAGTGGGATATCACCTTGTCAAAAAAGGGGTTTTTCATTACCATCTGATTCATTTTGTGCAGGCTGTTCAACTTTGAAAAGGCCTTGTAAAAAGGTCAGAAATTAGCTGATGGGAGACGACTGGATGAGTAATGACGGCGTGAATAATGGCCGGCGTCGCTTCCTGGTGGC
>DBHE01000136.1:0-516 GCA_002296055.1 Pseudomonadaceae bacterium UBA836
GCGCGCACCGCAAACCTGGGCAACGCCAACACCACCAGCCCCTCAAGCACAGACAGCACCACAAACCCGGCGCTCCACAGCCACAGCGTCAGCCCCCAACTATAGCCACCTCTAAACACCCTGCCGGCCCCCTCGGCGACCAGATGACCAAGGCTGTACAGCGCCACAAGCATAAACAGCCGCAGTAGCGGCTGTAGCAATAGCAGGTGTAGCGGGCGCAGGGTCATGGGGCGTCTGGTTCTCGTTTTGCATCACCGTGCCCGGCGCCGCCAGCGGCGGTCAACGGCTGGCCTCCAGGCGAGCAACGCAGGCGACCGGTGGTCGAGCCAACCTGTGCCCTACTCGTCACTGATCGGCTTGAGCGCATAGGCCTTGTAGGTTTCTACAAATTCCTTTGCTGCGGCCAACGTGTCCGGGTACGGCACCGACTCCAGCGAATCGCGCGTTGGGCGTATCTTCTGAAACCGAAAGCCGTGCTCAAAGAGGTAGGCCACCTTCTCCCACTGCTTCAGGTCA
>DBHE01000136.1:890-10450 GCA_002296055.1 Pseudomonadaceae bacterium UBA836
CAGGGCACACAAGCTGACCAGGGCAACCGTCCGCCAGATCGAACTCGCGCTTGAAGGATTTGCGGCAACCCAAGCAGGCAAAGGCCATGTTATAGGGTGTGGGCATAACGCCTCCTGCTGCCAGATGGGTTGTCCTCGCCAAGCGGGCGTGTCACAGGCGACGGGTAACTGACCTGTGCCCGCTGAGGCGTCAGGCAGTATACCTGCCCAATGCCAGAGCACCACCCGGGCTTGGCGCATTAAGCACGGCAGCTGCTGTGGTAAAGTGGCCGCTTAATTCCACCAGGTAGCCCCCATGCTTATATACATTTTCATCGCCTGCGACCGGCTGGATGAAAAGCAGGAAAAACAGCTCAAACAGAATCTGCCAGCCCTGCAAGCCGCGCTGCAGACCTACGTTGAGGCCAACGAAGCCAACCGCGCCGAGCTGATCAACGATTGCACCAGCGATGACTGCGAAGACTGGCAGCTGGGCATCAGCCAACCGGTGAAAAAGCACACCCACCTGGCCCCCGCCGTCAACCTGTTCAACGGCCTCGCCCAGCAATACGACATCGACTGCGAAGTAGGCTCCATCGAAGACGGCGAACGCGAGCCGGTCAGCTACTTTGGCAAACATGAAGGGCAAGGCGACGCCTTTTTGATCGCCCAGTATCTGGGGCTGTAACGCGCAGCGACTGCCGGATACTGCCCAAGCGAATGCTGGATACGCCGGGGTAAGCGAACCGGCCCGCGTTAGGTCATCCCTGAGAACCACCAGCCTCAGCGTCATCAGCATTGCGGCCTCGCCGGGCCGCACCAGCAAGCTTGAACAGCCGAAACGCACCGATACCTGCAACAAGCGCGAACACCCCAAACGACAGCCCCAACGCCCCATACACATACTCACTACCCGCGTGGTGAACCGTCACCCCATCAAAGTAGCTGCCCTCATCGTTGTACGGCATACCGGCCTTGGTGAACGCGTAAGCGCAGAGCAGCGCTGCCGCGAAGCCGAGGAGCAGTGCGAGCACGCCTGAGGCGATGGCGCGGATGTTGAGTTTGGTGGTGGTTTTCATAGGGGTGAGTGACGTCGGATCTGACGCAAGACTACCAAATCAGGGGCTTTTCTACAGTCTCAACGCCTAAAGCAGCGGCAGCTTTAGCTGTCCGCTGCCTTTACTTGTTAGAAGCGGCTGTGGCACCGCTCATTTTATTTAGTTTCTTTGGATCAACTTCTATTGATGAATCTCCCGCACGGAGCTTAATAGATGAGGCACTGCCCAATAGAGCTGAAGCCAACTGATCTGCGGGATGCACAACATGCTCAACGTCATCACGATCACTGAATAGATTTGTTGATAAACTTTGCATTAACTCGGGAGGCATTGCCGTACCCTTCGCATCCTTCCATTCCAGGCTGGTTTCAACAAGCCAGCTTGCCCTCTCCATATCAAGCTCAAACTGCTTTAAGTGAAATTCAGTTAATGAATGCTGCTCAAACCATCTATTCATCCATCGGATGTAGAATATAAGCGAACCAACCGCACCAAATGTATATAAGACCTGCTTAACTAGTGTGAAAATCAAATCGTTTCCACTAGGTGATTTACTGAATAGTTCATAACCTGTTGTGCCCGCCCCAAAAAGAAAAACAGAAACAAGAACTATCATAGCGATTGAAATAGGTTTTCGTAACGCTACTGTTCCCTGAGTTAATTTGAACTCTTGCTGCCTGTTTTTAATTTCTTTTAAAATATCTTTCCTGATTTCTCGACGCGCATGAGTATTGTCTTTATCATCTAGCTCTTTCCTTCTTGCCTCTAAGCTCTTCTTTTCTTCCTCAAGAGCTTTATGTGCCTCACTGTGTTTTTCTTCTAAAGCTTTCTCTCTTTTTTCAAAGCTTTTCTCAAGATCGTCTGATTTTTCCGAAAACTCATTATCTAGTTTCTTCCGATAATCATGCGTTGAGTTTACGAGCGCCTCATTTAATCTCTCCAACCTCTCTAGGGTTGCATTGTGAATTGCCGATAACTGAACCTGTTCTGGTGTTTCTCCCACACCTCTTTCGGGGGTATAAGCAGAGAGACGACCAGCAAACATTGCTGTGAGTCTGATTCTGTCTTGGCCGCCAATTTGTATATTATTGTTTTGCGCAAATACAAGCTCATCGAAATAAGGTGACTTTTGCTTTTGCTGGCCGTTAAAGTTAACCGTTCCTCCTCGATGGTAGGCGACAGGCAAACCAGACACATTTATTGAAACAGTATCAATCAACGCAGAATCAGCTTCTGCAATTGCATTTAGATCCTCATTTTCCTCAGATAGATCAATCTTTCCAAGATTTGGATAGCCGACAACACTAATCGAAAATTGATCTACCCCAAACTCTTTGGCCACATCTTTAAAGCACTCAATTACTGATGCATCAGATTGTCTTGGGATTTGCAATAATTGCTGACTCATGAATTCGATTTCCTTTTTATTCTCGGCTAAAGTGTGCTTCTAACGCTGCTATCACCGGTGACAAACCCGCAGCAAAGCGTAGGTTTTGGCGCCCGCTGCATAGCCTGGTTAGATTTATCGTAACCCCAGAAGTCGCATATATGCACTGTCTTTCCCTAGATTGGGGATTTGCGCATCGGTAGCCCCTTGAATCTGAGCAAACGCTTGTTGAGTAACTTGATTAGTAGTTCTAGGCACCAGCCGACCCAGCAATGCTCTGAAATTCGAAAGACAAGACCTCAACCCAACCCGAGATGAAAACTCACGATCAGTTAAAAGAAGCGCCACCTCTCGTAACTCGGCCTCACCAAACTTTGTAATCATGCGCTCGTAGCACGGTACAGCCATTTCTGATGTTCCGTGACCATTTCCAATTCGGGCCATAACAAGTGTCTTAACGTAAGACTTCCGAACGGCATCAGGTACTGTACCGGCAGAAGAAACGTAGGCATCAAGAGCCCGGGCGTGGGCCGGCTCGTTATGAAAATTATTGAATCCCGTATGCGCGGAAAAAAGACTGTCAATTTTGTCAGCCATTTCAAGCGCCAACGTATCATTCGGAAGAAACGGCAGTCCTCTCACAACCGAAAGAAACTCGTTAGCGGCTTCTTTTCGATCCACTTCCCCGTTTGACGCAAATGTCGCGTACTTAAAGCCGCATTCATATTTAACTTCATCGGGCGCCACATTCCACGCGGAGCCAGCCACCAGCTTAATGTTGCTTTTAATCTGGACTGCCGAATCTTTGGTTGTATACATACCGAATAGAGTTCTGAGTACGGAAGTTGCCAACTCAGGTGGCAAATACTCGATTCCTGCTTTGATGTACTGGGCATCCTGCTCAGTGAGTGTGGTGTTTCTGATACTATTGAGAAAGCGCTTGACCTCGATTACAGGCCCCTCAGGCTCCTTAGCAATTACTTCTCGAATACAAGTTTCCAGCCAAGCTATCAACTGAAAACCAGTGAGGTCATTTTGGTTTGGGTGCGCTGCGCTGGCCCAATTTCGCATATCCCTTATATAGTCTAAGTGCTTGTATCCAATATCGGAAAGTATACCTGTAAGATGGCAGCCCCTGATCAACTCCCACTCTTCAATCTTTTGAAGATCATCTTCATCTTTAAGCTTTGCTCTGCGCTTCGTATCGGTAATCACACTGTCATAAAAATACTCTAAATCGAAACGAGCTACTTTATTTCGAAGATTTACAACGGTCTCATCCCAAATGAAGTTGAGGGCCGCATCAAACAAGCCTGCGCCACAGGCAGCAATAAATTTCGATAAATAAATTGAAGTTGATTTCCTATTGGCGTCGATCAACTCAATCACATCAGGCACATTAGAAATCACCCGCTGGCGCTCTTGAACAGGGACAAGAACATGCTCACTTGGCAACCCAAGCTCTCCGAGGTACTGCGTCAATCCCGCCGTGAATTGATCGACACTAGTCGCCACTTCATCTTTTGATAAAACCTTAATCTCTTTGCTCAAGACAACCTCCTGTGTGGCAACGGAAATCTAACGCCCGCAGCATGCGTGACTTTGGAATGAAGGCGAAGCCGCAATGGAAAAGCCGTCGCCGTGCCTGCGATTGTTAGAACCACTACTGGCCAAGCCAAGCAAAGAAGGACTCACTCGCCCAGCCTCCGGAAGGAGTTGATGGACGAGAAGGCCTCGACGGTCTAGATGGTCTTGAAGGACGTGAAGGCCGAGATGCTCTTGATGCTCGTGAAGGTCTTGAAGGGCGTGAAGTTCCGGTTATGGCTTCCTTCGGATTCCATGCTACCGGCTGCCCAGCCTGATTCAAGCACAACAATCCATTAACTGGACCGAGCCAATTTCCGCTATCACTAGACCATGCATGACCATTACGAATGTACGCAACCCAGTTCATATCTGTATCGAAGATATGATCATTTGGGGCAATCCATGCCACTAAGTCACAGTCTTTATCAAAAAGTGGGTAAAGCACATTTCTCTCCTTGAAGTTCTAACGCCCAAAGCAGCGGCGCGCGTTAGCGCGTCCAGCCCGCAGGGCGATGCTGCCTTTGCTTGTTAAGTGTTTTGCTATGATGCTGTTAGTCGACTTCATATTTAAACTTTTTGGGTTCAGCCCATTTTTTGAATTCTTCTAAGAACCTATCTTGCTCAGACTCGGACATCTTTATTGTTTCTTTGCCTGGCCAACAACCAGTGCATTTATATATAACAAAATTAATTTCACCCACGAGCATTTCCCATTCCATATGCCCAGTACGGCCATCAATTTCTCCTGAGATTTTGCCTCCTCGGCCACCTTGAAATGAGAATTCTGTCATTTCCTCTCCAGACACTTAACAGCTGACTGGACCGAAGGCTTCATCATTGCATATCAGTGACTTCTTCATAACAACGCCTCCTCCCACACGTCAGCATAAAAATTTAACAATAAAAACAACCACCTACCGCCATACCGCCAACCACGCACGTAATAACGCGACTTCCTCTTTTCGTGCTTTCAATAACCCTGTATGGCATGCAGCTCGACATACCATGTGGGCATTCAAAGTGGCTGCACATTCACGATACCTCTGCATTTTGGATAGGTGCTGCAGCCCCAAAAGCTGTTGCCGGCGTTAGTGCCTTTGCGCGCAATGCGTTTGATCATGCTGCTGTGGCATAGCGGGCAGGTTGGGTCTTTTGCGGGCTGGAGGGCTGCGGTGGGTGTGCTGGATGATGTGCTGGTTGGCTGAGTTATGGGGGCGCTTGGTTGGGCGCGGAGCATCAGGCGTTTGAGGCCGGCGCCGTCGATCAGCTGGATATTGCGGCCCTGGGCGAAGCTTTTGGCTTCTTGGGTGAACTGGCCTGAGGTGACTACATAACCACCCGCGGCACCCTCAGCGGCCATGGCGCCGAAGAACTCGCGGACCACTGGTACGCCGACCTTGAGCGAGCGCCAGTGTTTGCATTGCACCAGGTACTTCTCGTTGTTTTTGCGAAGGATCAGGTCTACGCCGCCGTCGGCGCCTTGGCCGCCGGTTTCGGTGATGCTGTAGCCCTTGCGACGGAAGGCTTCGCCAATGAGGTGTTCAAACTGCTGCCAGCTGAGGCCGTCGATGGCTTTGCCGGGTTGGGTGGCGGCGGTGACGCTGCCCAGCAGTTGCTTGCGTTTGTAGCGCGCGATAACCGAGCCAATGGCGCCCAGGCAACAGGCAATGGGGATGAGGTATTGGCCGAACAGGGCAAAGGTGCGCCAGAGCTGCGCGGTGAGAATGCCGCCCATATCACCCGGTTTGAGGGCCGCAGGCGGGGTAACAGGTGCGATGGCGATGGGGTGCAATACCAGCCAGCTGACCAGACCAATGGCCAAGCTTGCCCACCAGGGCAGACGTGACAGTACAACGATCAGGTCTTCAAATGCAGAGGTCCTTCTGCGTGCCATCCTTTGGCTCCTTTAACTGGCTTAATGCCATTAAAGCCCTATCCTGGTGCGTGGTAAAGCAGCTTTTAGTCTGCCCCGCCCTGCTCTACCGCCTGTGTTACCGCATGCAGCACAAAGGTCACGCGCTCCGGCACGCTGCAACAGGGCACGTCTACCACGTCATAGCCCCAACGCAGGTACCAGCGTTTGAGGTTTGCGTACACCTGTTGGGCTTCGCTAAAGGACTGGTCTCGCTCGCCGTCGGTTTGGTAGATGGCCTGCCATGGCGGCAGAAAGAACACGGTGCGGTTGTAGGGGTAGGCGCTGCATTGTTGCGCTACGGCTGCATCGTCCATGGCGCCGGCGGCGTGCAGCATGTAGAGGGCGTCGACTACGCTGCGATCAAAAAAGCATGGTGTGTCCAGTGCCTGCGATTGTTGATAGCGCTGCGCATCCTGCTGGAATATGGCCTGGGCGAAGGCGGCGGCCTCGGGCCGTGGAGCAAGCCCGGCCTGCAGCCGGCTGCGGATAATGGCGCGGGCCGACTCGGGCACCACCGGGTAACCGCGCTCAGCCAACGCAGCAAGCAGCGCGGACTTGCCACCGCCGGGGCCGCCGGAGAGCACAAAGCGGTTTGCTGCCGGCATGCTTTACTCCGCCGCGCTCAGCACTGCGGCGGCTGCGCGGGAGCGGCTGATGGCCTGGTCCAGCTGGGCGGTGCAGTGATCGCGCGCGGTCTCCAGCGCGGCATCGTCCACCGATTGCAACGCGGCCCGTCGCGCAGACAGCTCATCGGCCTGCAGTGCAAAGGCATCCACAAAGTCCGGCCCCAGCGCGGCGACATTGGTGCACGCCGCGCCGCCGTTGTAGGCCACCAGCTCGGTTAGAAAGAGCTTGGGATGGGCTTGCGCTACCTGGCCCAGCGTTTCGTTGATCCACTCGGCCACAGCGCCATCTGCGCCGTCATACAGGCGGAACAACTGCGCGGTGGCAGAGGCTTCTCCGGCCAGGGCCGGCTCGCGCGCTGCGGCAATATCCTGCTCGGTTACGGCTGCCCACGCAGGCGCACACAGGGCTGCGGCCAGCAGCGCAAAGGTTGGTTTGTTCATGGACGATTGGCTCCTGCGCGGCGCTCAGATGGTGTTATCGAGTTGGATGGCTTTCTCGGGCACACGCCAGAGGCGCACACCGTCGACGACCATGGTCCAGTCGCCCTCTACCTCGTGGGGCGGTTCGCTGACCTCAAAGCGCGTGGTCAAAAACAGCAAGCCGACAATAAAGTCGTCGCCCTCAAAGCCCTGCATGGGCCCATTGATGGAGGTGGTGCCGCCGCTTTTAAGCCGCTCATAGGCGACGGTGCCGTCTGCCAGAATCAGCAGGCTCATCTCTTTGCTGCGCCATTGGCCTACGTAGTCCAACCGGTTCTCCGGTAGCGGTTCGGCGCAGCCAGCCAGCAGCACGGCCATGGCGATCACCAGCAGCCAGTTTTTCATCACGATTCTCCGTTGCGTTCAGGGCAGCGGGCAGGTTACCGATTTGCTGGCGTGCGTGCCTCCGACCAGACCGCAAATTCGTTACCGCTTGGCTCGCAGAAGTGAAAACGGCAGCCGCCGGGAAAGTCGAAAATCGGCCGCACAATCTGCCCGCCGCACGCCTCGACCTTCTTTAAGGTGGCCTCTATATCTGCGCTGTAGAACACCAACAGCGCCCCGCCGTTGTCTGTGCGGTTGCAGGTGTCAGCCTTAAAGAAGCCACCATCCAGCCCCTGATCGGAAAAGGCCGTGTAATCCGGGCCGTAATCGACAAAAGCCCAGCTAAAAGCAGCGGTAAAGAAGGCTTTGGTGGCGGGCAAGTCCTTAGCGCCCAGCTCGACGTAGTTCAGTTTTTCATGCTGATGCATCGCGGTCCTCTCCTCTCCCATAATTGAGCGCCGCCGAACAACGCGGCGGCGTGTTGGTGCGCCTCAGACCAGCACAGGAGGCGGCTCGGTTACCCGTGTTCAGGTGCGTGCTGAGCCAAAAAAGGCGCGAGCGCTTTTGGCAAGCGCCGGCAGTTGCCCAAACTCACAGTGCAGCCGGGTTTTGACCTGCCAGTCCTCGGGGCTGCCAGAGGGATGCAGCTCAAGGTCGAAGGTGACCGACCCGCGCCAATCGCAGGTAGCAGTCAGTTTGAACTCCCTCTCCAGCGACGCCCAGCACAGCGGCTCTGACCAGGGCCGAGTTTGTGCGCCCAGCCGCTCGAACAGGCGCGCCAGCCCATCGGCATCAGTGTAGGCCCAGACATCCTGATGGCAGGTGAGCGCGCTGGATGAAAACGTCACCTGAAAGTAATCGCCGTTGCGGCTGTGCAGCAGCAGCTCTGCGTCGCTCGCGGCAGATTTGATGCGGAAGGTAGTCATGGTGCTCCGGTCGGTTGTTGCGCAGTTTGCGTCAGCTCAGTTCTGGTCAAACAAGCCTTCGAGGCGCGGCATCTCCGACAGCGCTCTTTCACGATCAACAATCGCCAGCCCGGCAACCAGGTTGATGTGCTGCCTCAGGTAATAGGTTTTGCCCGCTTCAAAAAGCGCTTCTACCTGCGCCCCTGACCCCAGCTCCAGCGCGCGCTTCTCGGCCGCGATGCGATGCATGCCGGGCGGTAACCGGTATACAACATAGGCGTCATCATCCAGGTCATTGATGCGGCAATGGTCGATGGACATGGGCGTGGCATACAACACGCCGACCATGGCGCCAGGCCGATAGATCACCAGGTTGGCAGCCTGCGGTCCAGACGCCGTGGGCACACTGCACACCGGCGAAACCGTTGAACACCCCGCCAGCAGCGTGACGGCCAGCGCCAGCACAGGAACCTTCCATGCCATGTTGTCTTCTCCCTGTTTGCTCTAAAGAACCCGCAGCCACCGCTGCCGGAACCCGTTATGTCACCGCACCCGCGCTCCGCGCTTCCACCAGAACTTACGACCAAAGCGGTAGTTGTCGCCATCGGTACTGAGCACGAACACCTCACCCGGCAGCTGAACTTCATCGACCAAACGCTGCCCGATAGCGTCTACCTTTTTGCGCCGATACAGCCCCCACCAGCGCGTACAGGAATACCCGAGCACAAACAGTGGGCGCTCGGGGAACAGCGCGACGCGCTTACGCAGCAGATAAACCCGGCGCAGCCCCGGCATGGCGCGCAGTTGAGCACGCAATGCGGCAAGCTGCTCCTGATCCAGGCCATGGAGGTCAAAGGTGTCTTTGAGGGTGATCTGATCGCGCTCGGCGCGCGCCCGCTGCAGCAGCTCGTGGCGTTGCAGCAGGCGGTCATGCCAGGCGTGGGCGGCCTCCTCACGGCCACGGCGCCAGCAGTAGTCACGCAGCACTTCATAGCCGCTCAGCTGCGCGTCCTCATCCAATTCGGTGGCCTTTTCAACCAGGGCGAGGCCTTCGTCATCGTCGCGCTGCAACAGTCGCAGCCCCAGCGCGTAACAGACTACCGGCTGGTCCGGCGCCTGGGCATACAAGGCTCTAAACAGGGGCAAAGCGGCGTCTTCCCCGGCGCCGTATTCCTCGGTCAGGCAGGCGTGATCATAGCCATCCTGCGGGCTCAGCTCGGTGCCCTGCTGCAGCAACGCATCCAGCTCGCGCAGGCGCTCGCGTCCGCGCGTGGCGGTTTGGTAGCGCTCTTCCCAGGC
>DBHE01000136.1:10827-13662 GCA_002296055.1 Pseudomonadaceae bacterium UBA836
CCGGGCCGAGCAAGCGATCTGCACGCGCATCCGGGCCGGGCAACGATAGCAACGGCCCCTGCTGCAGGGCGCGCAGGCGGTCGGCCAGGGCGGGATGGGTGTCATCTGAGCTGGTCTCGCGCTGCAGCGCGTGTTCAACCCAGTCAGCCACCGGCTGGTCCTGCAGGCCACCGGACACTTTGTCGGCCAGGCTGCCATAGGGCGCAAAGGCCGGGCGCGGCAGGTCGCTTGCGCTGCGATGAATATCGCTCCAGTAACGCTCGTCCAGATAACGCCCCACCACGTTGACGGCGGTCAGCGCTTCGGCAATCGCCTGTGGCGAAGTCAGGCGCGCCGCTGCAGCGTCAGCCTCATATTCGTTGGCCCGCGCCAACGGGAAGGAATAGGCCGTAAAGTACGGTACATACCAGTTGAAGAAGCGGCGAAACAGAAAGGTGCCAAAACGGCCCTCCCCGACCAGCGAGTCGATCAGGCGATGCCAGCTCAGGCGCAAGCGGTAGATCCAGTTGGATACCCGGCCATGGCCGCCGGCAAGGTGGCCAAACTCGTGCGCCAGCACCGCACGGAACTGCTCCACACTGAGGGTTTTCATCAGCGGCAGGCCGATCACCAGATAATTGCGATACCAGCCGAATACGCCCAGGCGTGGCGTTTGTACCACGCAGGCGTTGAAGTCGTCGGTAATCAGTACGCGGTGAAAGCGCGGCGCCTTTAGCCCCTTGCGCAGCTGATTGATCATGGCAAACAGCTCCGGCGCCTCCTTCTGGGTTACGCGCCGCCCCTGCGGAGCATCCAGCTTGACCCACAATGCCTTGAGTACCATCCACATCAACACCAGTAGCCCCAGCGCCAGCTTGGCGCCCAGTGCCTTGAGCGCGACAACGCTGATCACCGAGGTCAACAACAAGCCGACCAGCATAAAGGCGATGTAGCCGTAGCCCAGCAACGCCAGCGCCAATACGCGCATCTTGTACAGCCACGGGCGCCGCAGCGCCTGCGCTTCCAGGCGTGCTACCAGTTGTTCAAACTCCCGGTTGGTCATTGCGATGAACTCCCTTTATCGTTTTTATCTGGGTAGCGACGCGCAGCAATACGCCACACCCGAGGCATCGGGGTGTGGTGTATGTAACGGAGTGCAGGGTGAAGTAGAAGCAATGCGCGCCATCCCTGGGCCTTGGGCAACGGCTGCCCACCCGGCGAAATTACCGCGTCCGTGCGGCGGGGTAAAGTGGTGAGGCGCGCGGACGATTAGTCCCGGCGCGCGCTCCAGGCGCGGATCATGCCGGCCTGAAAGAACGGAATCGGCGCGGTAAAGCCCGCCTGCCGGATCATCGCCTCAACGTTGTCGGCCGGTAGCACGGCAACATCACGATGATAGGCCTGCTCCATCCGCGCCACCACCTGTGGCGTGACGGGTTCAGCGGACAAGACCTGCGCCCAGAGCGTCATCAGCCGGGCTTGCTGTTGCGGATCGGCGCGGGCGGTTAGGTCAGAGCTGGCGAGAATACCGTCCGGCTTGAGGCGGGCGGCAATTTCCTTGAAAAACCCGATACGTGCCCTTGGGTCAAGGATGAACTGTGAGACGAGAAAGCTGGTAGCAGCATCAAACTCGGTCTCTCTTGGCAGACTATCCAGGTAGCCGGTATGAAAATGACAACGCTCGGCAACACCTTGGGTTTCTGTGTTGCGACGACACTCCTGCATCATGGCGCTTGAGGGTTCAACCGCGGTGAAGCGCCATTGCGGGTGGCGCGCGGCCAGATACAGCAACTCTTGCCCGGTGCCGGCGCCGACACACAGCAGGTGCGCGTTCTCGGGCAGCTCGCCGAGCACTGACTCCAGTAGAAAGTGCAGGCAGTCGCGGATGGGCGCCTGCCGCGCCCACTGCTGGTCATAGCCTGCGGCCTGTTGATCAAAGAGTGCTTCTAGTTCCTTGCTGTTCATTGGGGGATCTCAGGAATTGTCATTCCCTCCACCATAGCGCAGCTGTCAAGCCACCCTAAACCCCTGCGCCAGCGCCTGCAGCTCGCCCGCCAGTTGCGCCTGGCTGTCGGTGACCTGAGAAATTTCCCGCGAGCCGTTGAGGGTTTGCAGGGAGGTTTCGCGCACTGACGTCATGCTGCGGGAGATGTCCCGCGTTACGGCAACCTGTTGCTCGGCGGCGGAGGCGATCTGCGAGGCCATGCCCGAGATGCGGTCAACGTCCTGCAGGATGGCGGCCAGGGTGTCTTCGAGTTTTTCGGCTTCATCGGCACTGAGGTTGGCCAGCTTGTGGCTGTCGGTCACGGCGCCACGCACGCTGTCGGTGATATCGCGGAAGCCGCTGATCATGCTTTCAATCTCGACGGTGGAGTCGTGGGTTTGGCGTGCCAGGTTGCGCACCTCATCGGCCACCACGGCAAAACCGCGTCCGTGCTCCCCTGCCCTGGCCGCCTCGATGGCCGCGTTGAGCGCCAGCAGGTTGGTCTGATCGGCCACCGCCTTGATTACGTCTATCACCCGGGTGATGGACTCGCTGCTGGTTTGCAGGCGCTCCATCTGGTCGTTGACCTGCTCGATGGAACCCGCCAGATGGCGAATGCGGGCAACGCTCTGCTGCACCACCTGCCGCCCGGCTTCATTGCGCGCCGAGGCATGTTGCGCCGCTTCGGCCACCTGCTGGGTGTTACGCGAAATCTCCTCCGAGGTGCTGGACATCTCCTCAGCTGCCGCCGCCACCTGATCAACCAGCGCCTGTTGCTGGCCTACCTGATCGGAGTTCTGGCTGGCGGTGGCGCGGGTCTGCTCGGAGGCGGAGGCCAGGCGCACGCTGGTTTCGTCGATCTGGCTCAGGGC
>DBHE01000091.1 GCA_002296055.1 Pseudomonadaceae bacterium UBA836
CCCCGCCCGCCGCACTGCATTGATTGAGGTGAAGATGCGAATCAGCAAGCAGGAATATGCCCGCCGCCGCAAGGCGTTGATGGGCCAGATGGAAGCCAACAGTATTGCCGTGCTGCCGGCGGCCCAGGTGTTTATCCGTAACCGCGACGTCGAACACAACTACCGTCAGGACAGCGACTTCCAGTATCTCACCGGCTTCCCCGAACCCGAGGCCGTGGCGGTACTGATTCCTGGCCGTGAGCATGGCGAGTATGTGCTGTTTTGCCGCGAGAAGGACAAGGAGCGCGAGCTGTGGGACGGTTATCGTGCCGGGCAAGAAGGCGCGGTTATCGAATACGGCGCCAACGACGCCTTTCCCATCAGTGATATCGACGACATTCTGCCTGGGCTGATCGAAGGCCGTGAGCGTGTGTACTACGCCATGGGCGCCAACGCCGAGTTTGATCGTCGGCTGACCAACTGGATCAACCTGATTCGCAGCAAGGCGCGCCTGGGCGCGCAGCCGCCCAAGGAATTCGTTGCGCTTGATCATCTGCTGCACGACATGCGCCTGTATAAGAGCGCTGGCGAGCAAAAGGTTATGCAGGCCGCGGCCGATATTTCCGCCGAGGCCCATGTGCGAGCCATGCAGTTCTGCCGCCCCGGTTGCTACGAGTACCAGCTCGAAGCCGAGTTGCAGCACTGCTTCATGCACCACGGCAGCCGTTCACCGGCCTATTCGTCTATTGTTGCCGCCGGCAAGAACGCCTGTATCCTGCATTACACCGAGAACACCGCGCAGGTGCGCGATGGCGACCTGGTACTGATAGACGCCGGTTGCGAGTTGGACTGCTACGCCAGCGACATTACCCGTACCTTCCCGGCCAACGGTACCTTCAGCCCCGAGCAGCGCGCCATTTACGACATCGTGCTGGCGGCGCAAGAGGCGGCCATGGCGGTGATCGGCCCCGGCCATAGCTGGAACGAATCGCACGACGCCAGTGTGCGCGCCATTACCGCCGGGCTGGTGGAGCTGGGTCTGTTGCAGGGCGACGTTGACGAGTTGATCGCCGGCGAGACCTATCGCCGCTTCTACATGCACCGCCTTGGCCACTGGCTGGGCCTGGACGTACACGACGTGGGTGAATACCGCGTTGGCGGCGTCTGGCGCCAGCTGGAGCCGGGTATGGTGATGACCGTGGAACCCGGCATCTACATCTCGCCGGACGACGACAGCGTGCCGCGCAAATGGCGCGGCATCGGTGTGCGAATTGAAGACGATGTGGTGGTGACCAAGACCGGCTACGAGGTGCTGACCTCCAAGGTGCCTAAAGATCCGGACGAGATTGAGGCGTTGATGGCCGCCGCGCGCCAGCCCGAGGCTGAGCCTGCGTGAGCCGCCGCATCAGCATTGTCGGCGGTGGCATGGTTGGAGCCAGTCTGGCGCTGGCCTTGCAGCCGCTGGCGGCCCGGCACGGCTGGCGTATCGAGCTGATTGAGGCGCAACCGCCGGTCAGTGGCGAGCTGCAGCCGAGCTTTGATGCGCGCTCCACGGCGCTGTCCCACGGCAGTCGGCTGTTATTTGAGCAGCTTGGCGTGTGGTCTCGTGTGATGGCCGAGGCGGCGCCGGAGCCCATCCGGCAGATTCATGTGTCCGACCGTGGTCATCCCGGCATAACCCGTCTGCACGCGGAGAAAGAGCGTGTGCCGGCGCTCGGTTATGTAGTGGAGAACGCGCGTTTGGGGCGGGTATTGCTTGGCGAGCTGGATGAGCGCGTCGTCCAGTGGCAGGCACCGGCGCGGGTCGTCCGCGCCGAGCCGGCCCGCACCGGCTGGTTACTGCAGGTAGAGCAGGGCGGCCAGGTGCACGAGCAGGCGACCGACCTGTTGGTGCTGGCTGACGGCGGCCGCTCGGGGCTGCTGGAGCAGCTGGGCATTCACCGACAGGTGCGCCCTTACGGGCAGACCGCGATTATCGCCAATATCACCAGCAGTCAGGGGCATGCGGGCGTTGCCTATGAGCGCTTCACCGAGAGCGGCCCGCTGGCGCTGCTGCCGATGTCCGCTGGGCGCAGTGCACTGGTTTGGACCCAGCCCGAGGCGCAGGCCGATGATGTGATGGCGCTGCCTGATGCGGCCTTTTTGCACGCGCTGCAAGATGCCTTCGGCTTTCGCATGGGTGCGCTCAAGCGCGTCGGTGCACGCTACAGTTACCCGCTCAGTCTGATCGAGGCCGAAGAGCAGGTACGCACCGGGCTGGTGGTGCTGGGTAACGCCGCGCACAGTCTGCATCCGATTGCCGGCCAGGGGTTCAACCTCAGCCTGCGGGATGTGGTTGCACTGGCCGATACGCTGTCCAGCGCCGCGCCCGACCAGTCACCGGGTGAGTTGGGGCTGCTCAACGGCTACCTGCAGCGTCAACGCCAGGATCAGCAACAGACCATTGCCTTCAGCGACGGGCTGACGCGCCTGTTCAGTAACCGCAGACCGGTGCTGGCGGCCGGGCGTAACCTCGGGTTGCTGGGGATGGATATCGTCGCGCCGCTGAAGTCGGTCTTCGCCCGGCAGGCAATGGGACTCAAGGGGTAAGGCATGCAAAGCGGACACTTTGACCTGATCGTCGTCGGCGCCGGAATGGTCGGCTCGGCGTTGGCCTGTGCGCTGGCTAACAAGGGGCTGCGGCTGGCGCTGCTGGATGCTCAGCCGCTGGCAGCGCTACCCGAACCGCGCAGCGCCTCGGGCTACGACCCGCGTGTCAGTGCGCTGAGCGCCGCTTCCGAGCAGATCCTGCGCGCTGTCGGCGCCTGGCAGCACATGTCGGCCGAGCGTCTCTGCGCCTACCGGCATATGTGTGTCTGGGATGCCGAGGGCACGGGAGAGGTACGCTTTGATGCTGATGCGCTGAGTGAGCCGCGCCTCGGGCATATTGTCGAGAACTGGCAGGTGCAGAACGCACTGCTGGCTCGCCTGCAGGAGACCGATGTGACCTTGCTGGGCGAAAGCCGGGTGCAAGGCCTGGTGCGCGAAGATGAGGGCTGGCGGCTGAACCTGGACGATGGCCGGCAGCTGCGCGCGCCGCTGATACTGGGTGCTGATGGTGCGCGCTCGCGGTTGCGTGAGCTGGCCGGTTTTGCCATGCGCGAATGGGATTATCTGCACCACGCGGTAGTAACCACGGTCGAGCTGGGCCAGCCCCATCAGGACACCGCCTGGCAGCGCTTTTTGCCGAGCGGGCCACTGGCCTATTTGCCGCTGCCGCCGCGTGACGGACGGCACTTCTGCTCGATTGTCTGGTCGCTGTTGCCGGACGCTGCCGAGCGGGTCATGGCGTTAGATGAGCAGGCTTTTTGTCTGGCGCTGACCGAGGCTCTGGAAGGCCGTCTCGGCGCGGTAAAAGCCGCTGATCCGCGGGTCTGCATCCCGCTGCGCCAGCGCCATGCCAAACGCTACGTGATGCCGGGGCTGGCGCTGCTGGGTGACGCCGCCCACAGTATTCATCCACTGGCAGGGCAGGGGGTGAACCTCGGCTTTCTCGACGCCGCCCAACTGGCTGATGTGCTGCTGGCTGCCCGTGAGCGGGGCGAAGATATTGCCGACCTGGCGGTGCTGGAGCGTTATGAGCGTGCGCGCATGGGCAATAACCTGGCAGTGATGGCGGCTATGGAGGGCTTTGAGCGGCTGTTTCACGCCGATGCGTTGCCGCTGCGCTGGCTGCGCAACGCTGGCATGCAGCTGTTTGAACGTGCGCCGCTGCTCAAGGCGCGGGTCATGCGTCAGGCGATGGGCTTGGATGGCGAATTGCCGAGCTTGGCGCGCTGACTGCTGGCCAGGTAATACAGGCGGGCTTGGCAACATCTGGCGACGTAATGAAGCGCAACGCCGCATTGCCAGTTAAAACAGGAATTATTATCATCCGCCATCCACACGCAACGGAGCGACCTGTCATGTCTGTGATCCGCAAGCTCGCCGCCCTCGGGCTGGCCGTCAGCACTCTGGGTGGCGTCGCCCAGGCTGAAGAACTGGTAGTGTACTCGGCCCGCCAGGACCACCTGATCAAGCCGGTATTCGATCTCTATACCGAGAAAACCGGTACCACTTTCAAATACATCACCGACAGTGAAGCGCCGCTGCTGGCCCGCCTGAAAGCAGAGGGCGCCAATACCCCGGCTGACCTGCTGATCACCGTTGACGCCGGTAACCTGTGGCAGGCTGAGCAGCAGGGCGTTTTGCGCGCTGTCGACTCCGAAACCATCAGCGCCAACATTCCCGCCAAGTACCGCTCCGCCGATGGTTACTGGACGGGCCTGTCGCTGCGCGCCCGCACCATTGCCTACTCTACCGAGCGGGTTGATCCGGCTGAGCTGAGCACTTACGAGGCGCTGGCAGACGAAGAGTGGGCGGCGCGTCTGTGTCTGCGCACCTCGCGCAAGGTCTACAACCAGTCGCTGACCGCGACCATGATGGAAAGCATCGGCGTTGAGCGCACCACCGAGGTCCTGCAGGGCTGGGTCAACAACCTGGCGACGCCGGCTTTTGGCGATGACACCGCGCTGCTCAATGCCATTGCCGCCGGCCAGTGCGACGTGGGTATCGTCAACAGCTACTACTTCGGTCGCCTGGAAAAGGCTGATCCTTCCTTCCCGGTCAAGCTGTTCTGGCCGAACCAGGAAGACCGTGGTGTGCACGTCAATATCTCCGGTGCCGGTGTAACTGCACACGCCAAGCACGCGGATGAGGCTGTTGCCTTCCTCGAGTGGCTGACCACCGAAGAAGCGCAGCGTGTGTTCGCCGACGTTAACCAGGAATTCCCGGCTAACGAGTCGGTCGCCCCGTCCGAAGAAGTGGCCTCCTGGGGTGACTTCAAACGCGACGACGTCAATGTCGAGGTGGCTGGTCGCCGTCAGGCCGAGGCCATCATGCTGATGGACCGTGTCGGCTGGCACTGATTCACTGCCGTTTTGCCGATATACTGCACGCCCGGCCTCGCCGGGCGTTGTTGTTTTTGCCTCATTGCTTTTGCTCACAGGAGTCTGAGTGCCGCTTCCGTCCGTTGTTTCCAAGCCCCAGTGGCGCGTTGTCGCCTATGCCGGCGCCGTGCTGGTGTTGCTGCCGCTGCTGGTGTTGGCGCTGAGCTGGAACTCGCTGGACAGCACCATCTGGAATCATCTGCTGGAAACCCAGATGACGCGCCTGCTGGGTAACACGCTGGTACTGGTGCTGGGGGTTATCAGTGGCGTGGTGCTGTTGGGCGTCAGCTTGGCCTGGCTCACCAGTCTGTGCAGCTTCCCGGGGCGGCGCTGGCTGGATTGGGCGCTGATGTTGCCCTTTGCGGTGCCGGCCTATGTGCTGGCCTTTGTCATGATCGGCATCATGGACTTTGCCGGGCCGCTGCAAACCACCCTGCGCGGCTGGCTGGGCAGCGACTTTCGCATGGCGTCCATCCGCTCCACCGGCGGTGTGATTTTTGTGCTGGTGCTGGTGTTCTATCCCTACGTCTACATGCTCGCTCGGGGCGCCTTTCTGGCGCAGGGGCGCGGCTTGATGGAAGCGGCGCGCATCCTTGGCCACAGCCCCTGGCAGGCCTTTTGGCGGGTGGCATTGCCGATGGCGCGGCCGGCTATTGGCGCCGGCGCGGCATTGGCCGTGATGGAAACTCTAGCTGATTTTGGCGCGGTGTCGGTGTTCAACTACGACACCTTTACCACGGCCATCTACAAGACCTGGTACGGCTTCTACAGCCTGCAGACGGCCACCCAGCTGGCCAGCCTGTTGCTGCTGTTTGTGCTGCTGGCACTGTATGCCGAGCGCCGCGCCCAGGGCAGTAAGCGCTTTCCCGGCAGTGACAAGCCGCGGCAGGGGGCGTTGTTCCAGCTGCGTGGCGTACGTGGTTGGTTGGCGACCGGTTACTGCCTGCTGGTCCTCTCGCTGGCCTTCATCATTCCGCTGATTCAGTTGTTTTACTGGCTGTTCACCAGTGGCAGCAACGACTTTGATGAGCGCTATTGGTCGCTGATCCGTAACACCCTGACCCTGGGCGCCATTGCCGCGGTCTCCACCGTGGTGGTAGCGCTGCTGCTGGTGCTGGCGCGGCGGCTGCAGCCTATTCGCCGGGTGCGCTCTGCGGTGGCGCTGGCCAACCTCGGTTACGCGCTGCCCGGCTCGGTACTGGCGGTGGGCATCATGTTTGCCTTCAGCGTGGCGGACAATCAGCTGGTGGTGCCGCTGCAGGGCTGGTTGGGAGTAGCCTCGCCCACTCCCTTGCTGCTGGGCAGCCTGTTTGCACTGCTGTTGGCCTATCTGATTCGCTTTATGGCGGTGGCTAGTGGCCCGATCGATACTGCGCTGGCGCGTATTCGACCGGCCTTGCCTGAGGCGGCTCACAGCCTTGGGCATTCCGGCGCCAGCGTGTTCTGGCGTGTGTATTTGCCGTTGTTGATGCCGGGGCTGCTGAGCGCCGGACTGCTGGTGTTTGTCGATGTGCTCAAGGAGATGCCCGCCACCTTGCTGATGCGCCCCTTTGGCTGGGACACCCTGGCGGTGCGTATCCACAGTCTGACCGCCGAGGGCAACTGGCCTAGAGCGGCGCTGCCGGCCATTACCCTGGTGGCTACCGGGCTATTGCCGGTGATCGTACTGATCCGCCGTTCCGCGCAGTCGATCAGCGGTGGCCGCACGCACTGATCGGCGGGCTGCACAGCGACCGGGTTTGCGGCTACAATTCGCCCTTTGCAACCCCCGAACCGAAGGATGGCGCGATGGCCCTGCGGACCCCTTTGTACGATCAGCACCTGGCTGCCGGTGCCAAGATGGTTGATTTTGGCGGCTGGGAGATGCCCATTAACTATGGCTCTCAGCTAGAAGAACACCACCAGGTACGCCGCGCGGTAGGCATGTTCGATGTCTCCCACATGACGGTGGTTGATGTGACCGGCAGCGAGGCTCAGGCCTATCTGCAGCACCTGCTGGCCAACGACGTTGCCCGTTTGAAGACGCCGGGCAAGGCGCTGTACAGCGGCATGTTGAACGAGCAGGGCGGCGTGATCGACGACCTGATCGTATACCTGGCCACTGACGGTTACCGCGTGGTGGTCAACGCCGCGACCCGCGAGAAAGACCTGGCCTGGATGAATCAGCAGGCCGACTCCTATGCCGTCACCCTGACCGAGCGCAGTGAGCTGGC
>DBHE01000162.1 GCA_002296055.1 Pseudomonadaceae bacterium UBA836
GTGCTTGCTGCCAGTGGTCAGGTACACGTCGCATTCGTGCACGTCCTCAGGCAACTCTCCGCGGTGGGCCGCATATACCCGGTAGTGCATCTGCGGCAGGCGCTTACGTAACGCCTGCTCAAACATCTGCGGATAATTGCCATGCGCGCCGAGCAGATCCGCGGCGACATCATCACACTGCAACAGCCCTACTTTCATACGTTCTCACCTGCCTCAGTCGTTCTCACAACCCGGCACCCCCTGACGGATGCGCCGGGAAAAAGGTACTTCACTCCGCTCATCACGCGCACGCTCGGTAATCCGCCCCAGGCGACGCAGCTCGGCCAGCGACCACGGTTTTTGCAGTCCGCCCTGGGCATAAACGTAACTGTCCAGATAACCGCTGAGCAGCAGGCGAATGTCGCTGCGCAGATCCGGACGAATACGCTTCATCAGGATAAAAACCACATTGGTGCAGTTGGCCCGCAAGGTGTGGTAGAAGCGCGGCCGCACCGCGAGACGATTGGCCGCCTCTACATAGCCCAGCAGCAACTGGCGACCCGCAGCCGGTGACAGGCGCGTACGGTACAGGTACATATCCTCGCCGCGATGATTGCTGCGAACCTTGACGATATCGGTCTCTTCACTGGCGACGATGTTGAGCTCGAAGTGCTTGAAGAAACCAGCGATTGCCGAATACTCCTCATCGCGCACTCGCCGAATTTCCACCGACCAGGCCAGATAGCGACCGTCGGAAAAACCAAAGGAAATCAGCATATGCGCAATGGAGCGGTGCCCCCAGAAAGAGGTCAGCATATCCACTGAACGAAGTTGGGACAGCGCGTATTCACGGCTCTCCCAACGAATCTGGTAATCCGTGTCGCTACGCCAGTCAAAACAGCGTACTCGCTGCAGCCGCAGGCTGTTGCCATCCACCACACCAGTGGTGGTGTAGGCCATGTCATCGGCCCAGTCACAGTTGCCCTTGGGCATCACGCCACGCCACCACAACAACAAGGGTGCAAAGCCGGCCATGAAGGACAATGCCGCGCGCATGGGCTCGCCCCGGGAGGCAAACACCAGCACCAGCGTCATCAAGAGCAACCAGAGAGTAAGCGGCAAAAAGCGCAGTAGCAGGCGGTGGGGACGGTGATACCAGAGCGCCGGCAGCGCCCACAGCGACACCAGCAGCACCACCAATACCTGCAGACAAAACAGCATGACGCCTCCTCAACGGACCGCCGTTGAATACAGCGCTTCCACCAGAGCGCAGTCTACACCCTTGCAGGACAGGTGCCATCCACCAGACGGGCTATACTCAGGCTGTGGGCGGGCTGATTAGTGCTGCGGAGCGTTGATCCGCGCTTGCCTGAAGGGAGCAAAACAACATGAGCAGAGTCCATCTTGCCGTAGTGTTGTTGCTTGGCATCACCAGCGTGCACGCCACGCCGAACGACGACACCGACCTGGCCCCCTGGGCCGTTGAAACCATTACCCCGGTCCACGACCGTGTGACCCGCTGGGTGGACAGTACAGCACGCAATCTCGATGGTTTTTTTGGCACGCTGGATAGCCAGGAAGTCGACAACGAGTCCTACCTGCGACTGAGCAGTGACTTTGACTGGATGGAGTCGGAGGATTTCGAGATTGACCCGGGCATTCGCTTCAAGCTGGACTTGCCCACTACCCGCGAACGGCTGCGACTGATCATCGAGAGCGATCCGGAAGAATCACGCGGCACCCTGGAAGAGCAAGGCGCCGAGCCCCTGCGCCCCCAGGACGACAGTCTCAGCAACACGGTTATTGGTCTGGCTGGGCTAGGCAACAACGACCCCACTGTGGGCTGGAAGACCCAAGCTGGCGCTGGCGTAAAGGTACGCTGGCCACTCAACCCATACGCACGTGCCAGCGCCGAGCGTTTGTGGCAACTGGGCGACGGCCCCTGGCAGCTGTCGAGCTATAACCGCGCATCCTGGTTTGAAGATGACGGCTACTCCGCGCGCACTCAGTGGGATGTCGGCCGACCGCTGGACAGCAGCCGCCACCTGCGCTTTATCAGCCAGCTGCAATGGCAGGAGGAATACGACACGCTGGAGTTCTCACAAGGGGCGCAAATCAACGAGGTTTTGGGACCGCGCAGTGCCATTCGTTACGCGGGGGTATTGGTCGGAGATAGCGCCTCCAACCCCCGCGTCAACGATTACTACCTGCTTGCAGACTACCGCCGAGACCTTCATCGACAAATGCTGTTCGTCGACATCGTCCCGGAACTGCACTTCCCG
Organism: Pseudomonadaceae bacterium UBA836; assembly: GCA_002296055.1. Taxonomy (GTDB): domain Bacteria; phylum Pseudomonadota; class Gammaproteobacteria; order Pseudomonadales; family Pseudomonadaceae; genus Halopseudomonas. The sequence continues at coordinate 2,262 of DBHE01000162.1, forward strand.
CGCGAGGCTGACTTCCAGCCGCGCTGGGCAATCAGCCTACGGATTGAAATGCTGTTTCGCGCGAACCTGCTGAAACGATGATGACAGCCCCTACTTGGCTTCATCGCGCAGGTTACGACACACCTCGCCGGCGTCCAGCTCGTTGAGCTCTTCGCTTTCCAGCGGCCCCTCCCAATGGTCATGGGGCGGATCGAGCTCGGGCAGCGGCAAATGCGGCATATTGTTCTCACCAGGATGCTTCTGATCAAACGACATAATGCTCTCCTCATAAGGGTTTCTGAGGTCTAACGAAACAGCAATAGACCCTATCCTTTAGTCAAGCAGACCTGGAGACGGGTTCAAATCGACTGGACGAGCGGAGCCTCACCGAAATTTGCATAAAATTTACAATCGAGAACCTTTCTCAAATAAGGCTTTACCTTTAGGCTAGCGCCTCATCTTTGCAAACACGCGGCGTTATGAAACTACCTTTCCGTCTGGGCACCTTGCGCCAGTGGCATTGGATCAGCTCGGCTATCTGCCTGGCTGCCTTGCTGCTGTTCTCGGTCACCGGCATCACCCTGAATCACGCGCATCAGATTGAGTCGCGGGCCGAGGTCACCGAGATCGAGACCAGCCTGCCGGCTCCCCTGCGCACCTGGCTACAGCAAAACCCACCAGAAGACGCCACGCTGCCACCCGAGCTGGCCGACTGGCTGGAGCAGACCCTGCCGGTCTCGCTCGCCGGCCGCACGCCCGAGTGGGATGACGGTGAGCTGTACATGGGCTTTCCCCGACCGGGCGGCGACGCCTGGCTGAGCCTGGACCTGGACAGCGGCGAGCTGCTGTTTGAAGACAGCGATCGCGGCTGGATCGCTTATCTGAACGACCTCCACAAAGGTCGCCACACCTCTGGCGCCTGGAGCTGGTTTATCGATTTGACTGCTGTCGCCTGCCTGGTGTTTGCCCTCACCGGGCTGTTACTGCTGCTGCGTCAGGCCAGCCACCGCCCGTTCACTTGGCCCCTGACCACCCTGGGACTGCTTATCCCGCTTTTGATTCTGCTACTGAGCATGCATTGAGAAAGGAGACCACAATGAAACCCCAACTGGCCTTTGCTCTGGCCGCCCTGCTGGGCAGCAGCGCCCTGCAAGCCGCCGACGCGCAACTCACCGTGCAGATCCCGCGCCTGGATGTTGCCGAGTATCACCGCCCCTACGTCGCCATTTGGCTGGAAAACGACGCCGGGCATGTCGCTGACCTGACCGTCTGGTACGACACCGAGATGCGCGACGACGAAGGCGAAAAGTGGCTCAAAGACTTGCGCCAGTGGTGGCGCCGCAGTGGTCGCGGCCTGGACCTGCCAGTCGACGGCATCAGCGCGGCCACCCGCCCACCGGGAACCCATGAGCTGGCTCTGCAAGATTTGCCAGCCTTCAAGGAACTGGCCCCCGGCGACTATGAGCTGGTCGTTGAAGCGGCCCGTGAAGTGGGCGGCCGTGAACTGCTGAAGGTGCCCTTCAGCTGGCCCGTCAGCCAAGCCGCCGACCTGCAAGCCCAAGGTAGTCGCGAACTGGGGCAGATCCGTCTGCAACTCACTCCCTGAACAATAAGGACAACATCATGAAACTGCTTAAACAACTCTCTGTACTGGCCGTAGCCGCCGCCCTGCCGCTGACTGCCGATGCCCACCGCGCCTGGATGGTACCCTCCTCCACTGTGCTGTCAGGCGATGCACCCTGGGTCACCGTAGACGCCGCCGCCGGCAATGGCATTTTCTACTTCGACCACTTCCCGATGATGCTGGAGGGCGTTGGTACACCGCCAGCCAACAGCAACCGCCAGCCCGCGCCGCTCACCATCACCGCACCCGATGGCAGCGAGGTTGCACCGCAAAACGGCCACCTGGGCCGCCTGCGCAGCAGCTTTGACCTGCAGCTGGAGCAGAAAGGTACCTACAAAATCGCTATCGCCAACAGCGGCCGAGTAATGGGCATGTACGAGCTCAACGGTGAGCGTGAGCGCGTCATGGGCAGCCTGGATGACATCGTCAAGCAGATCCCGGCCGATGCCGAGAAGGTCAACATCGTGCGTAGCGACTCGCGCATGGAGCTGTTTGTAACCTCCGGCAATCCGACCGAGGACGTGCTCAAGCCCACCGGTCAGGGTCTCGAACTGCAGCCGGTCACCCACCCAAATGACCTTTATGCCGACGAAGCCGCGGAATTTGTTTTCCTGCTGGACGGCCAACCGGCTCCCGGCGTGGAGATTGCTCTGATCCCGGCCGGCGCGCGCTACCGCGATAGCGAACAGGCACGCGAGCTGACCACCGACGCCGACGGCAAGGTAAGCATTGAGTGGGGTCAAGCTGGCCTGTTCTGGCTGGAAGCCGAGTACAAGCAGACCGAAGGTCTGGAGGCGCCGGTCACTCAGCGCCGCGCCAGCTACAGCACTACCCTTGAAGTGCTCGCGCCCTGATGGGCGATTCCGCCTGGGCGGTGGCGGCCAGCCTGCTCTGGCTGGCCGCCAGCTGCTACTGGCTGCGCCCGCTGTGGCGCCGCAATCAGCCCACCGACGAGTACCAGACCCTGGTGGTCTGGGCCAGCCAGACTGGTCAGGCGCAGCGCCTTGCCAACCAGGCGCTGCACGCACTGCAAGCCGCCGGCCACGCGGCCGCCGGCTTGCCGCTGGGGCGAGTGACCCCGGCCCAACTTCTTGCCTGTCGCCAGCTCTGGCTGGTGGCAAGCACCTACGGTGACGGCCAGGCGCCAGACAGCGCGCAGGCTTTTGAACACCGCCTGATGCCGCACGCCCCTGCCCTGCCAGAGCTGAGTTTCGCCCTGCTCGGCCTGGGCGATAGTCAATACCCGCACTTTTGCGCCTTCGCCAAGCGGCTGGAGAGCTGGCTGCGCGACCGCGGCGCACAACCCTTGCAAGACAGTATTTACCTCGACAATCAGGACCCGGACGGCCTGGTACGCTGGCGCGCCAGCCTGGCCCAACACACCGGCCTGCACGAGCTGCCGGAAGCGGACGAGCAACCTTGGCAGCCCGTCACCCTGCTCAGCCGCAGCGCGCTCAACCCCGGCAGCCCCGGTTTGACCGCCTACCACCTGAGCCTGCAAGCCGATGCTTTGGGTCCGTGGCAAGCCGGCGATCTACTGGAGCTGCAGCACGCCGGCCAGCGCCGCCTGTATTCCATCGCCAACCTCGGCGCTGGCAAACAGGTCGAGCTGCTTGTACGTCATGTGACGAAAGAAGACGGCAGCCAGGGCTTGATGTCCGGCTGGCTGTGTCAGCAGGCAACGCCTGGCGCGCCGATTGAGGCACGCCTACATCACAACCCGTCGTTCGCGCTGCCCGACAACCCTGCGCCGAGCATTCTGATTGGCAGTGGCACGGGATTGGCCGGCTTGCGCGCCCTGCTGCAGGACCAGCTACAACGCGGGCAACCCTGCTGGCTGCTGTTCGGCGAACGCAGCCCGGTACATGACCGCTGGCTGGCCAGCGAGCTGGATCAGCTGACGCCACAGCAAGTGCTGCTGCAGCGCTGTTTCTCGCGCGACAACAGTAGTGCCGACACGCCGCGCTATGTGCAGGACCTGCTGCGCGAACAGCCCGAACGGCTGCAAGACTGGGTAAGCCGCGGCGCCAGCATCCGCGTCTGCGGCAGCATGGCAATGGGGCAAGCCGTGGACAGTATCCTGCAGGGCCTGCTGGGTGCGGCCACCATCAAGCAGATGGCGGCCGACGGCCGTTACCGCCGCGATATTTACTAGAGCCAGCTCCAGGAGAACCCGGCGTACACGCCAAAGCCTTCGCCGGGTGTCAGGCGCGCCGCTTCTACGCCGTTGTCGTTGTAACCGGGCGTCACGGTGGCCGCGTAATGCTCATCGGTCAGGTTGCGTAGTTCCAGCCAGGTCTGCCAGTCCTGCTTGGGCGCGTCATAGCCAACAACGGCGCCGAAAATCGTGTACGAATCTGCATTCCAGGAGTTGGCGTAATCCACCGGCACTTTGGACGCATACTGGGTGTTCAGCCCGACATAGACGCCTGCCGGGTGCTGATAACGCACCTCACCCTGATAGTAATGCCGTGGCAGGCCCGGCAGCGCGTTGCTGCCAAAGGTGTCGTCATCACGGTAATGGAAATCGCTGAAGGTGTAAGCCTGACGCAACGCCAGTGCACCCAGCTCATCGCCCTGCCACAGGGTACTGGTCAGTCCGGCTTCAATGCCTTGGTGCACCGTGGCGCTGGCGTTGGATTCAGCAAAGATGTTCGGCTCAATCTCAACGGTCAGCAGCTCGTGATTGACCCGCGAGTAATACCAGGCCAGATCCCACAGACCAACGACCGAATCACCACGGGCGCCGACCTCGAACGTGGTCGCAGTCTGGTTATCCAGGCTGACCGGTTCGCTCTGACGGTAGCTCCAGGGATTAGTACTGACCGGGAAGCGCGTCGGCGAACCCCAGATCATCGACCACGGGTGCGGCGGCTCAACCGAGCGAGACAGGTTGCCGTACACCTCGGTGCCGGATTCCAGCTGATAACGCAGGCCCAAGCGTGGCGCGTAATCCCAGGTGCCCTCATCCAGACGCTCATTGCTACCCGGCCAGGTGACTTCTACCTCGCGTTGGGTATAGATCAGCGCCAGCCCGCTGCTCAGCCACAGTCTGGGAGTCAGTTCCAGTTCATTGCTGACATGCAGCACGTTATCCGAGCCCTGGTGTTCGTATTTGCGCATCAGCGTGCCGACCGGGTACACCGTGCCGCTGGCGTTGAGCGGCTGATAGGCCGTCTCTTTCGCATCACTGCTGGGCAGGTTGGTGGTGGTGCGCCAGCCAACGGTGGTATTCGAGTTGAGCCCGAACAGCTCGTGCTCACGCTTGTAGTTCAGGGTGGCGCTGATGTCGCTGTAGTCCACCCGAATGCGGTACGGGCTTTCCATCAGGTCCATCGGGTAGTGGTGGTAAACCAGCCCCATCTCGAGCGTGCTGACGTCATCCAGGCGCAGCGTGGTCTTGTTTGCCAGCCAGGTACTGCCCGGCTGTTCGCGCCTGGCGTCACGGCCAATATTGAAAGGGTTCGCCTGGGTCGGGTCTTCGTCGATCTGCGATTGGGTCAGGCGGCCCGGCGTCTGATGTTCGGTTTCCCGGTAGCGGACGTAAAAGCGCGTCTCCAGATCCGGTGTCAGCTGCAAGCCAACGTTGGCGACCACACCCTTACCGCTACCGGCGGCATGATCCTGCTGGCCATCGTAGTGCAGGTCAGTGATACCAACGTAATAATCCAGATCACCGATCACCTGACCGGACGCGATGTGGCGCTTGAGGTAACCGTCGCTGCCCGCCTCCATGCGCAGCTGCAGACGCGGCGCATCAAAACCGCTACGGGTGATGTAATCAACGGCACCACCCAGCGCCAGCGCACCGCGCTCAAAGCCGTTAGCACCGCGTAGTACCTCAGCGCGGCTGAGCCACAGCGGCTCCAGCAGCTCATAGGGCGTACCGCCCGACCCGGTCAGGGGCAGTCCGTCGAGCAAAATGTGATTACCGGAGGCATGGGCACCGGGGCCACGGTTGATACCGGAGCCACGGATGCTGATCTTCACGCCCTCGTTACCGGGTGACTGAGCGTAGACGCCCGGCTGATAGGCCAGCACATCGGCCACGCCAGCTACCCGCCCCTGCTCAACCTGCTGCATATCAACCAGATTGGTAGCGCCCGGCACCTCATTCAGCGCCTCACGAGCCTTGGCGACCTCATCGTACTTCTGCCCGGCAACCGTAATCGCGTCCAGTTGGGCAACCTCATCGGTCTGGGCAAATGCAGGTGATGCCATCAGACAGGCAAGAAACAACGGCGCCAGACGTTCCGGCGGGGAGATCAGGTTGGACATGCAGCAACTCCGGCAACAGACAGGAAAAATGCGAACGGCGCATTTTACTGGTTTCCCCGGCGTGAACAACCAAACGCCCAGGCTGCTCGACAAGGATTAGTGCGCCTGCTGACAAGAGTGGTTTTCCCCGCCGCCACATAATCCGGGCAGAGGCAAGACACCTGATATGGGGAACCAACATGAGCGATCACATCTGCACGCCGGGCTGCACACACGGCATCACTGAAGAAAACCGCAAGGACGTGCTGGAGGAGTTTGATACCGCCCGCCGCTCCTTTCTACGCAACACCCTGGTTGGCGGCGGCGCCGTTGGCCTGGGCGCCCTCGGCATCGGCATGACACCCATGGCGCACGCCGCCAGCGGCGTCGCCGGCAGCGACCCGGACGCACCGGGCCCGCGCCACTATTACATCCCGGCCACACCCGACACCGTGCTTTGGGGTTACTTCAGTAAAGTTGCCAAGCCGGTGCTGGAAATCGAATCCGGTGACTACGTCACCATGGAAACCCTCACCCACCACGCCAACGACGACGCCGAGCGCATGGTCAAGGGTGACCCGGGCGCCGAAGCGGTGTTCTTCTGGGATGCCAACCGCAAGGGCGTTGACCGCCGCGGTGCCGGCCCGATGGACGCGCCCATTGGCGCGGGTGGCGGCGCTGGCGTGCACATTTGTACCGGCCCGGTGCGCATCAAGGGTGCTCAACCCGGTGACATTCTGGAAGTGCGTATCGCCGATGTGGTGCCGCGCCCAAGCGGCAACCCGTCGTTCAAGGGCAAGTCCTTCGGCAGTAACGCCGCAGCCAACTGGGGCTTTCAATACGGTGACCTGCTCAGCGAGCCGAAAAAGCGCGAAGTCGTCACCATTTACGAGGTCGACGCCACCGGCGAGCGTAACTGGGCGCAGGCGGTCTACAACTTCCGCTGGACCCCGCAGACCGACCCGTTCGGCGTGGTGCACCCGACCATCGACTACCCCGGCATTCCGGTTAACCACTCGACCGTTACCCATAACGAGAACATCCTGCGCGACATCCGCATTCCGATTCGTCCGCACTTCGGCACCATCGGCGTGGCACCGGCCGAAGTCGACATGGTCAGCTCGATTCCGCCCAACCACACCGGCGGCAATATCGACAACTGGCGCATTGGCAAAGGCGCGAAGATTTACTTCCCGGTTGCAGTGGAAGGCGCCAACTTCTCCGTGGGTGACCCCCACGCCTCACAAGGTGACTCCGAGATGTGCGGCACCGCGATCGAATGCTCGCTGACCGGCACCTTCCAGTTCATCCTGCACAAGAAGGCCGACCTGCCCGGCACTGCGCTGGCCGAGCTGAACTACCCGCTGCTGGAAACCCAGGACGACTGGGTGCTGCACGGTTTCAGCTACGCCAACTACCTGGCCGAGCTGGGCCCGAACGCGCAGAACGACATCTACAGCAAGTCCTCCGTCGATCTGGCCATGCGCGACGCCTTCCACAAGATGCGCCACTTCCTGATGAGCACCCAGAATCTGGGCGAGGATGAAGCCATCTCGTTGATGTCGATTGCGGTCGACTTCGGCATTACCCAGGTAGTCGACGGCAACTGGGGCGTGCACGCAGTACTCAAGAAGTCGATGTTCCCGGCCCGTAAGAGCTGACCCCATGGCACAACACTTGCTGCGCAGAGAGACACCTGAAATACGACGGACACCCCTGTGACCGATCTCAAACGCTTCTCTGCCAACAGTGTGCCTGCGGCCCTGCGCCAGCCAGCCTGGAATGACATGCTCACCCAGGTTGGCCTGGCCAGCCGCGTCTCAATGCCCGCCCTGCGGGACAATAAGGATCATGTTGCCCTGTGCGCCTCGGCGCACAGCTCGGTGTTCGTTCACATGAACGCTGCACCACAAAGTTTCACGCCGCTTCCGGCCAACCCCGGCGGCACTCGTCATTCGGTACTGGTCGTCGCGCTGCTCAGCGGCAGCGCGCACCTGCTCGCCAGTGATCAGCCGCTGGCACTGGGGCCCGGCGACGTCATGCTGCTCGACCCGGCCCAACACTGGCAACTGGTCATGCAGACCGACTTTCGCGCCATGCTGGTGCGCCTGGAGTCGTCCAGCTTTTTGCTGCGTCTGGTGCGTAACGGCCAACTTGTCGCCAACCGCATCAGCGCCACGCGCGGCATGGGCGCCCTCTGCCTGCGGCTATTTGAATCCGTGGCAGAACAACTCCAACATCTGGACAGCGCCGAGCTGCCGGCACTGGAGGCAACCCTCAGTGAACTGCTGGTAGCCAGCCTGTCGCAGCCACAGTCCAGCAGCAGTGACGACACCACAGACGTACAGCTGGCGCACCTGCGCCGGGTCTGCCG
>DBHE01000252.1 GCA_002296055.1 Pseudomonadaceae bacterium UBA836
GCGCGCATGGAAATGCCGGGCTGCTCGCTGTGCATGGGTAACCAGGCACGTGTTGCTGCCAAGTCCACCGTTGTCTCCACCTCCACACGGAACTTCCCGAACCGTCTGGGTGATGGCGCTGACGTGTTCCTGGCTTCCGCCGAGCTGGCATCGGTTGCGTCCATTCTGGGCCGCCTGCCGACCGTTGAAGAGTACATGGGCTACGCTGCCGACCTGGACAGCATGGCCAGCGATGTCTATCGCTACATGAACTTCAACGAAATCGAGTCCTACCAGAAAGCCGCTGCGTCCATCCCGGTCGAGCAGCTCTGATAGCTGACGCGTAAGAAAAACCCCGCCTCGTGCGGGGTTTTTTTATGCTTGTCGGCAGCTCGAACACCCTGCTGGGCTGAATATTAGAGCTACGGCAGCCGCCTAGAGCAGACAAAACTACCATTTTCTCAAAACAGACTATAGTGATCTCAGTTAGCCACATCGTAGCCGCCAATGGCAGATCAAGTAGGATATAAAGGGTAACAATATGGACATTATCGATAAGCTTTCAGAACTCGCCTCCAAAATAAGCAAACAGAAAAGCGCCATCCAAACCGAAGAAGCAACTAAAACTGCTTTTATCATGCCATTTATCAACAATGTACTGGGTTACGATGTGTTCAACCCTTTGGAGGTTACTCCTGAGTTCACTGCAGATGTCGCGATAAAAAAAGGCGAAAAGGTGGATTACGCAATACTTAAAGACAGCGAGGTGCAAATCCTAGTGGAATGCAAAAAGCTGGGTGATGAGTTAAACCTCAAGCATTCCGGGCAGCTCTTTCGCTACTTCTCTGTCACTAACGCGCGGGTGGCCGTCCTGACTAATGGCCAAGTTTATAAATTCTACACTGACCTTGATGCTGCCAACAAAATGGACGAGAAGCCGTTTCTAGTTCTCGATCTACTTGATATAGATGATCATGTAATACCCGAGCTCATAAAGCTTACCAAACCGGCATTTGACATCGAGTCGATCATCAACGCCGCGGGCGAGCTAAAATACGTCAGCCAGCTCAAGCGCCTGCTTGCGCAGGAAATGGCGTCACCTTCGGATGATTTCATACGTCTATTCGCAAGCCGAGTGTACGAGGGCCCCCTGACTCTAAAGGTACGCGAGCAGTTCGCCTTGCTTACCTCTAAAGCGACTAAGCAGTTCTTAAGTGACAAGGTTAACGAGCGATTAAAATCCGCACTTAATAGTTCTAAACGAGAATTAAATGATGCGATAGAAGAAGCCGAGGACAGCCCCGTAGCCATTGGCCAGGATGACGATGGTATTTTTACAACAGTGGAGGAGCTAGAAGCCTACAACGTTGTAAAGGCAATCGTACGCTCGACAGTCGATGTAAAGCGAATTTCCGCGCGGGATACAAAAAGCTATTTTGGTGTACTGCTGGACGACAACAACCGCAAGCCTATATGTCGGCTTCACTTTAACCGCTCTCAGAAATATCTAGGTCTATTCGATGCAGAAAAAAACGAAACACGTCATCCCGTAGACTCAGTAGATGACATTTTTCAGTTTTCCGACGCTCTGCGAGAAACGATCTCTTACTACAACTGACCAACGGACGTATCCAGCAAGCTCACACCCAGTTTGAGTGCAGTTTCGGTCACCTGCTCGACCGACTGGGCATAGCCGCTGGCCATCCAGTAGAGCGCGATATGAATCACCCCGCCGAGAATGCCGGCCTGGAGCATTTCGTCAAAATGCTCTCCAGGCTGCGCCAGCGCGCGAGTCATATCTTCACTACTGGCCTTCAGTGCCTGATCAATTGCCTCGTCGACTGCCGGGCTGATGCCGCGAATGTCGACAAACAGCAAGCGGGCTTCGCGCGGGTTATCCCGCAAGTAACTGAAGTAAGCGTGCAACATGGCCCGACTGCGCGCCAGCATGTCGCTGCCAGCGGACTCGGCGGCGGCCATATTGACCTCACGCACCTTGCGCGCAGCCTGTTCATAGCAGGCAATCAACAGCTCATCGCTGTGACTGAACGACTCGTAGAAATAACGCTGTGTCAGGCCGGCAGCGTCGCAGACCTGTTTAACGCCGGAATGCCGGTAACCATGTTCACCATAAATGCGCGTGGCTGCGTCGATAAGTTGCTGGCGGCGCAGGGCGCGACGCTCTTCGGTAGATGAGCCGCGATAACGCCGTTTGACTGAGGGAGCTGTATTCATGCAATGAATTCGGACAATAGGAATTGCCAAAGGGTATATGACAATCTAGATTGTCACCAGTACCCACACCAAGGGAAGCACCATGCAAAAACAACAACAAGCATTTGAACCCGTACCGCTCGATGTCCTGATCATCGGTGCCGGTCTCTCAGGAATTGGCGCAGCACACCAGCTCAGCAGCCAGTGCCCGGACAAGCGCTACCTGATTCTCGAACGCCGTCAGGCCATCGGCGGCACCTGGGATCTGTTCCGCTACCCCGGCATCCGCTCCGACTCGGACATGTATACCCTCAGCTATAGCTTCAAGCCCTGGGCCAACGCCAAAGCCATCGCCGACGGACCAGATATCAAGAAGTACATCGAAGAGATGGCCGAGGAATCCGGCGCGGTTCATAACATCCGCTTCCAACGCAAGGTGGTTTCCGCCAGCTGGTCCAGTGACAAGGCGCGCTGGACAGTGCAGGCAATAGCTACTGACGCCGATGGCGCAGAGGTTGAAGAAACCTACGAGGCACGGTTTCTACTTTCCTGCTCTGGTTACTACAGCTATGACGAGGGCTACCGCCCGCGCTTCCCCAATGAGGAACGCTTTGGCGGCCAGATCGTACACCCGCAATTCTGGCCAGAAGACCTGGATTACCGCGGCAAGCGCGTGGTGGTCATCGGTAGCGGCGCAACCGCCGTGACCCTGGTACCGGCCATGACCGAGCAGGCCGCGCACGTGACCATGTTGCAGCGCTCGCCTAGCTATGTGGTAGCAAGGCCGCTGCGCGATGGCCTGGCCCACTCCCTGCAGAAGTGGTTACCGCTGCCGGCCGCGCACGGGCTGACCCGCTGGAAAAACGTACTGCTGACCTCCTTTTTCTACCGGGTGGCGAGAAACCGTCCAGAGCAGTTCAAAGAGCGCGTGTTGCACATGGTCAAGACGCAGATCGGCAACAACGTCGACATGAAGCACTTTACCCCTAGCTACAAGCCTTGGGACCAGCGCCTGTGCGCCGTGCCCGATGGCGACCTTTTCCACGCCGTGCGCGCCGGGCGGGCCAGTGTCGTCACCGATACCATCGACAGCTTCACCGAAAACGGCATCCGTCTGAGCAGCGGTGAGGAGTTGGCCGCAGACATTATTGTCACTGCCACCGGACTGAAACTGAATGCCATGGGCGACGTCAGCGTGACCGTAGACGGCCAGCCCATGGCCTTTGGCGAGCGCATGTCCTACAAGGGCATGATGCTCAGCGACGTGCCCAACATGCTGGTGACCTTTGGCTACACCAACGCCTCATGGACGCTGAAAGCGGAGTTGACGGCCAACTACACCTGCCGGCTGCTGCGCTACATGGATCGTAATGACTACCGTATTGCAGTAGTACGGCGCGATGCCTCGGTGCAGGAGCAACCTTTCCTCGACTTCAGTTCTGGCTACGTGCAGCGCGGCGCTGGCATGCTGCCCAAGCAGGGAGATCGCGCACCCTGGCAGGTCCATCAAAATTACCTGAAAGACAAGTTCATCATTCAATACGGTCGTATCGACGACGGCGTCATGCAATTTCAATAACAAGGATAATTTCACGCATGCAAACCAAAAACTGTGTAGCCGTGCTGACCGGCGCGGGCAGCGGCATTGGCCGCGCCCTGGCTGACGCCCTGGCCCGTAGCGGCTGTCATCTGGCACTGGCTGAGCTGAATCCTGTCGCTCTGGCGGAAACCGCCGCACAGGCGCGCGCGTTGGGTGTACGGGTCAGTGAGCACCCGCTGGACGTCGCCGACCGCGCCGCCGTTGCCGCCTTGCCTGACGTAGTGCTGGCCGAGCATGGCCAGGTAGACCTGCTGATCAACAACGCGGGGGTTGCCTTGGGCGGCACCTTCGACCAGGTCAGCGTGGAGAACTTCGACTGGCTGATGGCAATCAACTTTGATGCGGTTGTCACCTTGTGCCGTGCGTTTCTGCCGGCCCTAAAACAGCGACCGCAAGCGCGTATCGTGAATGTCTCCAGCCTGTTCGGGCTGATCACCCCGGCCGGCCAGACCGCCTACTGCGCCAGCAAATTTGCCGTGCGTGGTTTCTCCAATGCCCTGCGCCTGGAGTTGATGAACACCGGTGTCGGCGTCACGGTGGTTCACCCTGGCGGCGTAGCCACTGCCATCGCCACCAGTGCACGCTCTCCCGACGGCGCCAGCGAGTCCGACAAGCAGCGCAAGCTGGCGCGCGCCAATCGCTTGCTGCGCATGCCTCCGCCACGCGCCGCGCAAATCATCCTCAAGGGTATTGAGCGAGACAAGGCACGGGTGATTGTTGGCAACGATGCACGCATACTGGCTTGGCTGGAGCGGCTGATGCCAGTCAACTATTGGCGCTTGCTGCCCGGGTTGGCCAGCAACGATGACTAACAAGAAGACGGACCCCGCGCCACACTCACGCCAAAGGACACGACCGTGAACTATCTGATTACCGCCGTACTGGTGGTGCTTGCTCTGGCCCTGTTAGGGCTATTTCTCTACACGCTCTTTGTTGCCAAACGGGTTGAACTGGCGATGCCGCCCGAGGGGCGCTTTGTCACCATCATGGGCAACCGCATCCATTATGTAGAACAAGGCACCGGGCCCGATACCCTGCTGCTCATTCACGGCCTGACCGGCGTTATTCAGAACTTCGGTTACGGCCTGATCAACGAACTGGCCAAGACCCATCGGGTAGTCGCTATCGACCGTCCGGGCAGTGGCTATTCGGTACGTCCAGATGCCGCCTCTGCGTCGCTTACGGTACAGGCTGACGTGGTAGCCGGCGTCATCGATGCGCTGCAGCTGGGCAAGCCCCTGTTGGTTGGTCACTCGCTGGGCGGCGCAGTGTCGCTGGCTACAGCTCTGCGTCACCCGGACAAAGTGCGCGGCCTCGCCCTGATCGCGCCGCTCACCCATATGCCCTCACAGGTGTCCGATGCCTTCGCCGCATTGGCGATTCGTCAGAGCTGGTTGCGCAAGCTGGTTGGCTGGACACTGGCTATCCCCCTGTCCATTCGCAAGCGTGAGCAGGTGCTGGGAGTAGTGTTTGGTCCAGAGCAGGCACCGGCAGACTTCCCGTTGCGTGGTGGTGGCCTGCTGGGGCTGCGCCCAAGCCATTTCATTGCCGCCTCGCGTGACTTGGCGGCGGTGGAAACAGTGCTGCCGCAGATGCAACAGCGCTACGAGGACCTGCAACTGCCCATCGGCATTCTCTACGGCCGAGAGGATCGCATCCTCAACCCACAGGAACAGGGCGAGCAGTTGGCCGCTCGCCTGGACAACGCTGAGCTGACACTGATCGACGGTGGTCACATGCTGCCAATCACCCAGCCAGAGGCCTGTCTACAGTTCATTAAGTCCCGCCTTAACGGCTCCGGCGTGGCGGTATAAGACGCGTATCGAGTGTGATCAACGTCACACTCGATCTCCGATCAGTGAACCTTTGGCGCCATACTTCTGTCACAAACTGTGTATTTGGTAAACACAACTATGTGCAAGGAGTAGTCACATGAAACAGTTGAAACTGATCTCTATCGCCCTTCTCGGCCTGTTTGCCCTTACTGCCTGCGGCAACGATTATCTGGTACGCACCACCGACGGCCAGATCATGGAAGCCGAGGACAAGCCGGAAATTGATGAAGAAACCGGCATGATGGAATATGAGGACGCTACCGATCGCGATCGTCAGATTCCGCAGGACGAGGTCAAGGAAATCATCGAGCGCTAATCAAAAAAAAAGGCCGCAAACGCGGCCTTTTTTTCGACTGGGTGCACCACCACAGCAGAACTACCAGTTGTAACTGACCGACCCCGTCACCGTACGACCTTCACCCCAGTAACAACCCAAGGCTGAAATACAAGTAGATAGGTATTCTCGATCAGTCAGGTTGTTGGCGCTCAGCTGCAATGTAACGCCATTCTCCGCTCCCATGGCCTGGGCCACGTCATAGCTCAGGCTGGCATCAAACAGAGTGACGCCGTCGGTTTCGTAAAGGTTTGCAGTTTCACCGTACGATTCACCGATATAGCGCGCACCGCCGCCCAGCCCAAGCCCACGTAACACACCGTGCTGAACCGAGTAAGCCAGCCAGAGGCTGCCCTGCTTGTTGGGGACAAACGGCTGCTCGTTGCCCTGCACGGCCGGATTGCCGTCTCGGGTAACCTCGCTGTCTGCCAAGGTGTAAGACGCCAGTGCTTGCAAACCCTCTGCCAGCTGTACCTTGGCCTCCAGCTCCAGGCCGCGCACACGCACCTCGCCGGTTTGCGAGCGCTGATTGGTCAGCATGTCGCGCGTCAGCACATTCTGCTGCGTCAGCTCGTAGGTAGAGAGTGTCCACAGGCTGCTGCCGTCATGCGGCTGATAACGCAGCCCCAGCTCATACTGCTTGCCCTCAGTGGGTTGCAGCGCATTACCACTGGCATCCGTGCCGCTGGTCGGCAAGAAGGATTCGCTGTAGCTGAAATAAGGCGCAAAGCCACTGTCGAACTCATACACCAGGCCCACGCGACCGGTAAATGCCTCGTCACGCTGGTCAACATCAGTCTTGGTGCCAGCAACCATATTGCGGGTCGTGTTATCAGCCGCCGCCAGGTCGTATCGACCTGCAAGGTGCAGGGTAAATCCGTTGATTGCGATCTCATCCTGCAAGTACGCGCCCAGCTGGTAGCGATCTTGCTCGCGTCGGGTAGTCAGCGGCGTTTTTACCGCATCCCCGGTGTACGCCAGGGTAACCAGATCAATAGGGCTGACGTTCAAGCCGTCAAAATGCTCGTCGTAGGTCCCCTCTTCTAGCTGGTAATCCAGCCCGAGCAGCAGTCGATGTTCTGCCTGCCCCCAGCTGAAACTGGCCAGCGCCTGGTTATCCAGCGTCAGGGAGTCAGAGTCTTCAGGAAACGCCCAGGCGTAACGCACCAGGTTGTTGCCCATCAGAGCTGCGCCCTGTACCCGCTGGGTGTCGGTCTCTACCCGGGCCAGGCGCAGGTTCTGACGCAAGGTCCAGATATCGTTCAGACGGTGCTCAAGCTCATAACCCAAGAACATTTGCTTGTTGCTGAAGTGATCGTAGTTGGGCTCACCGATAAAGGTATCCGGCCCCAACTTACCCCAGACAGCACCACCATACAGCGTTCCCTGGGCGGGCAACGCAGGGGGCGCGCCGCCACCATCGGCGTCGATATGTTGATAGTGGGCAAGTAGTGTGAGATTGGTGTTTTCACTGAGCTGCAGGGACAACGATGGCGCCAGCAGTTGCCGCTCCTCACCCACGTGATCAACCTGTGAGTCGGCATCGCGCAGCAGCCCCACCAACCGGTAGCGTACGCGCCCCAGTTCATCCAGTGGACCGCCCAGGTCCAGCCCCAGCTCTTTATGTTCATGACTACCGTACTCGGCCCGCAGCTCGCCCTGCGTGGTTTCCGTGGGCCGTTTGCTGACCATATTCAGCAGGCCACCCGGAGCGGACTGGCCGTAAAGCACCGAACCCGGGCCTTTGAGCACCTCAACGCGCTCCAGCAAGAACGGCTCGATCCGCGGCTGCGCGTAGCCGAGCACGCCGAATGGAAGGCGCAATCCATCCATGAAGCGGCCCGGATTGAAGCCGCGCACCGAGAACCAGTCGTGACGCTGGTCGGTATTGCCATACTGGCTGATCACGCCAGGCGTGTACTGCAGGGCCTGCGCCAGGTCTCCAGCGTCACGGGCTTCGATTTCCTCACGGGTGACCACATTGACTGCCTGTGGCGTCGCCAGCAGATCGGTCCCGGTTTTGGTCGCGCTCAAGCTGCTGCGTGCAACCAGACTGCCGGTCGGCGCCGTCGGGTCCCCGGCAACCCGCTCACCGGTTACCAGCAACACGCCCAGCATCGCACTATCACTACTGGACGGCAGCACCACGTATACGCCCTGCCCCTGCTCCACAGCCTGCAGTCCGCTACCCGCCAGCAGCTGCGCAAAGCCCTCCTGGATGCTGTACTCGCCGCGCAGCGCAGGAGCCTGCAAGCTGGCTATCTGGGCGGCATCAAATTGAACGCTGATGCCCGCCTGGCGAGCGAAGTTGGTCAACGCAGCGGCCATATCGCCGGCCGGCAACTGATACTGATGCGCGGCGCCAGTCGCACTATCGGCCACGGCTAGCGGGGCGCCCAAGGTGCTCAGCCCAACAGCCAAGGCTAGCGGCGCAAGACGGGAAAGCTGCGCTCGGGCAGCATGTGGGGAGGGAAAACCTGCCATTTCAAGGACTCCTTTCAGGCGAAGGGGGTTATTGTCCTTGTTAAAGACACGCGAGCTGTCAAAAGGGGACAACCCGCGCGACAAGACAGCTCAGGCGGCGCTGATCGACACCCAGTAGCGGGTGCGGTACACCACCTTGACCGGCAGGCTGTAAGACAGGCTCGCGAGCACCTGATCGGTATTGTTCAGTTGGAAAGCACCGCTGACCGGTAGACTGGCAATGCTGTCATCACACCGCAGCAAGCCAGGGCGATAGCGGCTCAATTCCGCCAAAAAGCGCCCCAACGGCAGCCTGTCAGCGACCAGCACGCCCTCTGCCCAATCAGCGCCATGCGGATCAACCGGCTGCGGCAGACCAGCACCGCGGCTGTCAAAGCGCAACTGCTGGCCAGCCTGGATCTGCGGTCTCCGGCCGCTGCTGCGCGGCTCAATCTCCACCGCCCCGTCGAATACCTGCACCAGTGTATGCTCGCGCTGCTGCCGCACTACAAATCGGGTACCCAGTGCACGCACACCACCATGGCGTGTCAGTACCCGCAGTGGGCGGTGACGCTCCGGCGTTTGCAACGGGTCGGCGCCGCTGTCGATCAGCAGCTCGCCGCGGTGCAGGCGAATCAGGCGCTGGTGGCGGTCAAACTGCACGTCCAGGGCGGTATCAGTGTTGAGCGTCAACTCGCTGCCGTCATTCAAGGTCAGGCTGCGCTGCTGCCCAGTGCGGGTGCTGTAGTCGGCTTGCCATTCGCGCCAGGGCAGTGCTTGATACCCCGCAACACCGGCCGGCAACACGGTCATCAGCAACACCAGAGACTTGATAGCACGACGGCGGGACAGCTCACTGCGCTCGGTCAGCACTGACATACCCAGCTGCGGAGGTAGCAGACCAAACTTGTCGTTGACCTGCTGGGCGCGACGCCAAGCCTGCTCGTGCTGCTCACTGCGCGCCCGCCACTGGGCCAGCTCGGCAGCCAGTTGCGGGTCATGCGCCGACTCGTTCAGGCGCACCAACCATTGGGCCGCCTCGCGAATGACCGCGCGATCCAGCTGTTCGCGCGGCAGGCCAGATGTCAGGGGGTCAGCAGTATGCATTGCTCATAGGCCTCCGCCATGTCACGTTTGATGGTGCGCACACTGACGCCGAGTTGCTCGGCAATCTGTGCGTAGGTCAATCCTTCGAGCTGAGCGAGCAAGAACACCCGGCGGGTGCGGCTCGGCAAGCCGTCCAGCAGCGCATCGATCTCGTGCAGCGTCTGCAGCAACACTGCCTGCACCTCTGGCGACGGCATTTCCGGCTCCGGCAAGCTGGCCAGGGTTTGCTGCCAGGCCAGCTCCAGCGCGCGGCGACGCAAGTGGTTGGAAAGCAGCCGTCCGGCGACCGTGCGCAGGAAGGCACGCGGTTCGTGAATCGGCTCAGGCGCAGCAGCGTCCCGCGCTTTGAGCACCCGCACGAAGGTATCCTGCGCCAGGTCCGCAGCGTCGTGCAGGCAACCCAGCCGCTGGCGCAGCCAGCCCAACAGCCAGCGGTGATGCTCAGCGTAAAGTGCCCCGCACTCTTCCCGCGCCTGATCCCCCACCGTCATGGTGCTTCAATCCCTTCTACTAAATGCGAATAATTCTCATTGTATGCAGCTATGCAGACAGATGCAACGGCTGAGCATGCAATCCGTCGGTTATGGTCACCGATACATGTCACGGAGCTGGCAGGCCACCCAGCTGGCAGATAAAATACGCGGCTTCAAAGAATGGCAGTTCATGCCACCGCTCTCCCGTGAGGTTCCTGATGTCCGCCCCGTCCAACGCCCCCAAGGTGGGCTTTGTTTCACTCGGCTGCCCGAAAGCGCTGGTCGATTCCGAACGCATCCTGACGCAGCTGCGCACCGAAGGCTATCAGGTGGTGCCAACCTACCAGGATGCCGACGTAGTCGTGGTCAATACCTGTGGCTTTATCGACACCGCCAAGGCCGAATCACTTGACGCCATTGGCGAGGCTATCGCCGAGAACGGACGAGTCATCGTCACCGGCTGCATGGGTGTGGAAGAAAATGCGATTCGCGACGTGCATCCCAGCGTCCTGGCTGTTACCGGTCCGCAGCAGTACGAGCAGGTTGTCAGCGCAGTTCACGAGGTGGTACCGCCCAAGCAGGATCACAACCCGCTGATTGATCTGGTACCGCCGCAGGGCGTCAAACTGACGCCGCGCCACTATGCCTACCTGAAGATCTCCGAAGGCTGCAACCACAGTTGCAGCTTCTGCATCATTCCGTCGATGCGCGGCAAACTGGTCAGCCGCCCTGTCGGTGATGTGTTGAGCGAGGCGGAACGCCTGGCCAAGGCTGGCGTGAAAGAGGTGCTGGTCATTTCCCAGGACACCAGCGCCTACGGTGTGGATATCAAGTACCGCACCGGTTTCTGGAACGGTCGCCCAGTGAAGTCACGCATGACAGAAATGTGTGAGGCACTGAGCGAGCTGGGTATCTGGGTTCGCCTGCATTACGTGTACCCCTACCCGCACGTCGATGAATTGATCCCGCTGATGGCTGAGGGCAAGATCCTGCCGTACCTGGATATCCCCTTCCAGCACGCCAGCCCCAAAGTGCTGAAGGCCATGAAGCGCCCGGCCTTTGAAGACAAAACCTTGGCGCGCATCAAAAAATGGCGCGAAATCTGCCCTGAGCTGACCATTCGTTCAACCTTTATCGTCGGCTTCCCGGGTGAAACCGAGGAAGACTTCCAGTACCTGCTGGACTGGCTGACCGAAGCCCAGCTCGACCGCGTTGGTTGCTTCAAGTACTCCCCTGTTGAGGGCGCTCCCGCCAACGACTTGGGTCTTGAACCCATTGCCGAAGACGTCCAGCAGGAGCGCTGGGAGCGTTTCATGGCCCACCAGCAGGCCATTTCCACGGCCCGCCTGCAGCAGAAAATCGGCAAGACCATCCAGGTCATCATTGATGAAGTCGACGAAGAAGGCCCGATCGGCCGTTCGGTAGCAGATGCACCCGAGATCGACGGCAACGTTTACCTAGATACCGACGAAGCGCTGCAGCCAGGCGATCTGGTCAGCGTGGTAGTCACTGACGCTGACGAATACGACCTCTGGGCACAACTGGCCTGACCCCTCTCGGGCGCGCTCTGCGCGCCCACACCCCCTCTCTTTTGTGCCTTTGACCATGCCTTGGCCATCAGTCTGATTGCCGAGGCTGACGCCGTCATACAAGCTGTGGTATCACTATTGAAAAAACGCCCGCGCAGCGACCTGCACCTGCGGCGATGCTGGCAAAACAAGAGGCACCCCGATGGGCCGGGAAAACACGGATATTGAATACCAGAGTACCAGCAACAACCTGCGCGCCCTGTTCGACTCGATCGGCGCCTACGTCTACGTCAAGGATGCTCAGGGCCGCTATCTTTACGCCAACAAGGCGGTCTGCGAACTCTACCAACGAGACCTGTCGCAAGTGCTCGGGCTGGACGACAGACACTTCTTCAACATGGAGCACTCCCAGGCGCTGCTGCAGAACGATCTTGACGTTCTGACACTAGGCAGCGAGATCCATCAGGAAGAAGAAGTAGTACTGCGCCACGAACAGCAACGCCGCCTGTTCTGGACCATCAAGGTACCGATTCGCAGTACCGACGGCCGTATCGTCGGACTCAGCGGAATTTCGTCGCCTCTCACCGCCGACAAGCTCAATACCGACAACGCGATACGCCATAACCAGTTGATGAATACCATCCTGTCCAACGTCGATGCCTACATCTACGTCAAGGACAACGATGGCACCTACCTGTACGCCAACAAGAAAGTCATCGAGCTGTACGGCACCACCACCAGGGACATTATCGGCCGCACGGATCACGATGTGCATGCCCCCGAGATTGCGCGCCAGCTGATTGCCCTGGACCGTGAGGTGCTGGATAACAACCAGCGCCAGGCACGCGAAGAGGTTGTACACGACACCGCCGGTATTGCCCGGCACTTCTGGTCGATCAAGATCCCCATCGCGCTGCCGGGCCACCCTAGCGCGCTGATCGGCTTCTCTTCGGAAATTACCGAGCTGCTGACGCTGCGCCGTGACCTTGAATTGAAGCGCACCACAGACGCGCTCACCGGCTTGCGCAACCGCCTCGCACTGGAAGAAATGTTGGAGCGCCAACTAGCCGACGCAGCGCGGCGCAGCCGAGCACCGGCAGTACTCATGCTCGATCTGGACCAGTTCAAATACCTCAACAATACGCTCGGCCAACAGGCTGGCGACGAGGTGCTGCGTCAGGTTGCTCAACGCCTGGAGGGAGCCAGCTGGCTCAAGGGCCAACCGGCGCGCGTTGGCAGCAATGCCTTTGCCGTAGTGCTGCCGCGCGTTACCAGCGCCGAAGAAGCAGCTTCGCTGGCCGAGCGCGTTCGCCTGCGTCTGGCGGAGCCCTACGTGCTGGACAATCAGCCCTTCCAGCTAACTGCCAGCCTGGGTATCAGCCTGTACCCGCATGACGGCAAAAGCCCCCAGTTGCTGCTGGCCAACGCCGAGTCAGCGATGTATCACGCCAAAGACCAAGGCCGTAATCAATGCTGGGCGGCCGCAAAAACTGAGTG
>DBHE01000099.1 GCA_002296055.1 Pseudomonadaceae bacterium UBA836
TCCCATTCGGGGCGCCCGATTTCTCTGGTCTGTGACCGAGTTCCGCAGCCTTGCATCCACGTCGGGAACCATCACCGCCCGACGTAATCCACTATCAGACATTTTTTCGACAGGAAGGTCATTTTGGCAAAGATCATCGTTGTCACTTCAGGCAAGGGCGGGGTGGGCAAAACAACCACCAGTGCCGCCATCGGTACCGGGCTGGCCCTGCGCGGTTTCAAGACCGTCATCGTCGACTTTGACGTCGGCCTGCGTAACCTCGACCTGATCATGGGCTGCGAACGCCGTGTGGTTTACGACTTCGTCAACCTGATCAACGGCGATTCCAACATGAATCAGACGCTGATCAAGGACAAGCGCTCGGAGAACCTGTTCATCCTCCCGGCTTCCCAGACCCGCGACAAGGACGCCCTAACTCCCGAAGGCGTTGAGCGCGTACTCGAAGAGCTGAAAGAGAACTTCGACTACATCGTCTGCGACTCCCCTGCCGGTATCGAGAAAGGCGCTCATCTGGCCATGTACTTTGCCGATGAGGCCGTCGTGGTGACCAACCCGGAAGTCTCATCGGTACGTGACTCGGACCGTATTCTGGGCCTGCTTTCCAGCAAGTCGCGCCGCGCCGAGAACGGCGAGAAGATCAAGGAGCACCTGCTGCTGACGCGCTACAACCCCGAGCGCGTCGAAAACGGCGAAATGCTCTCGGTAGCCGACGTTGAAGACATTCTATCCATTCCGCTGCTGGGTGTGATTCCCGAATCGCAGGCAGTTCTCAAGGCCTCCAACCAGGGCGTGCCGGTCATCATGGACGACAAGAGCGACGCCGGTCAGGCTTACAGCGACGCCGTAGAGCGTCTGCTTGGCAAGGACGTTGCGCACCGCTTCCTCGAAGCACAGAAGAAGGGCCTGCTGCAGCGCCTGTTCGGAGGGCGTTAAGTGAGCATTTTCGATTATTTCCGCGACCGCAAGAAATCGACGCCCGCGTCGATCGCCAAGGAGCGTCTGCAGATCATCGTGGCCCACCAGCGTGGGCAGCGCAATCAGCCCGACTACCTGCCGCAACTGCAGCAGGAAATCATCGATGTCATCAGCAAGTACGTTTCCATCGACCGCGAGCAGGTGCATGTCGCTCTCGACAACCAGGATGATTGCTCGGTCCTCGAACTGAACATCACCCTGCCAGAACGCCCCTGACCAGCCGGCGCCACCCACCCGGGTGGCGCCCTCCGGAAGACCCATGCCACTGACCCATATCGGCATCGTGCATCAGGACCCCTGCTTCCTGATCGTCGACAAGCCGACGCTGCTGCTGTCCGTCCCAGGCCGTGCCGAGGACAACAAGGACTGCCTGATTACCCGCCTGCAGGAAAACGGCTACCCCGAAGCGCGCATCGTGCATCGGCTCGATTGGGAAACCTCCGGCCTGCTGGTGATTGCCCGTAACCCGGACGCCCACCGCGAGCTGTCCCGCCAGTTCCATGATCGCGAGACCGAGAAAGCCTATATCGCCCTGTGCTGGGGCCAGCCAGCGGGCGATGCGGGACACATTGACCTGCCGCTGCGCTATGATCCTCCCAACAAGCCACGGCATATCGTCGATCACGAGCTTGGCAAGCATGCTCAGACCTTCTGGCGCGTACTGGAGCGCCACGCAGACTACTGCCGTGTAGAGCTGACACCGATAACCGGCCGCTCGCACCAGCTGCGCGTGCACATGCTCGCCATCGGCCACCCGCTGCTTGGCGACCGCCTCTACGCCGAAGGCGCCGCGCTGGACGCCTGCCCGCGCCTGGCACTGCACGCCGCGCGACTGGTCATCAGCCACCCGGAGACAGGCGAGCGCATGGCATTTGAGAGCCCCTGCCCGTTCTGAGCAGGTGCCCGTCACCCCGTTGCAGGAGAGTTACATGCAGGACCCAACGCTTCAGGATCTGGCCGACTTCATTGCTGCCTCCCCCACCCCCTTTCACGCCACCGCCACCCTGCGCGCTCGCCTGCTGGCGGCCGGCTTTACGGCGCTGGATGAGCGTACTGACTGGCAGCTGGAGGCCGGCGGGCGTTATCTGGTGACCCGCAACGACTCCTCGCTGATTGCCTTTCAGCTGGGCGCCGAAGGTGCGCTGAGCAAGCGAGGACTGCGTCTGATTGGCGCCCATACCGACAGCCCCTGCCTGCGCGTGAAGCCGCAGCCAGAGAAGGACCAGCAAGGGCTCTGGCAACTGGGCGTCGAGATCTACGGCGGCGCCCTGCTCGCACCCTGGTTTGACCGCGACCTGTCGCTGGCCGGCCGCGTCACCTTTCGCAACGCTGACGGCGCGCTGGACAGCCGCCTGATCGACTTCCAGCGCCCTGTTGCGGTGGTGCCCAACCTGGCCATCCACCTTAACCGGGGCGTCAATGATGGCCTGGCCATCAACCCGCAGACCGACATGCCGCCCATCCTCGCCCACAGCCTGGATGGCGGGCGCGACCTACGCGCCCTGCTGGCTAGCCAACTGGCGAGCGAGCACCCCGACTGCGAGGGCGCGCAGGTGCTGGATTACGAGTTGAGCTTCTATGACACCCAGCGCCCGGCCCAACTGGGCCTCGATGGCGACTTTTTCAGCGCAGCCCGCCTGGACAATCTACTGTCCTGCCACGCAGGTCTGAACGCCCTGCTCAATAGCGACGGCGAGCAACCCTGCCTGCTGGTATGCACTGACCATGAAGAGATTGGCTCCAGCTCTTGCTGCGGTGCCGACGGCCCCTTCCTGGAAGACGTGCTGCGCCGACTGATCAGCGACGACGCCGAGCGCATTCAGGTGATCCAGCGCTCGCTGCTGGTGTCGGCGGACAACGCCCACGCGGTGCACCCGAACTTCGCCATGAAGCACGACGAAAACCACGGCCCCCAGCTGAATGCCGGCCCGGTTATCAAAATCAACACCAACCAGCGCTACGCCACCAACAGCGAAACCGCCGCCTTCTTCCGCGACCTGTGCGCGCGCACCGACGTACCGGTACAAGCCTTTGTGGTGCGCAGCGACATGGGCTGCGGCAGCACCAT
>DBHE01000227.1:0-5460 GCA_002296055.1 Pseudomonadaceae bacterium UBA836
CTGATTTCAGGGGGGATTACCCCTCGACTCGCGTCAGACATCGGTAGCCAGTATCGAGCTGTTTGACGCACCGCTCAGCGAATGGGTAATGGCGCAGTTTCTGGCAGAACTTGATCTGTTGGTGAAGCGGGGTGTGCGGTTCGACTATCAACGAATTGAAGAGGAGCAGCGCTTTTTGCGTGGCCAGCTCAATGTGGTCGCACAGATGCGTCAGCGCCCCGGGCGGCAGCACTACCTCCAGATTCGCCACGACGTATTTCAGCCCGATCGCGCTGAGAACCGTTTGCTCAAATCAGCCTTAGAGCAGGTGGCGAAAAGCACCAAGGACGCGAACAGCTGGCGGTTGGCCAACGAGCTGCGCTCGATGCTCGGCGAGCTGCCCGCAAGCCGTCATATTGCCTTGGACTTTAGGGCATGGAGTACAGATCGCCTGATGGCGCACTACCAGACAATGAAGCCCTGGTGCGAGCTAATCCTCAATCAGCAGATGCCACTGGCGGTGAGCGGTGAGTGGCGCGGTATGAGCATGTTGTTCCCGATGGAGCGGCTGTTTGAGCGTTATGTGGAAGGGTGGCTGCGTGGACGGCTTGAGCCGGGGGCGAGGCTAAAGGCGCAGGCATCGAGGCACAGCCTGTGCCAGCACTCCGGCAGCGATATGTTCCGCCTGCAGCCAGACTTGCTGATGGAGAAGGGCGCTCAGACCTGGGTACTGGATACCAAGTGGAAAACGCTCGACGGCGGTGACAGGGCGAACAAATATGGCTTGAGCCAGGGTGATTTTTATCAGTTGTTTGCTTACGGCAACAAATACCTTGGTAGCAAGGGCGAGCTGGCGCTTATCTACCCACGAACCCGCCGGTTCGATAGGCCGCTGCCGTCCTTTGATTTCAGCCCGGAATTGCGGCTTTGGGCCTTACCTTTTGATTTAGACGCTGATACGTTGTTGGTCGATGATGAGATGCAGCTCACAGACTGCATCAAGGTTGCAGCGGCAGCCGCCGTACTCGACCAGGCAGTAATACCGGGATAAAGGAATGACCGAAGATCAACTGGAGCAGGAAGCACTCGGCTGGCTGGGTGAGTTGGGCTATCAGCACCTATATGGGCCGGACATCGCCCATGATGGCGACAACCCGGAACGGGAGAGCTACCGTGACGTGGTGCTTGCCATGCGTTTACGCGCAGCGGTTGCGCGGCTGAACCCCGGTGTACCGCTCGCTGCTCGTGAGGATGCGGTGCGTCAGGTGCTGGAGCTGGGTGTACCTGTTCAGCTGTCTGCCAACCGCCTGTTTCATCGTCTGCTGGTCAGCGGTGTGCCGGTTCAGTATCAGAAGGACGGCGAGACGCGTGGCGATTTCGTGCGCCTGATCGACTGGGCGGATGTGAAGGCCAACGAGTGGCTGGCGATCAATCAGTTCAGTATCCAGGGCCCCAAGCATACTCGCCGGCCGGACATCATTCTGTTCGTCAATGGCTTGCCTCTGGTACTGGTCGAGCTTAAGAACCCTGCGGATGTGAATGCGGATCTGGTCAAAGCGTTCGACCAGATCCAGACCTACAAAGAGCAGATTCCGGATGTATTCCAGTACAACGAGATCCTGATCATCTCCGATGGTAGCGAAGCCCGAATGGGATCGCTGTCGGCCGATATCGAGCGCTTCGCCCGTTGGCGCACCATTGATGGGGTGAACCTGGACCCGCTGGGGCAGTTCAGCGAGCTGGAAACGTTGATGCGCGGTGTGCTGGCGCCGGAGATGTTGCTCGATTACCTGCGCTACTTCGTGTTGTTCGAGGATGACGGCAGGTTGGTGAAGAAGATCGCCGGCTATCACCAGTTTCATGCGGTGCGCGCTGCCATCAATCAGGTAGTGGATGCGTCGCGCCCGGGCGGTTCGCACAAGGGCGGGGTGGTGTGGCACACCCAGGGCTCAGGTAAGAGCATCACTATGACCTGTTTTGCTGCACGGGTGATGCAGGCGAGCCAGATGGAGAACCCCACCATCGTCGTGATCACCGATCGTAATGATCTGGATGGTCAGCTGTTTGGGGTGTTCTCCCTGTCGCAGGACCTGTTGCGCGAGCAGCCGGTTCAGGTTGCCACCCGCGGAGACCTGCGGGAAAAGCTGTCCAATCGCCCGAGTGGCGGGATAGTGTTCGCGACCATTCAAAAGTTCATGCCCGGGGAGGATGAAGACAGCTTCCCGGTGCTGTCTACCCGTTCCAACATCGTCGTCATTGCCGACGAGGCACATCGCACGCAGTACGGCTTCAATGCTGAGCTCAAGGTCGATACGTTGAAGGTGGCCGAAGGGCAGGCTCGGTATCAGGTTGGTTACGCCCAGCACCTGCGTGATGCGTTGCCGAATGCAACCTTCGTGGCGTTCACCGGCACCCCGGTTTCCAGTGAGGACCGAGATACGCGCGCGGTATTTGGCGACTACATTCACGTCTACGACATGCAGCAGGCAAAGGAAGATGGTGCAACGGTTGCTATCTACTATGAGTCCCGCTTGGCCAAGCTGGCGCTGAAAGACAGTGATATGCCGCACATCGATGATCAGGTCGATGAGCTGGCTGAGGATGAAGAAGAGGATCAGCAGTCACGGCTCAAGTCGCGTTGGGCCGCGCTGGAAAAGGTGGTGGGTGCAGAGCCACGCATCAAGAGTATTGCGGCAGATCTGATTCAGCATTTCGAGGAACGCAATCAAGCGCAGCAGGGCAAGGCCATGGTCGTCACCATGAGTCGTGAGATCTGTGTGCACCTCTACAACGAAATCATCGCGCTGCGTCCTGATTGGCATGACGAGGACCCGGAGAAGGGCGCCATCAAAGTAGTGATGACTGGCAGCGCATCTGATAAAGCGTTGCTCCGGCCGCATATCTACTCTGGGCAGGTGAAGAAACGGCTGGAGAAACGCTTCAAAGACCCGAAAGATCCGCTGCAGATTGTGATCGTCCGTGACATGTGGCTGACCGGCTTCGATGCACCCTGTGTGCACACGCTCTACGTCGACAAGCCGATGAAGGGGCACAACCTGATGCAGGCGATTGCGCGCGTCAATCGGGTGTTCAAGGATAAGCAGGGCGGACTGGTGGTCGACTACATTGGCATCGCCAATGAACTCAAGTCGGCGCTGAAGGAGTACACCGCAAGCAAGGGGCGCGGGCGGCCTACTGTCGACGCTCATGAAGCCTATTCGCTGCTGGCCGAGAAGATGGATATCTTGCGTGGCATGCTGCACGGCTTTGATTACAGCGACTATCTGAATGGCGGCCACAAGCTGTTGGCTGGTGCGGCGAACCATATCCTTGGCCTTGAGGATGGCAAGAAGCGCTTTGCTGACAACGCACTGGCGATGAGTAAGGCGTTTAGCCTGTGCTGCACGCTGGATGAGGCGAAGGCAGAGCGGGAGGAGGTTGCGTTCTTCCAGGCAATCAAAGTTCTGCTGACCAAGCGTGATATCAGCGCGAAGAAAAAGACCGACGAAGAGCGTGAGTTGGCAATCCGCCAGATCATCGGCAATGCGGTTGTGACGGGTGATGTGGTGGACGTGTTTGCGGCTGTTGGCCTGGATAAACCGAACATCGGTTTGCTCGATGACGACTTCCTTGCTGAAGTGCGCAGCCTCCCCGAGAAGAACCTCGCGGTAGAACTGCTTGAGCGCCTGCTGGAAGGGGAAATCAAAAGTCGATTCTCCACCAACGTCGCTCAAGAAAAGAAATTCTCCGAGCTGCTGAGTAACGTCATTGCTCGCTACCAGAACCGTTCCATTGAAACGGCTCAAGTCATCGAAGAACTCATCGACATGGCGAAGAAATTCGCCGCCGCCAGCAAACGCGGCGAGGTGCTGGGGCTTAACGATGATGAGCTAGCCTTCTACGATGCGTTGGCCAATAACGAGGCTTCCGTCCGCGAGCTAGGCGACGAGATTCTCGCCAAGATTGCCCATGAACTGACCGATGGTTTGCGTAAAAACGTGACGGTGGATTGGAACAACCGAGACAGCGTTAGGGCAAAACTGCGTTTGATGGTTAAGCGGATTCTTCGCAAGTACAAATAT
Organism: Pseudomonadaceae bacterium UBA836; assembly: GCA_002296055.1. GTDB lineage: Bacteria > Pseudomonadota > Gammaproteobacteria > Pseudomonadales > Pseudomonadaceae > Halopseudomonas. The sequence goes on from DBHE01000227.1 coordinate 4,062, forward strand.
CCGCCGGACAAGCAGGAGGAGGCTGCACAGCTAGTGTTGGTGCAGGCTGAGAAACTGTGCGAGGAGTGGGTGTGAGAAGTCGAGAACGTGGATGTTTCTGCTCCAGCATGCCGAGCTGCCAGCTGAAGCTTTTATCGTTGGAAGGCTTGTGTGTAGTTGCCCCCGCTAAACCGGACACCACCTCATTCGTTTGATGCCAGTTCCGCCCTGTACTCCCAGGGCGATTTCATTTTCAGCCCCTTGTGCGGGTGGCTGCGGTTATAGTCTTCGACCCATTCCGGCAACCTAGCCATCACCGTGGCGGCATCAGGGAGATCGTTCAAGTACACATAGTCGCGCTTAAACGTCTTCACGAAGGCCTCAGCCATGCCGTTGCTCTGAGGGCTTCTCACCGGTGTGGTGCACACGACAAAGCCCAGAGAGGACGCGAAGGCTCGCGTTTCTTTGGCAGTGTAGCAACAGCCATTGTCCGTCAGCCATTCCAGCGGATGAGGCACTCGCTCTGACTGGCCGAATCGGTACTGCAAGCTTTACAGCAGCAGGTCTTGAACCATCTCACCGGGGATGCCAGCAGTAGTCGCCACGTAGCGCATCGTAAGCGTACGGGGAATACACCTTGCGTCGATCAGCCCGGAATCCACTGATGCGGCAGCAGTTGCTCGATCTCGCTAGCCTTCTGCGTCGGCAACCGCGTTAGCACGTCCTTCAGGTAGGCATACGGATCATGGCCATTCATGCGAGCTGACTGGATCAGGCTCATGAATGCAGCCGCGTGTTTACCGCAAAGCTGGAGTTCAAAAGGTGTGTTCACCGGACGCTTACGGCCTTTTTTTATTTTTACCGGCCGGTACGTTGCCCGGTGTTGCTTCTTTCGTAAGCGCACGGGGAAGGCACCTTGCGCCGATCAGCTCGGCATCCACTGATGCGGCAGTAGTTTCTCGATCTCTTTTGGGACGGGCTTGAGTTGGAGTGCGGACTAGCCTGTCAATGACCATTGCCCCCAACGGATGACGGACGTTGGGACGACGGAAAGCAATGTGCAAAGTTTGCATATTGCCCCCCGCTCGGCGACAAACGCTATTCGCTTTTAGTGCCGCAAAAGGAGCGGATCCAACTTAATCCTTCTCTGGTCCCCACCGCAGGGTTGTACTCACACCCCACCCAGCCGGTGAACGATGGTAAGCGTACGGGGAATACACCTTGCGCCGATCAGCCCGGCATCCACTGATGCGGCAGCAGTTGCTCGATCTCGCTAGCCTTCTGCGTCGGCAACCGCGTTAGCACGTCCTTGAGGTAGGCGTACGGATCATGGCCATTCATGCGAGCTGACTGGATCAGGCTCATGATCGCTGCAGCCCGTTTACCGCTGCGCAACGATCCAGCGAACAGCCAGTTTGAC
>DBHE01000227.1:5844-8020 GCA_002296055.1 Pseudomonadaceae bacterium UBA836
CATCCAGGTATGCAAGGTGTCGGCTAGGGGCTTGGCCTTTTCCTGGCGTATTCGCCAGCGATCCTCGTCACTCAGGTCTTTGGCTTGCCGTTCGACTTCATACAGCCCGCCAATCGAGTGCAGCGCTTGTTCGGCCAGCTGGCTTTTGTTGGCGGCATGCAGGTCGAAGAACTTGCGCCGCGCATGCGCCATGCAACCGATTTCGGTGATGCCCTGCTCGAAGCCAGCCTTGTAGCCTGCGAAGTCATCGCAGACCAATTTGCCATTCCAGGTGTCCAGGAAGTTACGCGCATGTTCGCCAGCACGGCTGGGACTGAAGTAATAGACTACCGCCTTCAGTGCTGAGAACGGCGTAGTGCAGTAGGCCCAGACGTAAGCCCTGTGTGTTTTCTTCTCGCCGGGTGCCAGCATCTGCACCGGTGTTTCATCGGCGTGTACAACGTCTTGAGCTAGCACTGCCTCGCGCAATGCATCCACCAAGGGTTGGAGCTGCACGCCGGTTTGGCCTACCCACTGCGCCAACGTCGAACGCGATATGACCAAGCCTGCACGGCCAAAGATCTTTTCCTGGCGATACAGCGGCAAGTGGTCCGCGAACTTGGCCACCATTACATGGGCCAACAAGCCGGCGGTGGGAATGCCCTTGTCGATCACCTGGGCCGGCACAGGCGCCTGGATCAGCGTTTCGCACTGACGACAGGCCCATTTGCCACGCACATGTTGCTCGACGGTGAACACGCCAGGTGTGTAATCCAGCTTCTCGCTCACATCTTCGCCGATGCGCTGAAGTTGGCACCCGCAGGCACACTGTGTGCTCTCCGGTTCATGGCGGATGACCGTACGTGGGAACTGGGATGGCAGCGGAGCGCGCTTGGGCTGTTGGCGCGATGAGGTTGCGGCAGGCTCAGGCCGGAGCGCGTTCAGCTCTGCCTCGATAGCCTCGAGGTCGGTGTTGAGCAAGTCATCCAGCAAGCTGCCTTGCGCCGGACTGATTTGCTCACTGCGCTTAGCGAATTTGTGCCGCTTGAGGATGGCGATCTCGTGAGAGAGTTGCTCGATGACTGTCTTGTCGCGGCGGCTCTCTCGGCCCATGGTGTCGACCTTGGACAGCAACTGCGCAGCGAGGGCGCGCAGTTGTTCGGGCGTCATTTGGTCGAGATTGGGCGAGGAAGTCATGCCGTGGATTTTACCAAAGCACGGTCACTGCAACAGCTGATAAGCGGGGTTCAGAGCACTGTAATTGCGCCGCTGGAACCGATTCGCTGCCATGGCAAACCGAGCACCAAGGCCTGGAGTTGCTCAGCGTCGAGTTCGACCTCCAGACCACGATGCACGCCTGGCCAGTGGAACTTGCCCTGATTCAGTCGCCGTGCGGCAAGCCAGATGCCCACACCATCATGCACTAGCACCTTCATCCGGTTGGCGCGCTTGTTGGCGAACAGGTAGGCGCAGTGCGGCTGCGCCGCCCCGAATACGGCGACTACGCGGGCCAGCGCTGTGTCAGTGCCGGCGCGCATGTCCAGAGGCTCAGTGGCGAGCCAAATGCGTTCAATGCGGATCACTTCAGCAGCTCGCGCAGGAAACGAGCACAACCTTCAGGGTCGTTGCCCGGCCACTGCACCGACAGCTTGCCGACCCGATGAGGAATAACGATCTGGATGGCCATGTCGGCAGCACTCGGGGTAGCAGGTAGGCTCGGGACGAGAGGGATCGGAATAAAACTGGAGGGTACAGCAGGCAGCTGTGCCTGCTGGCGGCGAATCCACTTGTGCACGAGATTGGCGTTAAGGCCATGACTCAAGGCTACGCCGGCAACCGAGGCACCGGGCTGGCTGCACTCCTCGACGACCTGGGCCTTGAAGGATTTGGGATAGGAGCGGCGTAGGCCTGGCACGGGAGTTCCTCCGCAAGGGGCTTGAAATGGTGTCCACCAAAAACAGGTGGACACCATGCCGCTACCAGGCGGAATTGAGGAGGTGTGTTGCCCGGACGGTTACCTTCTTTCCGCTTTTTGGAACCCGTACGCGAAGCATGTCACTAGTTACTCGATACGCTGGCACCGAGTCCCTAGCGCCGTGCAGATTGTTGTTAAACCGTGCGACGCTTAGTCTGTTGGTGCGTACTTTTGGGGCTGACGCCCTTAGCCGCAGGCTCTGCCGAATACCACACTGGTTTA
>DBHE01000140.1 GCA_002296055.1 Pseudomonadaceae bacterium UBA836
CCGTCGATGGCCACCGATGCTTCGATTATCTGGTGGTCTGATACAACGCGGGCGCCGCGGATCAGCAGGTCAACTTGGTTCATCAGGTACTCCTAAAGCATGGCCCAGCCGCCATCGACCGGGAGGTCGACGCCGGTGATCTGGCGGGAGACGTCGCTGCCGAGAAACAGGCAGGCATTGGCAACGTCCTGGTCGGTGGAGACGCGCTTAAGCGCGTAGTCGGCAGCGTGGCGGGTGGCGGCTTCCTCCGGGCTGATGCCCAAGGTTTTGGCCATGTTGGCGCACACCTTGTCGCGAAAGCGCGGACCATCCACCATGCCGGGGGCAACGCAGTTGACGTTGATGCCGTGCGGGCCGGCTTCCAGCGCAAAGCTCTTGGTAATGCCACGCAGGCCCCACTTGGAGGCGGAATAGGCCATGCGCCCGGCGCGGCCGCGCATGCCGAAGGTGCCGCCAACGTTGACGATCTTGCCGCTGCCTTGCTCGATCATCGCGGGCATCACTGCGCGCATGGTGTTGAAACAGCCGGTCATGTTGAGCTGAACGATTTCGTCGAACTCGCTCTGGGTGGTGTCCCAGCCGGTCTTGCCGATCGGGCCGGAGCCGCCGGCCACATTGACCAGGACGTCGATGCGGCCGAAGCAGTCCAGTGCCGCGGCCGCAAGGGCCTCGGCATCTGCACTGCGGGTCATGTCGCATGGCACCACCTCTACCTCGCTGCCCAGCTCGGTGACTTCGCGGGCGACCGGCGCGATGGCGTCCAGATCGCGGCCGGCCAGTACCAGGCGGGCACCTTCGCGGGCAAAGGCGAGGGTGACTGCCCGGCCCATGCCTTTGGCCGGGCCGGTGATGACAACGACTTTGTCCTGCAGATCAAGATTCATCAGTGTCTCCCGTGGCTCACAATTCGCTCGGGCGGTCAGCCCGGGCCGGCAGGAAGCTGCGGTCGAAGATCTGGGTCGGGGCCGGCGCGTTCTCCAGTTGGTTGGCCTTGACCACGATGTCGATGTTCTGCTGCAGGCGATCGTCGCTGACGTCGCCCAGGCCGATGTCGGCAATTTCCGGGTGGCTCATGTCGTTGCGTACGGTGGTCAGCATCTTGTCGGTCTCGACGGCGCGGTTGAGCAGCGGCTCGCGGCGCATCAGCGCGTCGATGGCTTCTTCGGGGTTGGCCACGGCGTCCTGAATGGCCTGGTTGATGGCGGCGACAAAGCCACGCACGGCCTCGGGGTGCTCGGCGATGAACTCCTGGGAGAAGAAGATCGAGTTGGAGTACAGGTCCATGCCGTGATCGCCGTAGCGAATGAAGCGCAGTTCCTCGTCCGGGTTGATGCCCATGCCCTTGGCGCTGAAGCTAATGGTGGTGATGTAACCGAAGGCGGCGTCGATCTGGCCGCGCATCAGCAGTTGCTCACGCAGGTTGGGCGCCATGTTGTTGATGGTGACTTTGGACTGGTCGATGCCGGTCATCTCGGCAAAGGCCGGGAACAGCTTCAGGGCGGCGTCGTTGGCCGGTGCGCCGACGATCTTGCCTTCCAGATCCTGCGGCTCGGTGATTGGGCTGTCGCTCTTGACCGCAATCACGAACGGCGGGGTGTTGTAGATCATATAAACGCCCACCGGCGCGCGCTCAGGCTGGGTCGAGGCCAGCTGAATCAGCGCGTTGGTGTCACCAAAGCCCGCGTCGTAGACACCGGAGGCGACCTTTGGAATGGACGCCGCAGAGCCTTCGCCCTGATCGATGGTGACGTTCAGGTCGTGCTCCTTGAAGTAGCCCTTGTCTTCGGCGAGGAAGAACCAGGCCTGGGCGCCTTCGTACTTCCAGTTCAGAACCAGGTCGATATCGGTGGCCGCCTGTGCATTGGCTGCGGCGAACATGCCCAGGCCAAGGCTCAGGGCGCTAAGGGTTTTGGCCAGACGTGGCCGACGGATTTTTGCTGACATGTTCAAGACTCCTGATGGTGTGATGCGAGGGCGGTATGCAGCGCAGCGGCCGTGGCAACAAAGCCGTGGCACTGCGCAACGAGAAAGTGAATGGCGCGACTGACGTAGGCGGGCGACAGGGTGGCGCAGGCGTCGCGCAGCAAGATGCAGTCGTAGCCGAGAAAGCCGGCGTCCTGCAGGGTGGAAAAGACGCAGCGGTCGGTGTTGATGCCGGCGAACAGCAGGCTGGTGATGCCCTGGCCGCGCAGGATGCTGTCCAGCTCGTTGTCCCAGAAGCCGCTTAGGCGGTGTTTGCAGACTTGAATGTCGGTGGGCTCTGGCGCCAGCTCGCTGATCACCTCGGCGCCCCAGCTGCCCTGCACCAGCGCTGGCCCATGGTCGATCGGTGAGTGCTCGCCGTAACCCACCTCACTGGCGCCGCGCTTGCCGACAAAGTGCACCACCGGTGGCAAGTTCAGCCGGTCGGCGCGGATACCCCAGTTGAGCCAGACCACACGGCCGCCGGCCTGGCGCCAGGCCGGCAACAGCCGCTGTAAAGGTGCGATGGGGCGCCGGGTGGCGCGCATGCTGGCGCCCTTCTGGGCAAACCAGCCCTCGGGGTGACAGAAGTCGTTCTGCATGTCGACCACGACCACGGCGCTGGTGCTGATATCCAGTTCCAGGTTGCCTTGATCACTGCCGAACAGCAGCGGCTGTGGGGCATGCGCCGGACGCAACAGGCTGGTCACACCGTAGTGTCGGTGCCAGGCGTTGTCGGGATGGGGCCCGTAGGCCAGGGTCTCGTCGGTGCTGTTTTTCATGCCGGCAGACGATGCAGTGCCTATGCCATTAGTGACTATGAAATGTCAGCTTTTGGCGTGCATTGCGTTGCTGTTTCGGCAACGGTTATGCTGCAGCAGTGACACCGGGCGGCTTGCCGCTCATGGGGTTGTTGCGCGTGTAGTGCAAAGGCTCGGGCTTTGCTGCTGCCTCCGCGGGGTAGGCCTGGCTTGCGGCCGCGTCTGGCGCGCAGCCGCTGCACTTATGCTGTGCGGTTCGTTGCACTGTGACGGTGCTCAGGAGACGTCATGAACCACCTGCGTTTTTTGCACTATCTGGATGAGGTGGCCCGGGTGGGCTCGATTCGCCAGGCCGCCGAGCGCCTGCATGTAGCGCCCTCGGCGGTCAATCGACGCATCCAGGATCTGGAGGATGAGCTGGGCACGCCGTTGTTCGAGCGCCTGCCACGGGGCATGCGCCTGACCGCAGCGGGTGAGCTGTTTGTACAGTACATCCGCAGCCGCGCCGCGCATCTGGAGCAGGTGCGTTCGGAGATCGAGGACCTGCAGGGCCTGCGCCGTGGCCGGGTGCGTATCGTGGTCAGTCAGGCGGCAGCCGGGAGTTACCTGCCGGAACGCATTGCCGGCTTTCGCCAGCAGCACCCGCTAGTGGAGTTTCAGGTGCAGGTGGGCGATCACCACCGGGCGCTGGATGCGTTACGCAGCTTTGAGTCTGATCTGGCGCTGATCTTCCATCTCACCCCGGAGACAGACATTCAGCGCATGCACGAGGTTGCGCAGCCGCTGTGTGTGGTGATGCACCGCAGTCATCCACTGGCGGCGCAGCCTGGGCGTATCAGCCTGCGCGAGTGCCTGGACTACCCGGTGGTGCTACCCAGTCGGGAAACCGCCGGCCGGCAGTTGCTCGACGGCTATCTGGTGCGGCGCTCTATCAAGCTGCGCGGGCTGGTGGAGAGCAACAGCTTTGAATTTCTGCTGGGTTACCTGCGCTATGAGCAGGCGCTGAGCTTTCAAATTCAAATTGGCGTGCCCCAGGCAGGGGGAGAGCTGGTCAGCCGCGAGATAGCGGACCGGGGCTTTCCGGCGGCCAACCTGGTGCTGGCGTCTTTGCAGAACCGTCAGCTCCCGGTGGTGGCCTATGCCTTTGCCCAGTATCTGATGGACGCGAGCGATTAGGTAGCCATTGAGTCGATTATCTGTTTTTTGCTGATTGAGTTTCCTGCCGCCGCCTTGGCTGCGCCAGCGGTGCTCGCCGCTGACGCCCGCTCGCAGGTGAAAAGTGCCGATGAACTTGAGTGGGGTTATCTCAACCCGCTTAGGGGCAAAGCCAGTCCGGGCGCTGCGGATCTCTGGGGAGACCGCACGGAAGACACCGCTACCGGCCAGCTGGACAACCGCGTGCCGCCTCTCTAAACTCTGCCGCCCCGCAGGAGAGAGGGCAATCAGCCCCGCCGAAGGCGCAAACTCCCATAAACGCTCAGGCTCACGTACTGCGGTCATCATATTACGCCGACTGGAGAGCGACTGCCGAGGCAGTCCACCGAAGGGGCAAGCAGAGCATGCTCTGTAAACTCTCAGGTATCAGGGACAGGGGGAGAGGCCACAGAAACCAGGGAGTCCTGTGTGCTGACCTTTATCTATCTGATTGCCATTACCGGCGAAGCCATGTCGGGCGCACTTGCCGCCGGGCGAAGAAATATGGATGTATTTGGCGTGGCCGTCATCGCCTTTTTCACGGCGCTGGGCGGCGGCACGGTGCGCGACATCTTGCTGGGCAACTTCCCCGTCACCTGGACCCAGCACCCGTTGTACATCTACATGACCATCTCCAGCGGTTTGATCACCATTGTACTGGCCCGCTTTATGCGGCGCCTGCATCAGCTGTTTCTGGTGCTGGATGCGATTGGTCTGGTTGCCTTTACGGTGATTGGCTGCAACGTTGCGCTGCAGTTGGGCTACGACACGGTGGTGGTGGTTATGGCCGGCATCACCACGGGTATTTTCGGTGGCATCATCAGGGATGTCCTGTGTAACCGCACCCCGCAGGTGTTGCGCCACGAACTCTATGCCAGCGTGTCGCTGGTGGTAGCGCTTCTTTACCTGGCCCTGCTTAGCCAGGGTACCAACGAAAACGTCACGCTACTCGCCGCCTTCAGCGTTGGTCTGTTGCTGCGCATGTCGGCTATTCGTTGGCGACTGTCGTTGCCGGTTTTTCGCTACTCCAAAGCGCGCTGGGACTAAGCTGGCTACTTCGCGCTGGGCAGGGAGCGGCGGTAGGCGCGCGGGCTCTGGCCAAAGGCCTTACTGAAGTTACGGCAGAACACCGTGGCCGAAGCAAAACCGCTTTGCTCGGCGACCTGCTGGATCTGTAGGTCAGTGGCGCCCAGCAGGCGCCGCGCATTGTTCAGCCGATGGCGCAGCAGGTAGTGGATTGGCGTCATGCCGGTGGCGGCCAGAAAGCGCCGGGACAGGGTACGGGGCGTCACACTGAGCTGGTGGGCCAGTAGCGGCAGCGTCAGCGCGTCGGTCAGATGCAGGCGCATGTAGTCGCGGGCGGCGTCCACCAGGGTGTCGTTGCAGCTGGGCTCAAGAAATACCGGCAGCGGTGCGTCCTTGTCGCGGATGGTGAAGTAATGCGAGGCAAACTCGGCTGAGCGGTCGCCGAGAAAGCGCTGGATCAGCAGCAGGGTCGCATCGAAGGTCGCCGGTGTGGTCGCGGTGGTGATGATGCGGTCTGCCTCGACCATCTGCAGGCGTGGGCTGACGCGCACCTTGGGGTAGCGCTGCCGGAAGATGTTCTCCGACGCCCAGTGAATGGTCGCCTCTCGACCGTCCAGCAGGCCAGCCTCGGCCAGATGAAAGACGCCCGTCACCAGCCCCACCACAGTCGCCCCGCCGGTGTGCTGTTGTTTCAGCCACTGCAGCGCAGGGCGGGTGCGCTCCAGATTGTCCATCGACAGCCCCCAGACTGATGGCAGTACCACCACATCGAATTGGCGCTCGCCCACGTCGGCAAAGTACTGGGTGTCAAAACGCAAGCCGGAGAAGCCGGTTACCGGCTCTGGTGTGCAGCGCAGGAACGTCTCGCCAAAGCCGCGCCAGGCGCTGTTTTGAAACAGCCCTGCGCTCAGCTGCATGCCCTGGAAAACCTCAGCCATGCTGCTGATTGTGCTGCTCCAGAACCGCTCGGGAACCAGGTAGGCAACCTCAATAGCGCGTTGTGCGGTGTGGGCTGTAGGTGGCTGCGGCATGGGCTTGTCCGGTGGTGTTGGTTGGCGGTGCAATAGCCATTATGTCTTAAAAAGTTGATAAGTGGTCTTTTATGGTCATTTTGCGTTGATTAGGCGTTGATAAAGTTAGCCCCATCAACCGCCAAGACCCGCCGCGGCCGCGCCGCAGGAGGGCTACCTGATGAGGACCTGACCATGGATCGCCAGACGGAAATTCGACTGATCAAGCAGGCGCTGGAGCTGAAGGCGCGTGGTGAGACGCAGTACCACGAATCGACCCAGACCCACGCCACTGACCGCTACATCTCCGCGGCCTGGTTTGAGCGTGAGAACGAGATGCTGTTTCAGCGCCAGCCGATTGCGCTCGCGGCTGGCGCCGAAATACCCAACCCCGGCGACTACCTCAGTCTGGAGTGGGTCAAGGGTGTACCGCTGTTGCTGGTGCGGGGTGAGGATCAGCAGGTTCGGGTGTTTGCCAACGCCTGCCGACACCGCAATGCCCGGCTGGTAGCAACCGGTGAAAGTGGTTGTCGCAAGCGCTTTGTTTGCCCCTATCACGCCTGGACCTACGACACCCGGGGCAACCTGGCCGGAGCGCCGGATTTTGAGCGCGGTTTTGCTGATCTGGACCAGCAGAAGCTCGGGCTGGTCGAGTTTCACTGTCGGGAGCTGGGCGGCATGGTGTTCTTCCACCCGGACCGCACTGCCGAAGTGCCCGAGGATCTGCTGGCGCCGGAAATGGCGTCCGGCTTTGACTACCTCAAGCTTGCTACCCAACGGGTCTACAAGCGCCGCAGCTATGTGATCAAGGCCAACTGGAAGATCCTGCTGGAGGGGGGCATTGAGGCCTATCACTTCAATGTGGCCCACAAGAACACGCTGGCGCCGTTCTTCCTTGGCAACATCTCGACGTGGGAAAGCTGGGGCGATTTGCAGATGCGCATGATTCTGCCGAAAAAGCCGATGCTGGAGGCCGCCGAGCTGCCGGAGCAGGCGTGGGACATGCGCAAGATGGCCAACATCATTTTTACGCTGACGCCGGCGGTGTTGTTACTGGCCCAGCCGGACAACATCTCGCTGATTCGCATGGTGCCGCTGTCAGCTGGTGAGACCCGCATTGAAGAAGTGCTGCTGGTAGATCCGCCGCAATCGGGCGCCGAGCAGTGGTCAGAGCAGGAGCTGACCATCCACGAGACCAACCACAACCTGGTTCACAAGATCCTGATGGAAGACTGGGTGCTGGGCGAAACCATTCAGGCCAATATGGCCAGCGGAGTGGTCGACGAGATTCACTTTGGCCGCTTCGAATCTGCGCTGACCTGGTTTCACGAACAGTACGCACGCTTGATGGCGCTTGATGACGGCGTCATCGCGCGGCTGGCCTGAGGCGGCGGAGGGTTAGACGATGAAAAAGTGGCAATGCGTGGTTTGCGGCATCATTTACGACGAGGCTCTGGGCTGGCCGCAGGACGGTATCGCCCCGGGTACCGCCTGGGAAGATGTACCGCCTGACTGGATGTGCCCCGATTGCGGCGTCGGTAAGGACGAGTTCGACATGGTGGAGCTGTCGTGAGCGCGCCTATCGTGATTGTTGGCAGCGGCCTGGCTGGCTATACGGTTGCGCGCGAGCTGCGCAAGCGCGACAGCAATACGCCGTTGGTGATGCTGACGGAGGACGATGGCGCCTTCTATTCAAAGCCACTGCTATCCAATGCGCTCGCCAAGGGTAAGAGCGCCGATGCGCTGGTCAGTGCTGATTGCGACAGCATGGCGGCGCAATTGAATATGCGCATCCTGCCCTTGAGCCGGGTGGTGTCCATTGAGACGGCTCGGCATCAGTTGGTGTGTGAGGGCCAGCGGCTCGACTATCGCGCGTTGGTGTTAGCGGTCGGCGCCGAAGCGACGACGCTGGCGATACCCGGAATCGACCTGCCCGGAGTGCTGTCGGTCAACTCGCTGACCGACTACCGCCCGTTTCGCGAGCAGCTTGAGGTGGCTGAGCGGGTATTGATCATGGGGGCCGGGCTGATCGGCTGCGAGTTTGCTAACGACCTGCTGGCGGCCGGTAAACAGGTTGAACTGGTTGATCCGCTCGCCTCGCCGTTGGCCGCTTTAGTGCCCGAGCGAGCGGGGCAGGCGCTGGCGACTGCGCTGACCCAGGCCGGCGCGCATTTTCATATGGGGCGCCGGGTAGCGTCGCTGGCGCCGAGCCAGGGGAGGCTGCAAGCCAGCCTTAGCGATGGTCAGACGACGGAGGTCGATCTGGTGCTTAGCGCTGTAGGGCTGACGCCACGCACGGGGTTGGCGCGAGCTGCCGGCCTTCGCTGCGGGCGCGGCATCTGTACCGATGCACAATTGGCCACCAGCGAGCCGGATATCTACGCCCTGGGCGACTGCGCCGAGGTGCAAGGGCTGTGGCAGCCCTACGTGATGCCGCTGATGAGCGCGGCCCGTGCGTTGGCGGCCACGCTGACCGGCCAGCCCACAGCGCTGAGTTACCCACCCATGCCCATCATCGTCAAAACACCCGTTTGCCCCATGGTTGCGCTGCCGCCACCGGCTGTAGCCGGAGAGTGGCATTGGCAGGGGACGGGCGTTGATCTGCAAGGTGAGTTTCGTGATCCGCAGGGCGCCTTGCGCGGCTTTGTGCTGAGTGGAGAGCAGGTGGCGCAGCGCCAGGCGTTGCTCAAGGCATTGCACTACTCCGATAACAATGAACAACAGAGCGCACTAGCGTAAGGGGAGAGGGCCTGATGAGAGGACATATTGTTGAACAATTGGCGCGGCACTGCGCTGCTCGACCACAGGCGATTGCCTGTGCCGACGGCACGCGCCAATGGTGCTTCGCTGAGCTGCGCGGGCTTGCTGACCAGTTAGCTGCGCGGTTGCGGTCAGAGGGATTGCAGCCGGGTGAGCGTTTGGCCGTACTGACTCGCTCACACCTGGATGCGCTGGTCGCCTTGCTGGCGGCCCAGCAACTCGGGCTGATCTACATGCCGCTGAACTGGCGCCTGTCGATTGAGGAGCAGGCCTACGTGTTGGGACATGGCGCGCCCGCCCTGGTGCTGGCCGACGCTGACCTGGCGCAGCTGTATGCCGAGGCCCTGCAGAGTATTTCTTGCCTGGTGGATGTGGTCCGAGGGCTAGCGCCGGCTGCGGAGGGTGAGATAGTGGAGCCTTCTGCGCAAAGCCACGAAGATGCCGCCTTGCTGCTCTACTCCTCCGGTACTACAGGGCGCCCCAAGGGCGTGCTGCTCTCGGTGCCGGGGCTGCTCTCTGCCATTGATACCGCCACGCGGGCCAGCGGCTTCAGGGAGGAGCACAGTCTGATCAACGCGCTGCCGGTATTCCACATTGCGGGCATCATCTCGTTGCTGGTACCGCTGATGGCCGGCGGTCGGCTGGAAGGCATGGACAGCTTTGAGCCGAGCCTGTTTGCGGCGCGGGTGAACGAGCGAACAATCAGCCACACCACACTGGTGCCGGCCATGATTCAGATGCTGCTGACAGCCGGTGTGTCGATGTCCGCACTGCAACGGGTCATGTATGCCGGCTCGCCGATTGCAGAGCCGGTGCTGCGCGCTGCGATGGACAGCTTTGGCTGCGAGTTTATCCAGATCTATGGGCTCACCGAGGCAGCTGGCATTGCATCGGTGCTGGCAGCGGCGGATCACCAGCACGCCGGACTGCTGAGCTCCGCCGGCCGTGCAGCGGACGATGCCGAGCTGATGATCGTTGACCCCACCAGTGGCGCAGCATTGGCAGACGGGCAGGTCGGTGAGATCTGGGTACGCTCGGTGCGCTGCATGCTTGGCTACTGGAATGATCCGCAGGCCAGCGCAGAGGCCTGGGGCGACGGCGGATGGCTGCGCACGGGCGACTGCGGTCATCTGCGCGATGGCTATCTGTTCATTACCGACCGGCTAAAGGATCAAATTGTCAGCGGCGGCGAAAATGTCTATCCGGCAGAGGTCGAACGCGTACTGGTGCAGCATCCTGCGGTTGCCGACTGCGCGGTAATTGGTGTGCCGGATAGCCGCTGGGGGGAAACGGTCAAGGCCTGTGTGGTGCTTAGACCGGGCGCTGATGCCTCGGCCGTCGACTTGATCGACTTTTGCCGAGGGCATCTGGCGCATTACAAATGCCCTCGCTCGGTGGACTTTCACGCCGAGCTGCCGCGCAACGCGTCGGGCAAGGTGCTCAAACGTACGCTGCGGGCTCCCTACTGGAAGGCTCAGTCCCGTGCGGTGTCCTGATGAGCCCTGACCTGCAGTTTCCGCTCACTGCGCCCGCCCGTGGCGGCTGGTGCGAGGTGTGCCCCGGCGTGCTTTGGATTCGTTTGCCGTTGCCGCTGCGCATTGATCACGTCAACGTCTGGGCCCTGCGTGAGCAGGACGGTTGGACCCTGGTGGATACGGGGATGGCAACCGCTGAGTGCATCGCCGCTTGGGAGCGGTTGCTGGATGAGGCGTTGGGCGGGCTGCCGGTGCAGCGGGTGATCTGTACCCACCGGCATGCCGATCATGTGGGGCTGGCGGGCTTTTTGGTACGCCGTTTCAACTGTGCGCTGTGGATAACGCCGCGCGAGTACGCCGATTGCGCGAATGCCATCGCACAGGCCTATAACCCGCCAGCGGCGGAGGTGGATTTTTGTCGGCGCGCAGGCTGGTCGGCGGCAGCGTTGGCTGCCATGCCTTCCGAGTTTGGTGCTCTGAATGCCAGTATCAGCCCGCTGCCGTCGCATTTTCAGCCGCTGAGCGAGGGCGACTGGTTGCAGATTGGCGGCGCACGTTGGCAGGTCTTGATCGGCCAGGGTCATACTGCCGCTCACGCCTGTCTGCACTGCCCGCAACTCGGCTTGTTTATCGCCGGAGATCAGGTGTTGCCGGGCATGTCTTCCAATGTGTCGGTGGTATCGAGTGAGCCGGATGCCGATGCCATGGAGGCCTGGGCTATGTCTCTGCGGCATATCCGCCGCCAGGTACCAGCCAGCACCCTGGTGTTGCCGTCTCATAATGACTGCTTCGTGGGCCTGCACCAGCGTATTGATTCACAGCTTGAGCGCCAGCGCAGCCGTGCAGCACGCCTGCTGACGGCGCTGCAGCGTCCCAGCCGGGCGGTGGATCTGTTTGGCTGCCTGTTTGGTCGCGAGATTGCGGACGACGATCATCGCGCATTGCCGTTTGCCACTGGCGAAAGCCTGGCCAACCTCAATCATCTGCTGGCACAGGGCCTGATTCGCCGCGAGCAGGATGAGCAGGGTATCTGGTGGTACAGTGCAGACCCACCGTGATGACAGGGGAGCCGACATGGGTGAGCAGGGTGTGCAGCTGACTGACAGCTGGGTGTTGTACCGGCGCATGCGCGAACAGACGCCACTGGTGCAATGCATCACCAATTACGTGGCCATGAACATGACCGCCAATGTGCTGCTGGCCGCAGGCGCCTCGCCCGCTATGGTGCACAGTGACGCGGAGTCTGGCGAGTTTGCGGCTCTGGCCTCTGCGCTGAGCATCAACATGGGCACACCTTCGCCGCAGTGGGCTGAGGGTATGCGTACCGCCATTGCGGGTGCCCGAGGGGCTGGCGTGCCCTGGGTGCTGGACCCGGTAGCGCACGCGGCAACCGCCTACCGCCGTGCCCTGGTTGCCGAGCTGCTGGCGCTGCAGCCGGCGGCGATTCGCGGTAATGCCTCGGAGATCATTGCGCTGGCTGGCGCTGCCGGGCAGGGGCGCGGCATGGACAGCGGCGACTCGGTGGATAGCGCAGCAGAGGCGGCCCGGCAGCTGGCGCGGGCGCAGGGCTGCGTGGTGCTGGTGACCGGCGAGACTGACCTGGCCACCGACGGCCAGCGCAGCCTGCGCATTGTCGGCGGCAGCCATCTTATGCCGCAGGTAACCGCCATGGGGTGTGCGCTCAGCGCGCTGCTGGCCGGTTTTGTGGCCATTGCCCGGGATCAGCCGCTGGCGGCGGCAGTGGCAGCGGCGCAGGTATTCGCGGCGGCCGGGCAACGGGCGCAGGAGCAGGCAGCGGGGCCCGGCAGCTTTTTGCCGGCGTTTCTCGATGCCCTCTATCTGCTGCAGCCGGCTGACCTGGCGCAGTGCCCGGCGACGGCCAGCTAAGGCTGTCAGCCCTGCTGCGGTGCGCGCTGCGCCGGCAGGCCCAGTGAAATCAACCCGGCCAGCAGCACAAAGGCGCTGGAGGTCCACAGGCAGGCGGCCAGTCCGTACTGCTGGTAGACCCAGCCCGACAGCAGGGTGCCAATCAGCCGCCCCATGGCGTTGGACATATAGTAGAAGCCGACATCCAGCGACACGCCGTCGCCCTTGGCGTAGCTGACGATCAGGTAGCTGTGCAGTGACGAGTTGATGGCGAACACCACACCAAACAGCAGTAAGCCGCCAATCAGCACCGCGCTGGCAATCTGCGGCGCGAGCTGCATGCCCAGGGCAATGGCAGCGGGCAGCAGGGCCAGCAGCAACGCCCAACCGGCAGCACTGCGCCCACCCGGCACCTGCTGCCGGCCGGTCAGCCGTGGCGCTATCGACTGCACCAGCCCGTAGCCGATCACCCAGCTGGCCATAAAACCGCCGACCAGCCAGAAGTCCCAGCCCAGCGCGCTGCTCAGGTACACCGGCAGGGCAATCACAAACCACACATCACGTGCGCCAAACAGGAACAGACGTGCGGCCGAGAGCAGGTTGATGGCGCGGCTTTTGGACAGCAGGTCGCGGAATTTGGGTTTAGCGCTGGCCCGCCCCAGGTCCTGCTTTAGCAGCTTCAGGCTGATCAGCCACACCGCCGCCAGCGCAATCGCCATCGCCAGTACCGCGCCGGCAAAGCCAAGCAGCACCAGCAGCGCACCACCCAGAAAGAAGCCCACGCCCTTTAAGGCATTTTTGGAGCCGGTGAGAATGGCCACCCACTTGTACAGCGTGCCTTGCTGCTGATCAGGCACCAGCAGCTTGAT
>DBHE01000226.1 GCA_002296055.1 Pseudomonadaceae bacterium UBA836
GGCCCGCTGGTGGTGCTGTATGTGGCGTTACTGTTCGTGTGGCAAGTGCTGTACCCCCTGATCATGATTTTGGCGTTTATTGATAGTCTGTTTGATTTCCGTTCCCGCCTTAAGCCGGCTTCCGGCGGCGGCAACGATGACTCAAACGGTCAAGGTTGAATTAAAGAGGTCATCGCAATGGAAGTTATCCTGCTCGAAAAGATCGCGAACCTGGGTAACCTGGGCGACAAAGTCGCTGTTAAAGCTGGTTACGCTCGCAATTTCCTGCTGCCCTTCGGCAAAGCCACTCCGGCGACTGCTGACAACGTAGCTGCTTTTGAAGCACGCCGCGCTGAACTGGAAAAGATCGCTGCCGAGAAGAAAGCCGAGGCTGAAGCCCGCGCTGCCAAACTGGCTGATCTGACTGTCACCATCGCTGCTAACGCTGGCGAAGAGGGCAAACTGTTCGGTTCCATCGGTACTCGTGACATCGCCGACGCTGTGACTGCAGCTGGCGTTGCCATCGAGAAGAGCGAAGTCCGTCTGCCCGACGGCGCGCTGCGTACCGTTGGCGAGTTCGACATCGATGTGCAGCTGCACACCGACGTTGACGCTACCGTCAAGCTGGTTGTTGTAGCCGGCTAATAACGATTGGCCTCGCGCTATCCGCCTTGAGCGGATGATTTGCCGGGGCTTTGTCGTTAGACTTCAACACGGCGCCTGTCTGCGGACAGGCGCCGTGTTGCATTTCTGATCAGGCTGTTTTGAGCGCACTCCCATGACCGAATCACTGTATACCGACCGTCCCGAGCTGGACCTGCAGACCGCTGCCTTGAAGGTGCCCCCGCACTCGATTGAGGCCGAGCAGGCAGTACTTGGCGGCGTGATGCTGGACAACATGGCCTGGGAGCGAGTCGCCGAGCAGCTGACTGACAGCGATTTTTATCGCCACGACCATCGGTTGATCTTTCAGGCGCTGGTGCGCCTGGCCTCGCGCAACCTGCCGTTTGACGTGGTGACCCTGGCTGAAGAGCTGGACAAGGAAGGGTTGACCGACCAGGTGGGTGGTCTGGCCTACCTCGGGCAGCTGGCCAAAAATACCCCCTCGGTAGCCAACATCAGTGCCTATGCGCAGATCATCCGCGAGCGCTCCACCCTGCGCCAGTTGATCAGCGTCAGCACCGAGATTGCCGATACCGCCTTCAACCCCAAGGGTATGCAGGCGACCGAGGTGCTCGATGATGCCGAGCGCAAGATCTTCTCGATTGCCGAGAGCCGCCCGAAGACCGGTGGCCCGGAAGGGGTCAATGCGCTGTTGACCAAGGCGATCGATCGCATCGATACGCTGTTTAACAGTGAAGGCTCCATTACCGGCCTGTCGACCGGTTTTACTGACCTGGACAATATGACGTCTGGCTTGCAGCCGGCTGACCTGATTATCGTCGCAGGTCGTCCGTCGATGGGTAAAACGACTTTCGCCATGAACCTGGTTGAGAACGCGGTGATGCGCAGCGACAAGGCGGTGCTGGTGTTCTCGTTGGAGATGCCGGGCGAGTCGCTGATTATGCGTATGCTGTCCTCGCTGGGCCGCATCGACCAGACCAAGGTGCGTTCAGGGCGGCTGGACGATGAGGATTGGCCGCGTCTTACCTCGGCGGTCAACATGCTCAACGATCGCAAGCTGTTTATCGACGACACCGCAGGCCTCTCGCCGATGGAGATGCGCACCCGCGCCCGTCGTATCGTGCGCGAGCACGGCGACCTGGGGTTGATCATGATCGACTACCTGCAGCTGATGCGTATTGGTGGCGCGGCCTCGGAAAACCGCACCAACGAAATTTCCGAGATTTCCCGCTCGCTCAAGGCGCTGGCCAAGGAGTTCAACGTACCGGTGGTTGCCCTGTCGCAGCTCAACCGCTCGCTTGAGCAGCGCCCGAACAAGCGCCCGATCAACTCCGACTTGCGTGAGTCGGGTGCGATCGAGCAGGACGCGGACGTCATCATGTTTGTCTATCGTGATGAGGTCTACCACCCCGACACCCAGGACAAGGGCGTCGCGGAGCTGATTATCGGTAAGCAGCGTAATGGCCCCATCGGTACGACACGGATGGCGTTTCTGGGCAAATACACCCGTTTTGAAAACCTCGCACCGGGCTCGTACTCCGGCTACGGGGAGGAGTGAACATGGCCGTCTCTATTCCGGTCGCCAGGCATCAGCTGTTCGACTATCCGCGTTACTGGGCCGAGTGCTTTGGCCCGGCCCCGTTCATGCCGGTCAGTCGCGAGGAAATGGATCAGCTCGGCTGGGACAGCTGCGATGTGATCATCGTTACCGGCGATGCCTACGTCGACCATCCGTCGTTCGGCATGGCAGTCATTGGCCGCCTGCTGGAGGCGCAAGGCTACCGCGTCGGCATCATCAGTCAGCCTGACTGGCACAGCAAACAGGACTTCATGAAGCTCGGCAAGCCCAACCTGTTCTTCGGGGTGGCTGCCGGCAATATGGACTCGATGATCAACCGCTATACGGCTGATCGCAAGGTGCGCTCTGACGACGCTTACACCGCCGGCGGGCAGGGCGGAAAGCGACCGGATCGCGCGAGCCTGGTTTACAGCCAGCGCTGCCGGGAGGCCTTCAAGGATGTGCCGATTGTGCTCGGTGGTATCGAAGCCTCGCTGCGCCGGATTGCCCACTATGACTACTGGCAGGACAAGGTGCGGCACTCGCTGCTGGTCGACGCCAAGGCTGACATCCTGCTCTATGGCAACGCCGAGCGCGCTGTCGTCGAGGTAGCCCATCGCCTGAGTCGCGGTGAGTCGGTTCAGGACATTACCGATGTGCGCGGTACCGCGTTTATTCGCCGCGATACG
>DBHE01000042.1:0-5700 GCA_002296055.1 Pseudomonadaceae bacterium UBA836
GGCTGTATCTCGCCCGCATAGAACAGCACAAACACATTGAGCAGCACCTTGGAGCGCGCCGACGGCGTGCCCATGGCGCACAGGTAGCGGCTCGGTTGCGCCTGCAGCATGGCGGTGGCCTGTTGCAGTCCGTGGCGGGTTTGGGCGAGGGCGGTGATCAGTTGGCTGCCGTTGGGGCTGCGCTGCAGGGTTTGCAGGGGTTGCTCGATTCTTTCCAGTGCTGGCGGCAGCTGCGCTGGCAGGCCGGCGCCGATGGCGGTCAATTGCTGCAGTGCGGCAAGCGCGGCGGTGTCATCCAGCGGCTGCTCCTGCACGGGTAACGGCGTATCGGCAAAGCGCAGATAGCCGGCCAACTCGGTACTGGTATTGATGGTGTTCCAGTAGACCTGCGGCAACTGGCTGCGCTTGCGCTCGGCAATGGCGCTCAGCTCGTTGCGCAGTGGCTGTTGGTCGGGCTCGCTCAGGGTGCCAAGGCACTGCTCCATGGCGCGCAGCAGTTCACCTTCATAGGCCAGGCGGCTGCTCCAGGGCATCACCTTGCCCAGCACGCTGTTGCGCTCGGCCACGCGCTGTTGCAGCGGCCGACACGGGTTCACGTCTACCAGTAGCTCCAAAAGGCCGATGCGCTCGGCCGGGATGCTGTACAGGCTGTCGCGGCGCTCGGGCAGGCGGTAGCGGCTGAGGCTGTCGGCGGGAAAGGGCTGCCACTCCTGGCGCAGCACCCGGGCCAGGCGATCCAGATAATTCTCCATCTGCTGCTCGGCCGCCGGTTGTGGTTGGCAGCCGCTCAGCAGCAGGGTGCTCATCAGGGCGATGTGTAAGATGGCCAGGCGCATGGGCACAGTATAGAGAAATTAAACCTCTGCCTGCCGTTGCCCCAGCCCGCGTTGCAGGCCGGGTTTGCGGCTGACCGCGCGCAGACGCAAGCCCAGAAACAGCGCCGCACTGCTCAAGCCCACAATCAGGCCCAGCCAAAAGCCGGCCGGCCCGCGCGCCGGGCCCAGCCAGTCGGTCAGCCCCAGAATGCAGCCGGTGGGCAGGCCGATCAGCCAGTAGGCAATCATGGTCAGCAGCATTGGCAGGCGGGTGTCCTGAAAGCCCCGCAGCGCTCCAGCACAGGCGACCTGAATCGCGTCCGAAAACTGATAGAGCGCAGCCAGTGCCAGTAGGCTGGCGGCCAGGCTGATGACCTCGCGGTCCTGGGTGTAGATCTGTGGAATCTGCTGCGCCAGGGTGTACATCGCGGTCGCGGCCAGTGCGGCAAACACCAGTGCCAAGACCAGCCCCACCTTGGTTGCCAGCATGGCATCGCGGGCGCCGCTGCGGCCCAGGTTGTGGCCCACGCGCACGGTGATGGCCAGGCCCAGGCTGAAAGGCACCATAAACACCAGCGAGGAGAAGTTGATGGTTACCTGATGCGAGGCCACCACCACCGCACCCAGGCTGCCGATCAACAGGGCGATCACGGCGAACATGCTGGTCTCGGCAAACAGCGCAATACCGATGGGAAAGCCCAGGCCGATCAACTCGCCCTGGGTGCGGGCGTGCGGCCAGTCAAAGCGCTCGAACAGCCCGCAGGGTTGATAAAAGCGCGCGCGCTTGAGGTGAAACAGCATGCATCCCAGCATCGCCCACATCACCAGCGCGGTAGCAACGCCACAGCCCACGGCGCCCATGGCCGGAAAGCCGAACTTGCCGTACACCAGTACGTAGTTGGCCGGCACGTTGATCACCAGCCCGATAAAGCCGATCAGCATGGCCGGCTTGGTACGCGACAGGCCATCGGTCAGCCCGCGCAGGGCCAGCATCAGCCCGACCGCGGGAAAGCCCAGCGAAATGGCCAAGAGGTAATCCAGCGTGACCGGCACGAGTTGGGGTTCGACCTTCATCCACACCAGCACCGGTTGCATCAGGTTGAGAAACAGCAGACAAAACAGACCGAGGATCAGCCCGAGCCACGCACCCTGACGCACCAGCGCGCCGGTTTCGCTGACGCGCCCGGCGCCGCTGGCAGCAGCCACCTTGGAGGTGAGGATCATCATCACCCCGGTCAAAAACAGCAGGGTCGGGATCCAGAACGAGTTGCCCAGCGCCACGGCGGCCAGGGCTTCGGCGCTGACGCGGCCGGCCATGGCGGTGTCGACAAAGCCCAGCAGGGTGTGCGCCATTTGCGCAGCGATGATCGGCAGCACCAGCACAATCAATGCCCGCAGCTCTGTTACAATGCGCGCCCTAGCGGGTTGGGGAGGTGTCTGGTTCATGTGTTGACTGGCTGCCGAGAAAAACCGCCAATGCTAGCAATTTAGCCGCCATTGTCCAGCCAACTTTTTATTCGTATGTAACCCCATGTCGCATCACTACCAGGATTTGATCACGCTGTTTGATGACTGCTTTCTGGCGGACTACAACACCTGCCTGCGTGGCGGCTACCCGGAGCCGGAATACCTGCCCGCCGATGCCAGCGAGCCGCATCACCGTATTCTCTTTACCCGTGATTATTTCCGCAGCGCGCTGCATGAGGTGGCGCACTGGTGTGTGGCCGGGCCAGAGCGCAGGTTGTTGCCGGACTTTGGTTACTGGTATGCGCCGGATGGCCGCAGCGCCGAGCAGCAGCGCACCTTTGAGCAGGTAGAGGTAAAGCCCCAGGCGCTGGAGCTGATCTTTTGTCTGGCCGCTGGCCACCGCTTTGATGTGAGCACCGACAACCTCAGTGGCGAGGCCACCGACCCGGCGCCATTCCGCGCCCGCGTGCGCGAGCAGGCCCGAGCCTATCTCAGCGGTGGGCTGGGCGAGCGCCCGCAGCGTTACAGTGCCGCGCTGCTCGCCCATTACCGTCCCGGCGTAGCCTGGTCTGCCTTGCTGGACGAGGTCTGAGCCTCATACCGGTAACGGCACCACCCGCGCCCCGCCGATACTGCTGATGCGCTCGGCCGGCTCCGCGCCGGTGTCCAGGCTGGGTGCCAGATAACCCAGCACCGCATCACGGGTTTGCGCCCAGGCCTCGCGGCTTTCCATATCCAGAAAATGCCCTGCGTCGCGCACGGTGGCAAAGCGGCAATGGCGGATATAGCGATTGAAATGCCGCGCATCCTCCGGGCTGGTGTAGCGGTCCAGATCCCCGTTGACGAACAGAATCGGCGTCTCGATATCGGCGCTGCCGCGTAGATAGCAGCGGGTGTCCTGGGTCAGCACCTGGCTCACATGAAAGGCCATCTGGTGATACTCGTGCTCGTCCAGGCTGACGATATGCCGAAAGTTGAAGCGCTTGACCAGCGACGGCAGGTGCTCGCCAATGGTGCTGTTGAGCAGCTCGCCCAGCTCGCGACGCTCGCAGTTGACCAGCAGGTCGATGCCGCGCTCCAGATAGTCGCGCATCGCCGAGTTGATCAGCGGCGAGAAGGCCAGCACCACCGCCTTGCGGATACGCGCCGGGCGCTGCGCCAGGGCCAGCAGGGCAGAGGCGCCGCCCCAGGAAAAGGACATCAGGTGATCGGCCCGGTAGCGCTCGATCAGCTCCAGCAGGATGCTCGCCTCCTGCTCCTTGGTGATCGGCCGGCGATTGCTGTTGTACTGCTTGGACTGGCCCGCGTAGGGCTCATCAAACAGCACCACATTAAAGTGTGGCTGCAGGTAGCGCACGGTCTGGGCGAAGGCGGCAGTGGTGGCCAGCGAACCGTTGACCAGAATCACCGTGCCTTGCGGCGCCGGGCTGCTGTAGTAGTGGGTGTGGACGCGCAAGCCGCCCAGGGTTTCCACAACGTCGTGTTCTGCTTTCATATTCCCTGTCTCCAGTGTTGGCGTGGCTCGACCCGGCGGACGAGCGATACAGGGCAGTGCAGGCAAAGGGCCTTGGCGCAAACGCAGAAGGTCGCCGGGCGCACAGCGGCAGCGCCGGAAATTGAGCATTGTTGTGGTGGCGACAGGGTGGTGAGGACAGTCCCGGGCGCGGCGCAGTGGGCGGTGCGCGGTGCGTTCCGGTACTCAGGCAGGTCCTGCAAAAACGAGGGTGTCCCTCGAAAAAACGCTTGGAATGGTTATCGGACTGAAAAGTCACATCCAGACTCTGACTTGCAGTTAAGCAGCGCCGCTGTCTCGACGCAAGGGTGATGTTGCAGCAATGCGACAAACTGCAGTTGTCGGCAGAAACGGCTCCTTTGCTCGCCCGGCTGGACAGCACGCATCGCCCCCTCGACAATGGCCCATCATGCCTGCTCAAGTGACCTTTCATGCATATTGTTGCTGACGAAAACATCCCCCTGCTGGACGCCTTTTTTGCTCCGCTTGGCCGCATTACCCGGCTGCCCGGCCGGCAGATCAGCCACCAGGACCTGACCGACGCCGACGCGCTGATTGTGCGCTCGGTCACCCGGGTAGACCCGCAACTGCTGGCGGGCACCCCGGTGCGCTTTGTCGGCACCTGCACCATCGGCACTGACCACCTGGACTTGCCCGGCCTGGCCGCTGCCGGCGTCACCGTCGCCAGCGCGCCGGGCTGTAACGCCCGTGGTGTGGTCGAGTATGTACTCAGCTGCCTGCTGACCCTGAGCGAGCGCACCGGGCTGGACTGGCGCACGCGCCGCGTGGGTATTGTCGGCGTGGGCGAGGTGGGCGGGCGCCTGGCGCAAACGCTCACCGCCCTCGGGGTTGATTCCCTGCTCTGCGACCCGCCGCGCGCCGCCCTTGGTGAGGCCGGCTTTGCGCCGCTGGATCAGCTGCTGACTGAGTGCGACGTCATCAGTTGCCACGTGCCCCTGACCCGCACCGGTGCCAATGCCACCTGGCACCTGCTGGATGCTGGCCGCCTGGTCGCCCTGCGCCCCGGCGCCTGGCTGATCAACAGCAGCCGTGGCCCGGTAATCGACAACCACGCGCTCAAGGCCGTACTGGCCGAACGGGCTGATCTGCAGGTGGCGCTGGATGTCTGGGAGCAAGAGCCGCAAGTCGACTGCGCGTTGCTGCAGCGCTGCGCGCTGGGCACCCCGCACATTGCTGGTTACAGCCTGGACGGCAAGCTGCGCGGCACCGAGCAGATCTACCGCGCCCTGTGCGCCAGCCTGGGCCAGAGCGCACCGCTCAGCCTCGACAGCCTGGCCCCTGAGGCCGGCAGGGCGCAGCTGCAGTTTGCCGCCGGCACCCCGGCGCAATGGCTGCTCGAACGTTCACTCAGACAGGTTTACGATGTGCGCGATGACGACGCTCGCTTTCGTGCAGCCATGCTGCCGCTGGCCGGGCAAAGTACCGCTCAGGCGTTTGATGCACTGCGTAAGGGATACCCGCTGCGCCGCGAATGCCCCGAGGTTGAGGTGCGGCATAGCGAAGGTGAAGAAGCGGCGGCGCTGCTGGCCGCCGCCGGATTCAGGCGCTGAAGCGCGGGCGCGCCGGCACCCACTGTTGTTCCAGCTCCTTGCAGGCCTGCTGGATCATCTGTTCGGTGATGGCAATCTCGCGGCCGTCTTCGTCGATCAGATGGCCGCCCACGCAATGGGACGGATGAATCAGGATGTCGGCACTTTCACGGCACGGTTTCAGAGCATGCACATTCATGGTTGTCTCCCAAGTGGATGGCAGCCGAAGGCTTATTGGCTGCAGGCAGGATATGGCACTGGCATGACGGATTTGTGACATGACAAACAGCACACCCAACACCCGCTTCAGGCTCGGCCTGATCATCAACCCCCTGGCCGGCCTGGGTGGCCGCGC
>DBHE01000042.1:6080-6991 GCA_002296055.1 Pseudomonadaceae bacterium UBA836
CAGGCGCACAACCGCGTGCGTCAGACACTGGAGCACCTGTTGCCCTTGCGCGAGCGCTTGCAGATCCTCAGCGCCCCCGGCGCCATGGGCGCCGAGCTGCTGGCAGACATGGGCTTTGACGCACAGGTGGTCGGTGAGCTGGCCAACCCGCCGCACACCAGCGCCGACGACACCGAAACCATCGCACGGCAGATGCACCAGCAGGGCGTTGATCTGCTGCTGTTTGCCGGCGGCGACGGCACTGCGCGCAACATCTGCAACCAACTGGACAGTACTCAACTGGTGCTCGGCATTCCGGCCGGGGTAAAAATTCACTCCGGCGTCTACGCCGTCAACCCCCGCGCCGCCGGCGAGCTGGTCGCGCTGCTGGTGCAGGGCGAACTGGTGCGTCTGCGCGAAGCCGACGTGCGTGACATTGACGAGCAGGCCTTTCGCACCGGCCAGGTGCGCACACGCCATTACGGTGAACTGGCCGTGCCGGAAGAGGGCCGCTTTGTGCAGCAGGTCAAACAGGGCGGCCGTGAAGTAGAAACCCTGGTGCTCGACGACATTGCCGCCGGCCTGCAGGAAGAACAAGACGACAGCACCAGCTGGATTCTCGGCCCCGGCTCCACCACCCTCGGCCTGCTGGAAGCCATGGGGCTGGAAGGCACCTTGCTAGGCGTGGACGTGCTCAAGGATGGCGAGCTCATCCTGCGCGACGCCACCGAGCAGCAACTGTGGGAGCAGGTAGAACAGGGCGGCGACTGGCGCATACTGGTCACCGCCATCGGTGGCCAAGGCCACATACTCGGGCGCGGCAACCAGCAACTGTCACCCCGCATCATCCGCGCGGTAGGGCTGGACAACCTGCTGGTGGTCGCCACCAAAACCAAACTCCGCAGCCTCGCCGGCCGCCCGTTTTTGGTGGA
>DBHE01000042.1:7352-13417 GCA_002296055.1 Pseudomonadaceae bacterium UBA836
CTCAGCGGCTACCGCGAAGAGATGCTTTACCCCGTGAGCTGGAAGGCCGAATAACCTTCCAGCGTCTCTTTACCGCGCACCACAATAGCGCTAAGTTCAATGCAGGCATGACGCCAGCAACAGGACCAACGGATGGCCACCACCCCCGCAGCAACACCCAACCCCAACTCCCCCTCGCATACTGACCCCGGCGTTCATGCGCTCGGAGTGGTTGCGCGCGTGCAGCTTGCTGTATGGGGCCGGAAGTGATGATTGGCGTGAAAAAGAAGCGGTCAAGCGAATACGGGCTGTGTTGCCAAGGCGTTGTTTTTTATGGATTTGGTTGGACGAGAGGGCGTTGATATGCGGAAGTCACTGATATGCAATCATAAAGCCTGCGGTCCAATTAGCTGTTAAGTGTCTAAGTAGAAAATGAAGCAATTTTGGAAAAATGATAAGTGGGAATTTTTCGGGGCATGTGGAGATGGCCAGAAATTCGAAATTGATGGCATCAATGTCTGGAAGCACGATTGGGTTTCCTTGAATCAGCCCAAGGCAAAAGTTAAAGATCCGCGTTACGGCCAGAGTTTTGAATTCCATGTATATAAAATGGAGCATGAGGGTAAGCAGGTTACATTCGCAGCAGGTGAGTTTTCCAATTGCATTTGGGGTTTCTATGTGCGTGCATAGTTCAACACTTAACAAGTTGCTGTTGTCGCCGCTGCGCGGCTGGGACCTCCGTTACGCTGCGCTTCACTCCGGCCCCAAAGCAAGGCGTTAGAGGAAGCTATGCCCGACGCTTCTGCAACAATCAAAACTGCGCTAGCCGAAGCACTGATGGAAGCCGAGGGAAAAGGTGATCTAGTCATTGCAGCCAGTATAACTAATGGCGTCACCGAGCCAATGGCGGAAGCAGTGAAATCTGTATACGCAGGAATTTTCACTACTCAAAAGCTTGCAGCCCTGAGAAATTTAGTTTTCCAAGCAAGATCAGATGATCGATTTTACGACTGGGAGATGCCGACATTAGTTGGTTACACGCGCGAAGAAATGCAAAGTTTAGGGGAGAAACACCCGAGAACTGGCCATCCTCCAACAATGCGGTCAACTATCGCTCACTTCGTTCGCTGGCCGCCCAAAAGCTGCGCTTTTGGCCGCCCGTTAGCTTAATCGTTAGAGGCAATATCAATGTCCCGCGTGTACCGAATAAGGCTGATGTTCGAATGGGGCGGAGGTTCTTTGTGGTGCGGTAACCAAGCAGCAGCAAGAAAGTTTGATGTCGGCCCTGTAGAAGATAAATTACCTCTGAGCAACACAGTGCTCGAACGATTAAACGCATTGTCGCAATGGCACGACACGGCCTTAAATTGGGAGTATCCGCCCGATCCAGGCCCTTGGGGTCCCGACGAATACGCAAAATTCGAGGCAGAAGCACTCGCTTTTTTATCGGAGCTTCAAACGGAGCTTGGCCCTGATTTTGAGGTCGCTTATGAACCAAACTAGGTTGACCCTAACTAGTGGTTAAAATCGCTCGCTCCGCTCACTGGGGCGGGCTAAAGCCCGCTCTTTAACCAAACGTTATGTGTCTTCGCGAGAGAGTCATGGGATTTAAATTTCTAGGTATAGAGGAACTCAAAGAAGAGCTTTTTAAAGATCATCCTGTATGGGTTCTATACGAAGGTCCTGAGCAAGACGAAGAAATATCTGGATGGGGCGTAGACCTAGATCAAGCTTGGAATGCGAAAAATGAAAACCAGGAAAACGAATACTATTTTCCTTATTTAGGCACCCAAGAGCCTACTTTAGTGCGAGGTACGAAAGTTTATTGTTCTGTACAAACTAGCGGTGGCAAAAAATTAACAGGTTTACTAATAGGTGGCTTTGCTTTCTCCGTGTTTGCTTTGGGTGAGCAATTTAGCTTTAATCGTAATATGCCTGATTTAGGCGCCGCTGCAAGCGCAGAGTTATGTTTAACTGTGGGTGAAAGCGAAGATAGTGTTTTTCCTCTTTCCTTCGTGCCAGAAGCAAAATGTTTCTCAGGTAAAAGCACAATTCATGGAAAATACTGGTAAAAAACATAACAAGTTGCTGCTGTTCGCCGCTGCGCGGCTGGGACAGCCTGCACTGCGTTTCGGCTGCCCCAAAGCAAGGCGCTAGTTGCCCAAGAGGTAATTAAGTATGATTCAAAACGAGAAGGATTTCTTTGGCTGGATTGACGAGCAGTTGAACGAGGATCTGCCCGTTCATATAGTTGCTTTCAATATCAACATATATGAGTGTCCCTTCAGTATCGAAGTAATTGGTTCCAGTGAGTTCGCTGCTGATGATGAAGACTGGGCATGTAACGAAGACTGGGCGCCGAAAAGTCGAACAATATCAGTTTCTACCAAAATCTTCGGTAACTCATGGGAAGAGGCTCAGAGCACTATTCTTGCAATGGCTAAGCAGTATTTCCATTCCAGCTCTAAAAACGCTCATAAGCTAAAAGCAGCAAAAGCTTTTGCTGTGGGCTTCGTTGACGGTGATCTTAGCTATGTGCAGTAAGCAACTAACAAGCAAAGTCAGCATCCTCCACGCTAAAAGCGCGCGGGCTGGACTCGCTAATGCTCGCCGCTGCTTTTGGCGTTAGCTAAAAGAGGAACAAATCTTGCCGGATCCAGAAATCAAGGAATGGATTGCATTGCTCAAAGATGCCCTGTTGGGGTTGGCTGCAATCGTGACGATCTTTGTTGGCGTCTACGGGGTGAGGGCTTGGAAGAGGGATCTGGTTGGAAAGGAAGTGTACGCAGCGGCAAGAAAGCTCGTGAAAGAAAGTCATCTAGTCTGTAAGGCAGCTCGTACACTCCGGCAACCCCTTTGGGCTTGCGACAAGCGTCAATTCACAGATGAAGAAATCGAGCACACCACAGAAAATGAACGGTGGCGTCTATCCGAAGCAGAAGGTTATAAATCAAAACTCGAAAAGTTCGCAGAGGAATTAAAACGCTATGAGTCAGCTAAGCTTGACCTTCGCGTATTAGTAGGATCGAAAATATACGAGGGTTTTTTGCCTTTTGGTCGGTCTCTTACCGAATCGATAGAACGCGTCAACGCTTATTTAGACCTGCTTCAAGACTTCTCCAACACGTACTTTCCAGATTCGCCGCAGATCATCGAGGCACAGCGACAGCTTTACCCATCCGATAATCTTGATGATGAGTTGTCACAAAATCTTGCCGATTCGCGTGAAGAAGGAGAGGTCTTGCTGCTTTCGCATCTTCATCGTAAGAGCATTTATGGCTAACAAGGCCGTCAACGCGGACGTATATTTCGTTCGCGCTGCTCACTACATATATGCCGGTTGCGGCTGGCGTTATGCGGCATGAGGATGTAGGAGCAGTGAATGAATAATTTTGATTGGCATAGTGAAAAAATAACTTCCGCTACTCCAGTGACCAAGACTTACAAGAACACACAAAATGTGCGTCGCTTCCTGAAAGATTCTTGTGGTCCTGGTTTCAAATTCGATAGTGATTTTATGGCTTGGTTAAAGAACGGTGAGCCCAAGACAATGGGTGATGTGGCATCAGAATGGCTAAGGCGCACGAGGGGTTAATTTATGGGGAGCGGTGCCCACCATCGTGCAGGATAACTTGGCGTTATGCTGCTTGAGTTTCGTCGTTGAAAGCGAAGAGAGAGCGCTGCTGGCATCCATAGCGAAGTGGAAGCTATCGTGCTCCGCGAGGAACTTGCTGTAGTGGCTGCAATGTGCAAGTTGGGGCCAAATGAACATTGGTTACGCAGGGAATTGAAGGGTGTTCGCCTGCTCCCTATCTTTTGGTCCTATTTTTCTTTGGCTGTTGGAGGTTTAAGTTGATAGTAACAATGTTGCAGCAAGCGTTTCGTGGGGCTATTTGTGCTTTTTTCGTTGTGACGTTTGCAAGCGCTGAGGGCCAGTACTCCGTTGATCGAATTCTCGGTGACACCCTGGCGCTCTCTGAGATCAAGTGTCGTGATCGTGGGCAGTTGGAGCGAAATTTTCTTTCGCAAGGTAAGCCCTTTGAGGCTCGTCAAGCAGCTATTGGTGAAGGAATGATGTGTGAGTGCTTTCCTGAGCAGGTCAGGGCGCTTCGAGCGTCGTTGCCGGAGCACAGTCTTCAGCAACAAGTGACGCAAGCGCACTTTCAAGAGCAATATGTGCCACGCATCATGACCAAATGTGCGGCGGAGGGATTTAGGGCAACGTATGGCGAGGGCTGCGGTGAGCAGTTTTCCGCATTGCTGGATAACAGCAACGACTACTGCGAGTGCATGCAGCAAGCTGTTTCCCAACTTTCGGACGAAGACGCGTTGCAGCTCGCAGCCGAGTCGTCTGCATACGCTCCCCGGGTTGCGGAGGCGCAGCGACGTGGTGCCCCTCTACCCGAAAAATCGCCAATGCTTACGACATTCGTTGGTTGGGAGGCGTCCTGCCGCAATAACTAGGCAAGGAATATGCAGGAGCCACAAAAGCCTCTGCAGGGCACAGGACTCATCGCGTTGCATGAGGCGATCTTGATCATTGTCACTCAAGTTCATCCACCGCGACCTGATCCGGAAACCGGCTGATCAACACTGCCAGCACAAAGCCCACGCTCAGCACTGCGATGGTGTAACCGAAGGCGGCGACAAAGCCGTCGGTAGTTTCGATCAGCCAGCCGGCGATGGCCGGGCCGAGAAACTGGCCCACGGCGAAGAACAGGGTGGCAAAGCTGAAGGCGACCGGAATATAGCGTGGGGCGACCTGTTCGGTAGCGCTGGTCTGCACCATGGAGAACACGCCGTTCACTGAAATCCCCATCAGCAGATAGTGCACAAAGAAGTAGGGCAGGGACTGGTCGATCAGCGGCAGCGCCATGGCGCCGATCACCATCAGTAGCGACAGAGCCAGTGCGTTGCCGCGCCCGGTATAGTCCGACAGCCAGCCCCACACGGGCGAGGCGCCAATCGACAACAGCCCCATAAGTGCCACGTAACGCCCGGCCACCGCAGCGCTGTGGCCGCTTTCTACCATGTAGCTGACCATGAACACGGTTTGCACGATATAGCCCAGGCCCACCGCGCCGTAGGCGCAGGCGACGATCAGCACGCGCGGGTTGCGGTAGATGCGCTGTTTTTCCAGGGCTGAGAGTTTGCCGTTGCTGCTTTGTGCTGGTTGCGGCGGGTTACGGATGTACAGGGCGATCAGCGCCGTGACCAGCAGCGCAACGACGGCAAACAGCCCCCAGCTGATGCGCCAGCCCTGGTTGCCAAACTGGGCCAGCAGGTAGGGCACCAGCATGCCGGTAATCAGTGTGCTAATGCCTACGCCACTGCTCATGCCGCCAATGGCCAGGCCGCGCCGCTCCGGAAACCAGGAGGCCAGCAGCGACACCATGGGGGCGAACACAAAGGCTGAGCCAAAGCCCAGCAGCCCCATACAGAGCACCGCCAGCCAGAAGTTCGAGGCCCAGACCAGCCCGGTGAAGCCAAACAGTACAGTGAGCATGCCGAATAGAATCGATGCCTTGGCGCCCCAGCGAGCGGCCGCCAGCCCGCCGGCCAGCACAAAGCAGACATAGCTGAGCGCGGTCACGGTACTGAGCATGCCGGCCTGCTGATAGCTCAGGCTGAGGTCGGCGCGCATTGAGGGCAGAATCACGCCGTAGGCCAAGCGGCCAAAGCCAATCACGACCAGTGCGCTGAGCATGGCGCACAGCACGGTGATCAGCATGTTTGGGCGGTCGTGATGTTGCTGCATGGGGTGTCTCGTTTGGCAGTGGGCGCATACAGTGAACGTCAGGCTGAGCGCGAGCGCCATCAGGATAATGCGCGCTGTTGGTGGTGCATTCAGCGCGTTGCAGAGCAACACGCTGGAGCTGTCTGCTTGAGCGCAGGTTAAACTCTGGGCTTTCTCACCAGGCGTTGCCAGCCAGGAGCGGCTAATGGATTTTCAGACCATCCCGATTGTGCGCATTTTTGATGAACAGAAGGCGCGTGATTTTTACCTCGATTTTCTCGGCATGACTCGAGGGTCTGTTGCCGTTTCGTTAGCCCACCTGTTGCAGCCTGTAAAGCCGCCAATCAAG
>DBHE01000113.1 GCA_002296055.1 Pseudomonadaceae bacterium UBA836
TGGCCGGCGTCGCTTCCTGGTGGCCGCCACGAGTGTGGTCGGTGCCGCCGGAGCAGTGGGGGCCGCAACCCCCTTCGTGGGGGCTTGGTTCCCCAGCGCCCGAGCCAAGGCGGCAGGTGCGCCGGTGAAGGTAAATATCAGCAAGATCGAGCTGGGGCAGCAGATCGTAGTGGAATGGCGCGGTCAGCCCGTGTTCGTTTCCCATCGTACGCCCGAGGCCATCGCGCTGCTGGATGAAACCGACTCCATCGTTGCGGATCCTCAGTCCGAGGCGTCAAACCAGCCGGAATACGTTGATGGCAAGACGCGCGCCATCAAGCCTGAGATTCTGGTGGTGATGGGTGTTTGTACGCACCTGGGTTGCTCCCCGCTATTCAAGCCGGAAGTGGCAGCCGCCGACATGGGCGCTGACTGGAAGGGTGGCTATTTCTGCCCTTGTCACGGTTCCCACTATGACATGTCCGGTCGTGTCCACAAGGGGCAGCCTGCGCCTCTGAACCTGCCGGTTCCGCCATATTCTTATGAGACTGATGACGTGATCGTGGTCGGCGTGGATCAGGAGAGCGCGTGATGAACAAACTGATGCAGTGGGTCAACGAGCGGATGTCCGTCACTCAGGTGATGGAAGATCACCTGACCAAATACTACGCTCCCAAGAACTTCAACTTCTTCTATTTCTTCGGCTCGCTGGCCATGCTGGTGCTGGTAAACCAGCTGGTTACCGGTATCTGGCTGACCATGAGCTACGAGCCGTCTGCTGATGGCGCCTTTGCTTCCGTCGAGTACATCATGCGTGATGTCGAGTACGGCTGGCTGCTGCGCTACCTGCACTCTACCGGCGCCTCGGCGTTCTTCGTCGTCATCTACCTGCACATGTTGCGCGGCCTGATGTACGGCTCCTACCAGAAGCCGCGTGAGCTGATCTGGCTGTTCGGTATGCTGATCTACTTGGTGCTGATGGGTGAGGCCTTTATGGGCTACCTGCTGCCCTGGGGTCAGATGTCCTACTGGGGTGCCCAGGTAATCATCTCGCTGTTCGGTGCCATTCCGTTCATCGGTCCGGATCTGGCCCAGTGGGTGCGTGGTGACTTCCTGATCTCCGGTATCACTCTGAACCGCTTCTTCGCACTGCACGTTATTGCGCTGCCGATCGTGTTGCTGGGTCTGGTTGTGCTGCACATCATTGCGCTGCACGAGGTTGGCTCCAACAACCCTGACGGTATCGATATCAAGAAGTACAAGGACGAGAACGGCAAGCCGCTGGACGGCATCGCCTTCCACCCTTACTACACCGTCAAGGACATTGTCGGCGTGGTGGTCTTCCTGTTCGTGTTCTGCTCCATCGTGTTCTTCTTCCCGGAGATGGGTGGTTACTTCCTGGAGAAGCCGAACTTCGAAATCGCTAACCAGCTGAAGACGCCTGACCACATTGCCCCGGTTTGGTACTTCACGCCGTTCTACGCGATCTTGCGCGCTGTTCCCTCCATTGCAGGCTCTGCCTTCCCGGGCGTTCTGGCGATGGGTGCAGCAATCGCGATTCTGTTTGTGTTGCCCTGGCTGGACCGTAGCCCGGTTCGCTCCATTCGCTACAAAGGCTGGATGAGCAAACTGTGGCTGGTGATCTTCTGTGTCTGCTTCGTCGTGCTGGGTGTGTTGGGTGCCATCCCGTCTACACCGATTCGCACGCTGCTGTCCCAGATTTGCACCGTTCTGTATTTCGCCTTCTTCTTCCTGATGCCGTTCTACACCCGGATGGAGAAGACCAAACCGGTTCCGGAGAGGGTTACTGGATAATGAAAAAACAACTGATTGCCCTGATGTTTGCACTGGTACCGGCATTGGCTTCGGCCGCCGGTGGCAGTGGCTACCACTTGGATGAGGCCAACATCGACCTGACTGACAAGGCCGCTCTGCAGGATGGTGCGCGTACCTTCGTCAACTACTGCATGGGTTGTCACGCCGCGCAGTACCAGCGCTATGAGCGTGTGGCGACTGATCTGGGTATCCCGGAACAGCTGATGCTGGATAACCTGGTCTTCACTGAGGGCGCCCTGATCGGTGACCACATGAAGAACGGCATGCGTGGTGAGGATGCCAAGAAGTGGTTTGGTGCGGCGCCGCCGGATCTGACCCTTGTGGCGCGTGTACGCGGTACCGACTGGCTGTATACCTACCTGCGTACCTTCTACGAAGACCCCTCGCGTCCGCTGGGTGCCAACAACAAGGTGTTCCCGAACGTGGGTATGCCGAACGTGCTGGCCGAGCTGCAGGGTCGCCAAGTGATCGGCTGCAAGGCAATGCCGGTGAAGGATGAGCACGGCAATATCATGCGTGACACCCTGAGCGGCGACATCATCAAGGATGAGCAGTGTGATGTGCTGACTGTTGTGCCGGACACCGGCACCCAGACTGAGGAAGAGTTCGATACCACGGTGCGTAACCTGGTGACCTTCCTGGCCTACTCGGCAGACCCGATCAAGCTCGAACGCCATCGTATCGGTGTCTATGTGCTGTTGTACCTGGCCTTCCTGTTCGTGTTCGCTTACTTGCTCAAGCGCGAATACTGGCGGGATGTCCATTGATCACCCTGTCTGTTTAGTGATCACTGCGCGCCCCTTGAGGGCGCGCAGTCGTTTCTGGGGTATAATGGCCGTTCGTGCGCGCGGGCCCGTCCCCGCGCTTGTTTATTTTGGGCGCCATGCAGGGTGCCTGCCGCAGTCCTTAGAAGGATGAGGGTCGAAATATGGGCGTTACCGCCAACAAGCGTTCTTCCATGGCGTTTTTCTCTGACCCGCTGGATCACTACTGCCATCGGGTCAGGATTGTGCTGGCGGAAAAGGGCGTCACCGTCGATGTAGTCGATGTTGAGCCTGGTGATTACCCCCAGGAGCTGGCCGAGAACAATCCTTACAACAGCGTTCCCACGCTGCTTGATCGTGACCTTGTGCTCTACGAGCCAAATATCATGATGGAGTATCTGGACGAGCGCTTCCCGCACCCGCCGCTGCTGCCGGTTTACCCGGTGGCGCGCGCCAACAGCCGGTTGCTGATGTATCGCGTGCAGCGCGATTGGTGTCGTCTGGTGGATATCATTGTTGACCCCAAGAGTGCTAGCGCCGAGGTGACTCGGGCGCGCAAGGAGTTGCGCGAAAGTCTGACCGGCGTTGCGCCGGTATTCGCTGAGATGCCGTTTTTCATGAGCGAGGAGTTCAGTCTGGTGGACTGCTGCATCGCCCCGATCCTTTGGCGTTTGCCGCAGTTGGGCGTAGAGCTGCCCAAGCAGGCCAAGCCGCTGCAGGATTACATGGAGCGCATCTTCCAGCGTGAGGGCTTTATCGCCAGTTTGTCGCCGGCCGAGCGGGACATGCAGTAAATCCATCTGAATTCGGGAGGAAACAGGCATGACCGAGATGAATTCCAGTCGGCCCTACCTGGTACGTGCGCTGTACGAGTGGATTCTTGATAATCAGTGCACCCCCTACCTGCTGGTCAATGCCGAGTACCGCGATACGGCGGTACCGGCTGGCTTCGTCGAAGATGGCCAGATCGTGTTGAACCTGTCGCCCAGTGCCGTGCGTCAGCTGGATATGGATAACGACCGTATCTGTTTTGACGGACGCTTCGGTGGTGTTGCTCAGCAGGTGTGGATACCTGTTGGGGCGGTAATGGCGATTTACGCCCGTGAGAACGGGCAGGGCATGGTGTTTGAGCTTGAGCCCAGCTCTCCGCCGCCAGAAGATGGCCCGGGCGAGGACGAGGTGCGCGAATCGGCGCCGGCGCGTCCCGAGGGTCGCCCGTCTCTGAAAGTGGTTAAGTAACCATTGCCACCAACAAAAACGCCCCGCAGTTGCGGGGCGTTTTTGTTGGTGGGGTGGCGCGGCGTCAGTCGAGGTATTCGAACAGTTTGACGATGCGCTGCACGCCGCCAATCTGCTGAGCCTGCTGTACCGCCAGGTCGGCCTCCTGGTGGCTAACCAGGCCCATCAGGTAGACCACGCCAGCCTCGGTGACGACCTTGATGCGGCTGCCGGGGATGGTGCCGTCGGTCAGCAGGCGCGCCTTCAGGTTGGCGGTGATCAGGCCGTCCTGATTGCGTGCCAGTAGTGACAGGCGAGAGCCGGCGGTGAGCTCGTTATGTACCACCTTGACCCGTTGCACTTGCTTGGCGGCTTCACCAGCGCGGGCAATCAGGTCGCCACGCGGCACTTGGCCGGCGAGTAACACCACGCCGTTGTAGCTGGTGACAACAATCCGGCCTTCCGATTCGATGGCGGTGTCAGCCTTGTTGACGTTGACCGCCACCTTGGTTTCGATCAGCTGGTCGTCGATCGTGCTGCCAAAGGTGCGGGTGCCGTGATTGTCTTCAATGGGGGTGTCGCGGGTGGCGGTCAGTACGCTGCTGCAGCTGGCCAATACTAGCGACAGGGCGATGACGGAGGCGCGGATCATTCTTCACTCCCGAACAGTTGACGATCGATCAGGTCGCACAGGCAGTGGATCGCCAGCAGGTGCACTTCCTGAATACGGGCGGTGGAACGCGCGGGTACGCGGATTTCCACGTCTTCGGGCAGCAGCAGAGAGGCCATGGCGCCGCCGTCTCGGCCGGTCAGTGCAACAACCTGCATTTCGCGGTCGTGGGCGGCCTGGATGGCCTGCATGACGTTGCCTGAGTTGCCGCTGGTGGAGATGGCCAGCAGTACGTCGCCAGGTTGCCCTAGCGCACGGATCTGCTTGGAGAACACTTCCTGGTAGCTGTAGTCGTTGGCAATCGAGGTGATGGTGGAGCTGTCGGTGGTCAGGGCGATGGCGGGCAAGCTTGGACGCTCGCGCTCAAAACGGTTGAGCAGCTCGGATGAGAAGTGCTGTGAATCGCCGGCCGAGCCGCCGTTGCCGCAGCTGAGGATCTTGCCCTCGTTGAGCAGGGCGTTGACCATCAACTGGCTGGCCTGTTCGATGCTGGGGCAAAGCACGTCCATTGCGCGGGTTTTGGTTTCGATGCTGTCGGTGAACAGCTGTCTGATGCGGTGTTGCATATCCATGGGAAAACTCGCTAGCAAGTGAAAGCTTCTCGGATCCAGGTATAGGACGAGGGATCCGCGGGGTTGCCTTCGGCGGCAACGACGTCGAAGCGGCACGGGCGGTTGGCCAGGCGGGGATGGGTCAGCAGGAAATGTTCGGCGGCGCGAATGACGCGCTGCTGCTTACTGCGTCCGACGCTCTCTGCTGCACTGCCCCAGCGGTCCTGCTGCCGGTAGCGCACTTCGACAAATACTACTGTATCGCCGTCGCGCATGACCAGATCAAGCTCGCCCTGCCGACAGCGGTGATTGCGCGCCAGACAACTTAGACCGGCCTGACGCAGAATTTGTTCAGCCATGCGTTCAGCCTGATTGCCTGTTTTCTGCCTGCTGGTCAGGCGCAGCATCAGAACGCGTTGGACCCGTCTTCGGTTGCGGGCTGCAGTACCCCGTTCTGGATTTCACCCCACGACAGCTCGCGTTGAATGCGGCCGCCCTGGTCCAATGACAGGGTGCCGGTCGCGCCTTCAATACGGGTTTCCGGGTATTGGCGCATCTGCGGCAGGCGAGCAAAGATGCGCTGGGTGTCGACGCCCATCGCGTACAAGCGCCCGAGTGCCCCGCCGGCTTGCGGCCAGTTGCCAGTGACAGCACCGTACAGCGGGTCGTTGTGGTCGAGCAGCCAGGGAATTTCTGCAATCAGCAGACCTTCCAGGTCGGCGTTCTGCAGGCCGCTCGGGTCAATCTGGTAGGCGTGCGAGGTGGCGTAGACCGGCAGCTCCGCAGCGTACTGGAAGGCCAGTGTGGGCTTGATCTGACGTGCCTGCAGTGGCGTGGCTGCAAGGAACAGGGCGTCCAGGTCTTGGCGTGGGGTGGGCTGCGCCATCACGCTGCCGAGGATGCCCTGGACGCGATTGGCACGGCGCTCGCTTTGTTGGATTTTCAACAGCTCGCCCATCTGGTTTGCGACGGCGGCGGGCTGATCGACCAGCTCCTGACCGAGAATGCTGCCACCCATGGCTTCCCACTCGCTGATGAAGGCGCGGCTGGCGCGCTGGCTCCAGTCGTCGTGAGTGCTGAGTGTAGCCATCCGGCGGTGCCCGTCGTTCCAGGCGCGTTGGGCGGCCGAACGGGCCTCGTCTTCAGGGGCGAGGCCGAACTGGTAAAAGCTGCTGCCACCTGCAGGCTGCTCGGCATAGTTGAGCGCCAGGGTGGGCAGAGGCAGCTGTGGCTGGCTGGCCAGCTGTGCGACCTTGTCTTTTTCCAGGGGGCCGATCATCCATTGCACGCCATCGCGCTGCGCCTGGTTCAGGGCGTCGATCACCTGGGCGTACTGGGTGCTGTCGTAGAGGGTTACCTGCGGCTGCTCCAGGCCTTCGCTTTGCGCCTGGTATTGGGCTGCAAGGAAGCCGTCGCGCAGGGCTTGGGCGGCTCCGCTCAAGGGGCCGTTGAAGGGCAGTAGCAGGCCAATGTGCGTTGGCCGGCTGGCATGCAGTGATTCGATTTGCTGAACCGGCTCGGGCAGCTGTGCGGCGGCCGGATGATTGGGGTGCTCGTCTTTCCAGGCATTCAGCGCGCGGATCTGCAGGTCCAGGTTGCGCTCGGTGCGGGTGATGAGTGCCAGCTCCAGCCAGCCAGCATAGTCGCCGCTGGCACCTTGTGCAGCCTGCTGCAGGGCGGCCGTGTCGGCGCTGCTGAGGCTCTCCCAGATAGCCTGGCGATTGTTGGCTTGGCGGCTGGCGGGCAGCAGTGCGTCAATGTAAACGCGCTCGCGAGCGGATTCGATGGGGCGGTCGTTCGCCTCCAGAATATCGGCACGCAGTTGCTGGATGCGCAGCTGTTCCTCTACCGGGCGCATATCCAGTTGCTGTAGCGAGTTGTGCTGGATGGCACGCAGGGCGCCGCTGGTATCGCCGAGGGACAGTGCGCTGGTGGCCTGCAGCTCGCTGAAGCGAATCTGCTGGTCGGTCGGCAGGTCGCTCTGCGGGATACGCTGGAGGATCTGCTGTGCCTGCTCTGGGTTACCGGCATTGAGCGCGGTCTGGGCGGCGTGCAGGCGCAGCAGGTTGGCCTCGGCGCCTTCGCTGCGGTCCGCGTCCTTGAGAATCTCGTCTACCGAGGCCTGCGGTGTGCGGGGCAGCTCGTCGAGACTCTGCGGTCCGGAGGCGCAGCCGGCCAGTAGCGCGGACAGGGTCAGGGCGAGGGCGGACAGGCGAAGCGTGCGAGGCATGCGGAGGGTATCCTTACGTGCGAGCAGAGCGGACGGGTGATTGGCGCTATTGTAGCCGTGGCGCCGTGCAATCTCCAAGGCAAGCGGCAGTGCTCTGGTGCCTGCTGTACAATGCGTCACACATTATTACCGAGAATCGCCATGACCATCGCTGCCGGCACCCTGTTTGTGGTTGCCACCCCCATCGGCAATTTGCAGGATCTGACCCCGCGTGCGCTGCAGGTTTTGCGGGAGGTGAGTCTGATTGCTGCCGAGGATACGCGCCATAGCGCACGTCTGATGCAGCACTTCGGCATCAACACGCCAATGACCGCCTGTCACGACCATAACGAGCGCGACAAGGGGCAGCGTCTGGTCGAGCGCCTGCTGGCGGGTGAAAGTCTGGCGTTGATCTCCGATGCTGGTACGCCGCTGATCTCCGACCCAGGCTATCATCTGGTGCGCCAGGCTCGCGAAGCTGGGATACGCGTCTCACCGGTGCCTGGCGCCTGTGCATTGATTGCTGCGTTGAGCGCCGCCGGGATGCCTTCTGATCGGTTTGCTTTTGAGGGTTTTTTGCCGGCCAAGGCGCACGGGCGGCAGCAGCGCCTGCAGGCGTTGCAAGGTGAGCAGCGCACCTGGCTGGTGTATGAGGCGCCGCACCGTTTGTTGGAGTGCCTGCAAGATATGCAGAAAGTGCTGGGTGGCGAGCGTCGAGTGCTGCTGGCTCGTGAGCTGACCAAAACCTTCGAGACCCTGCACGCGGCGCCGTTGGCCGAGTTGGTAGCCTGGGTAGCGGCAGACAGCGATCAGCAGCGCGGTGAGTGTGTGCTGGTGGTTGAAGGGGCGCCGGAGCCGGAAGCGGATGAGGTCAGTGCGCAAACCCTGCACATACTGGATTTGCTGCTGGCCGAGCTGCCTGTCAAGCGCGCCGCCCGGCTGGCGGCCGAGATTACCGGTGCGCGCAAGAACCAGTTGTACCAGATCGCGCTGGAGCGCGATGGCAACACGTCGCGTTGACGGGCGTGGCGCCTGCCGCTAATCTTGCCGCCGAGAGTTGGCCGGGCAGTCGCTGTGGTGGTGCGTAAGCACTGTCATGGAGGAAAGTCCGGGCTCCAAAGGGTAGAGTGCCAGGTAACGCCT
>DBHE01000272.1 GCA_002296055.1 Pseudomonadaceae bacterium UBA836
TACCAGCTGGGCACCGAGCTGGTGCTGGCCCATGGCGCCGGCGCGGTCAGCTTCGTCAAACATGCAGACAAACCCTTCCACGTGGTTGGCATCCTCGCCAAAACCGGTACGCCGGTAGACCGCACCATCCATATCAGCCTGGAAGGCATGGAGGCGCTGCATGTCGACTGGCAGCAGGGCATGCCGGCCCGGGGCGCGGGCAAGGTCAGCGCCGAGCAGGCGCGCCAGCTGGACCTGACGCCGACCGCCATCACCGCCTTCATGCTGGGGCTTGAACGCCGTATCGACACCTTTGCCCTGCAGCGCCAGATCAATGAGTTCAGCGGCGAGCCGCTGCTGGCTATCCTGCCCGGCGTCGCCCTGCAGGAGCTGTGGAGCCTGTTGAGCGTGGCGGAAAAGGCGCTACTGCTGGTCTCGGTCTTCGTGGTACTGACC
Organism: Pseudomonadaceae bacterium UBA836; assembly: GCA_002296055.1. Lineage (GTDB taxonomy): Bacteria > Pseudomonadota > Gammaproteobacteria > Pseudomonadales > Pseudomonadaceae > Halopseudomonas. The sequence goes on from DBHE01000272.1 coordinate 436, forward strand.
GGACTGGTCGGCATGCTGACGGCGATTCTCAGCGGCCTGAACGAGCGCCGCCGGGAGATGGCCGTGCTGCGTTCGGTGGGCGCCCGTCCGCTGCACATATTCAGCCTGCTGGTGCTGGAGGCGGTCAGCCTGACGCTGGCCGGCATCGCGTTGGGTCTGGCGCTGCTGTATGCTGGCATGGCCGCCGCCCGACCCTGGCTGGAGCAGCAGTATGGCCTGTTTCTGCCGCTCGCCTGGCCAACGCCGAGCGAGCTGAAGCTACTGGGCGGCATACTCGCAGCCAGCCTGCTGATGGGCTGCATCCCGGCCTGGCGTGCCTACCGACAGGCACTGCTGGATGGCCTGTCCATCCGCCTGTAATCACCGAGACGACCGATGCATCTGATTCGCCTGTTTGCCCTTTGCCTGGGCCTGCTGCTTACCCTGCCGGCCTGGGCCGCCCGAGAACTCAGCTGGGATGACCTGGTACCCGCTGGCAGTGAGCATCTGTACGGCATGCCCCAGGCGCAGCACGATGGCCTGACCTCGGAAGACCAGGCGGCCAGCAATCCGATGACGCAAAGCATGACCAACGCGCCCACGGTCGCCGCACTGGATGGCCAGGAGGTCAAGTTGCCGGGCTATGTGGTGCCGCTGAGCGTCGATCCCAACCAGCGCGTCACCGAGTTCCTGCTGGTGCCCTACTTCGGCGCCTGCATCCACGTGCCGCCGCCGCCGTCCAACCAGATCGTGCTGGTGCAAAGTGAAATTGGTATCGCGCTGGAAGAGACCTACGTGCCTTACTGGATCAGCGGCGTCATGCACGTCGAGCAAAGCAGCAGTGAGCTGGCCAGCGCCGGTTACCGGTTGGAAGCGCAGGAAATCGAGATCTTCAGCTACTAGGGCAGCGCCTCTTCCGGCTTGGGCAGGGCCGCCTCGGCAGCAAGTCTGAGGCTTTGTAGCTGACGACGCTGCTGGGCGTTGGCCGGTTGCACGGTTTGCAGGGTGTCCAGAGCAGCCTGCCACTGGCGCTGGTGATACTGCAGCCAGGCCAGCTGCAGACGGTCAGCGCTGCTGCCGTTGCGCGCCACCTGGCCCCAGGCCGTCAGTGCACGCTCGTGATCACGCGCGCTTTGCCACAGGTAGGCCAGACGGCGCAGACGATCAGCACTCCTACTCAGCAGCCCCTCATCCAGCAGCGCCTGCATCAGGCGCGCCGCCTGCCAGGGCGCACCGCTCTGTGCGTGCAGAGCGATCAGGTTTTCCATATCGGTCGTATCCAGTTTAACGCCGGCCTCGCGGGCCAAACGCAGGGTCGCGGCCGCCGCCAGTTGTTCACCGGCCAGGCTTTGCATACTGGCCAGCTGACGCCAGTTGTCAGCCTGCTCTGGCGCCCGCTGCAACAGCGCCTGCTGCCAGCGCACCGCTTGATCAAAGCGCTCCAACTCGTAGTTCATGCCCACCAGCAGGCGGTACCAGATGTCATCCGCCCCCGGGTTCTCGCGCACCACCTGTTCGGCCAGCGGGATAGCCTTGCGGAATTGCCCCAGCTGGCGGTATGCCTGCACCAACAGCTGCCGATTGTTATCGGAACGCGGCAAGGCTTCCAGCTCCTTGACCGCCTCGGGGTAGCGCTGCTCCTGCATCAGCAGGCGAGCCAGATTTTGTCGGTCCTGCAGGGCGGCGGCGTCTTCCAATTTTTGCTGAGCCAGCGCCTCACGCAGCCAGTCGATGGCTTGGGTGTTGCGCTGACCGGCAATGGCGAGATACGCCAGCCGCTGGGTTACCAGCGCGCGCTCCAGGGTCCCGTTGCTCGCCTGCGGCAGGGCCGCCTCCAGCAGTTGTCGCGCCTTGCCCAGATCGCCTGCGGCTTCTGCCTCGGTGGCGCCCTGAATAGCCAGATACACCTCGGCGTCGATCTGTTCCGCCATGGCCGGGGCGCTCAGCAGGCACAACAGCAGTAACCAGCGCAGCATCAGCGACGACCCTCCAGGCGGAAGTTCATGGTCTTGCTCACCTCACGCGAGACAGCCACGCCGTTTTCCCGGCGCGGCGCAAAGCGCCAGCGACTGACCGCACGGCGCGCCGCTCGCTCGAATACGCCGGGCGGCTCGGCACTGAGCACGCGGATGTTCTCGACCCGCCCGTCGGCGTTGACCGTGAACTGCAGGGTTACCTGTCCCTCTATGCCTGCTGCCAGCGCGCGGCGTGGGTATTCCGGCGGGATATCCACCAGCGGGCTAACCTCCTCGGCACTACCGGGCGGCGGTGCGCTGACCGGGGCCGGCGGGCTGGGTGCGGGCGCAGGCGGTGCAGCTGCCTGCAGTGGGGGCAACGCCGGGGCTGCGCCCATGTCTATACGGGTATTAAGCTGAGGTACCTGGATATTCAGGTCCAGCGCTGGCACCTGCGGGCTCACCTGCGGCTCCGGGGTAACCTCCGGCGGCTGCTCGGGGGGCGTCGGCCGCTCCGGCGGCTGCAGTGGGTCAGCGGGCTCGGTGCTGCTCTCCTGCACGCTGCGCGCAACGCCCACGCGCAGCAGCTCCGAGGGCTGATCCGGCGGATGGCTAGGCGGCATGATCAGCGCCAGCATCAGGCCAAACAGCAGCAGCGCTACCAACAGCGCGCCAACAAAGCTCCCCAGCAGCCGCATCAGGGCCCCGCCGTCGCAGCCAGAGCGACATCTTCGACACCCGCCAACCGGGCCTGGTCCATCACCCGGATCACCAGACCGGTACGTGCATCGGTATCAGCCTGCACCACTACCGTGCTATCGGGCTGATCAACACGCATGCGCTCGACCGCCGCACGCACGGCGCGAATATCTACCGGCTTGTGGTCCATCCAGATCTCGCCGTCAGCACTGACCGCAATCAGAATGGTGCCCTTGGGTTTGTCGACCGCACTGTCGGCAGACGGCCGCTCAATGTCGATGCCGGTTTCCTTGACGAAAGAGCTGGTCACAATAAAGAAGATCAGCATGATGAAGACGATATCCAGCATCGGTGTAAGGTCGATGCCAGCCTCCTCATCGGCGTTGGCGTGGTGCCTGCGCATGCGCATCGCAATTTCTCCTAGTCGTGCTGCAGGCGGTCAGATAGCCGCTGCAGCGCTCGCCGCGACTGCTGATCGAGCCGCGCCAGACAAAACAGTCCACTGATGGCAATCACCATGCCGGCCATGGTCGGCACCGTGGCGCGGGATACCCCCGCCGCCATCGCGCGCGGGTTGCCGTTGCCGCTGATGGCCATCACATCGAATACCTGAATCATGCCGCTGACCGTGCCCAGCAGCCCCAGCAGCGGGCACAGCGCGATCAGCACCCGCACCATCGGCAGATAACGGTTGAGCTGCGCCTGCGCCTGCGCCAGCCACGCGGTGCGGATATGCCGCGCAGCAGCACTGCGCCGCTCACCGCGCGCCTGCCAACCGTCGCAATAGCCTTCGGCGCGGCGCGGAAACACCAGCGACAGATACCACAGCCGTTCCAGCATCAGCGTCCACAGCAGCACCGTGGCGCCAAGAATGGTCCACAGCACCCAGCCGCCGCTGTCGAGAAAGTCCGGCAGGCGCCACAGGACCTCAGTCACTGCGCCGCTCTCCACCCAGGTGCAGCGCGATCAACCCCGCGCTCTGTTGCTCCAGTAGCTGAATCAACGCCTTGCTGCGCGCTGCCACCAGGCTATGCATGAACAGCAACGGAATCGCCGCCACCAGACCCAGCACCGTGGTCACCAGCGCCTGTGAGATGCCGTCGGCCATCATTTTCGGGTCGCCGGTGCCGTATTGGGTGATGGCCTGGAAGGTGGCAATCATGCCGGTCACCGTGCCCAGCAGGCCGAGCAGCGGCGCCACCGCTGCCAGCAGCTTGATCAGCCCCTGCCAACGCTCAAGCGCGGGTGTTTCGCGCAGGATGGCCTCATCCAGCTTGAGTTCCAGCGTGTCCAGCTCTTCCAGCCGCGGGCGACTACCGATGACGCTCAACACACGGCCCAGCGGGTTGCTGTCAGCCAACTGGTCGAGGTTGTCGATCTGTCGGTCTACGCGGCGCTGCACCAATTGCAGCCAAACCAGTCGCACCAGCGCCAGCAAGATACCCAGCGCGCCCAAGGCCACAATGACGTAGCCAACGATGCCCCCCTGGGACAAACGCGTCAGCAGATCCGGGGTGCGCTGCAACTGCTCGATCACCTGACCGCGTGCCGGATCGATAGCGATATCGGCTACCGCATCACGCGGCGCCACGAAAGCCTCCAACAGATCCGCACCACTCGGCTGACGATCAGCCACCTGCAATGCCTGACTATCGGGCTGGTAGAGCAGGTACTCGCCGCCTGCACTGGCCACAAAGGGGCCAACAGCCACCACCGACTGCGCCTGCTGACCACCCTGACGATCAATCACCTGGGCCTGGAAGCGTGCCACTTCACCGCTGGCGTTCATGTCCTGCTGCAGCCGATACCAGAACTGCTCCAGCACCTCGACGCTGGGGATGCGGCTGCTTTGCGACAAGGCTTCCAGCTCGCTTCGGCGTTCCGGGTAACGGGCGTTGAGCAAGGAGTCCTGCCATTGGCTGAGGGTATCGCCAGCGCCCTGACGCACCACCCCGAACAACTCGCCGAGGTTGCCGCTGCGCTCGGTCAGCTCCTGACGCAGCTGCGCCAGTTGTTCGGTCTGTGCCTTGAAGCGGGTATCCAGCTCGTCGGCACGTGCCTGCGCACTCGCCAACTCGGCACGCGCCCGCGAGAGGCGCGCCTGCTGCTGGTTGCGCTCGCGCAGGAAGGTTTGCTCGCGCTCACGCATGGCGGCCTGCTCGGCACTGCGGGTTTCGCGAATCTGTTCCAGCAGCGCCTGCTTATCGAGGGACTGCGCCTGCAGCAACGGCGCGAAGCAACAAAGCATCAGCACCCAGGAAAGTCTTTTCATTGGGCGACCTCCGTGCTGACTGGCGGCATGGGCAAGCGCAACAACTGTGGCGACTGCTCGTTGCGAGCGATGGCGATGCCGTCGCTCAGGGGGCGGCGGTAGCTGGCCGGCAGCGCTTGCCAGCTACCAGCGGCGGTGTCCCAGTAACCCTGCTCCTGACCATCAAGGCTTTGATAAAAGAGCATCAGACGGCCGATGCGCAAAAACTCGACCACCCGCTCCTGCTCGCCAGC
>DBHE01000168.1 GCA_002296055.1 Pseudomonadaceae bacterium UBA836
GCGTTCCAGTGTGATGGCAGCGTTGACCGCCAGTTTCAGGTCGTCGGTAGCGACGTAGGACTGAGTACCTTCGAACTTCATCGGATATTCCTTGGGCCGGAGCCGTGTTGAGGAAGGACTGATTAGTTCCACACCCCCTGCGGGGCGTTCAGGATTAATCAGTCCTTCCTTGAACCAAAAAAAGATCGAAAACTATAGCCTGTGGCTATTTGTACTGTAAACGCGGGGGCAGGAACCAAAGGCCGGCTGATGCCCTGTCATCAGCCATGCCGAGATAGGCACGACTACTCGTCAGCGGCCTTGTGAATTGGTTCAAAACGGCTGGTAAACGCCTCGACGAAGGCGTTGCGCAGGATATTGAAAAACGCCTGCCACGGGCTGACATCCGGCGATTTCACGGTGCCGGACAGGTCAACACGGGTAGCAAACTGATCAGCACGCTGGTTCTGCAGCAGTTGCTGACCGCCACCCACCACCGCCTCCCAGAGCCCGCGTATCACGCTTTTGTCCGGATTGCGCAGGTCTTGCTGCATGTCGAAGATGTCGACGCCGCGCAGCAGCGGCTTGATATAGCCCTGCACCTGTCCATCGCGAATTTCGGCCTCCAGCACCAGATCGCCGGTGCCGGCGTTGAAGTCAAAACGACCGTAGGCGGTAGCAAAGTCGTTCAAGCGGGTCAGCTCAACATCCGTCAGCCGCAGGCGAAAATCAGCATTCTGCCAATCGCCCAGCGGGTCAAAGCGTGATGAAAAGCGCAGGGGCGCATGGGCCAGCAACAGCCCTTCACCTTCAAGGTCGGCATCTCGTCCACCATCGCGCTGATCGGCGTTAGTCAGATTGTGCGCTGTCAGTTGCAACTGGTTGACGTAGAGATTGACTGGTGGCTCCGAATGAAAATTGCGGAAAGCCACCTCGCCGTCAATGATGGCAACCCGGTCCAGCTGCACCGGAATCAGGCCCTGCAGCTTGTCGCGCCAGTCCACGCCCTGCCCTGACTGCTTCTGCTCTTCACTGTCACCGTCAACAAAGTTCAGCTGTGGAGAGTAGAGATCAACTTCGGCCACAATCGCGCCGTGCTCCCAAAACGGACGCAGGCGCATTTTGATATCGGTGCGTGGCAAGCGCACAAAGGGCACCTGCTGCTCCCCGTCAATCTTCACGATATTGAGCTGATTGAGGCGATAAGCGCCGCGCCACAGCACGATATCCACGTCTTCCACGTGCCCGCGGTAATCGCCCATATCGGCCATCTTGCGATTCATGATGTCCTTGATGATGTAGGGCAGCAGCAAATGCACCGCCAATAACAGCAGTGCCAGCAATACCAGTAAGGACCAGCCAATCTTCGATCGTCGTGTCATGCGCTATGGACCTGCACAGCAGCCTTGGGTTCAGCTAATTGACGTTGATAGTAGCCAAGCATAGGCTGATTGACCCACCCTGCTGCCATTGTTCACAAGGAGTCACTAGCATGAGCCGCGTTTTCGCAGACAACTCGCAGGCCATCGGCAACACGCCGCTGGTGCGCATCAACCGCCTGGGCCCCAAAGGCGTGACCATCCTCGCCAAAATCGAAGGGCGCAACCCGGCCTACTCGGTCAAGTGCCGCATTGGTGCGAGCATGATCTGGGATGCCGAGTCCAGCGGCCGCCTGAAGCCCGGCATGACTATTGTCGAGCCTACCTCTGGCAACACCGGTATCGGCCTGGCCTTTGTTGCCGCCGCTCGCGGCTACAAACTGGTGCTGACCATGCCCGCTTCGATGAGCCTGGAGCGCCGCAAGGTACTCAAGGCCCTCGGCGCCGAACTGGTGCTGACCGAGCCGGCAAAAGGCATGAAGGGAGCGATTGAGAAAGCCCAGGAATTGAGTTCCCAGCACCCCGACAAGTACGTACTACTGCAACAGTTCGAGAACCCGGCCAACCCGGCCATTCACGAAAAAACCACCGGCCCGGAAATCTGGAACGACACCGACGGCGCCATTGACGTGCTGGTGTCTGGCGTCGGCACCGGCGGCACCATCACCGGGGTATCGCGCTACATCAAACAAAGCTGCGGCAAGCAAATCGTCTCCATCGCCGTAGAGCCCAGCAGCTCGCCGGTCATTACGCAAACCCTGCAAGGCGATGAGGTAAAACCCAGCCCACACAAGATTCAAGGCATCGGTGCCGGGTTTGTTCCAGCCAACCTGGATCTGAGCCAGGTTGACCGCGTCGAGCAGGTCAGCGATGAAGAAGCCAAGGATATGGCCCTGCGCCTGATGCGCGAAGAAGGCATTCTGGTCGGCATCTCGTGCGGTGCCGCCATGGCAGCAGCCGTGCGCGTTGCCGAAGAGCCCAGCATGCAGGGCAAGACCATTGTCGTTATCCTGCCCGACTCCGGCGAGCGCTATCTGTCGTCCATGCTGTTCACCGACCTGTTCACCGAACAGGAAAACGTGCAGTAATTCCAGCAGCGCGCAACACCGTCGCAACAGCGACGGTGTTGCCGCCCAGGCAGCCAACTGGCTATGCTGCGAGCATTCGATCCACAGCTCGCAGGCCCTCCATGCCCCACTCCGCAGACCAGATCGCCCAGCAGATTCTGTCCGGCTTTGACCGTTATCGCCGTATTTTCCGCGACCTCACCGCCGGCGCCCGTGCCCGCTTCGAGCAGGCCCGCTGGAATGATATCCAGGAAGCCTCCACCCTTCGTATCAACGCCTACGAAGAACAGGTGCAGCAAACGGCAGATGCCCTCGCCGCCAGCGAGCTGGGGCCCCAGGTCAAAGACGCCGGCGCCTGGCCTGGCATTCGCTTGGCCTACATCCAACTGATCGACCAGCGCTTTGATGACGAGCTGGCCGAGACCTGGTTCAACTCCATTTTCTGCAGCCTGCACCAGCACGATCAGATCAGCGACGACACCATGTTCGTCCACAGCACCCGCCCCGTCACCCGCCCACCGTCACGCATCGCCCTGACCCGCGGCTTTATCTCAGACGGCTCTCTGCACAACCTGGCCCACCAGATTCTCAGCGAATACAGCTTTGACGTCCCCTGGGAAGACCTGACCCGCGACGTTGAAATGATTGTCGCCGAGCTGCAACAGGGTTTGCCCGACTGGGCGCAGATGGATCGCGGCCTGACCGCCGAGATGGTGCAGAGCGTGTTCTACCGCAACAAGGGCGCTTACCTGGTAGGTCGGTTGATCAGCCAGCAGGAGCAGTGGCCCTTCGTTTTGCCCCTGGTACACCGCGAACAACAGGGCATCAGCGTAGACACCGTTATTACTGACGAATCGGAAGTCTCGATCATCTTCTCCTTCACGCGCTCCTACTTCATGGTGGAAAGCGCCGTACCCAGCGAACTGATCAGTTTTATCAAGCGCCTGATACCGGGCAAGCACCTGGCTGAGCTGTACACCGCGATCGGCTTTTACAAGCAAGGCAAGTCCGAGTTCTACCGCGCATTGATTGCCCACCTGGCCAACACCGACGATCGCTTTATCATGGCGCCCGGTGTGCGCGGCATGGTGATGAGCGTATTCACCCTGCCCGGCTTCAACACCGTGTTTAAAATCATCAAGGACCGCTTTGCACCGTCCAAGAACATCGACCGCGCCACCGTGATCGAAAAGTATCGGCTGGTTAAGCGCCACGACCGCGTCGGGCGCATGGCCGACACCCAAGAGTTTGCTGACTTCCGCTTCCCACGAGAGCGCTTCGAGCCTGAGTGCCTGAAAGAGCTGCTGGAGGTCGCGCCATCCACGGTAATAGAAGAAGGCGATACCATCCTGATTCGCCACTGCTGGACTGAACGGCGCATGACGCCGCTGAACATGTATGTGGAGAGCGCCAGTGACACCCAGATCGAACAGGCACTGTTCGACTACGGCAAAGCCATCAAGGAACTGGCGGCAGCCAATATTTTTCCGGGCGACATGCTGTTGAAGAACTTTGGCGTCACCCGCCACGGCCGCGTGGTGTTTTACGACTACGACGAAATCAGCTACCTGACCGAAGTAAACTTCCGCGTCATCCCCGAGCCCCTGTACCCCGAGCAGGAGCTGGCCTCAGAACCTTGGTATTCGGTCGCGCCCAACGACGTCTTCCCGGAGGAGTTTCCGGTCTTTCTGTTTGCCGATATTCGCCATCGCCGGCAGTTCGCTGGAATGCACGGCGACCTGTTTGAAGCGGACTACTGGAAAAGCCTGCAGAAACAGATCGAAGCAGGCCAGGTCATCGACGTTTATCCCTACCGCAGAGCGGCTGCAACGCCCTGAAATCGGGGCTTTGCGCGCCCCGAAAAAAAATTGGGAACAAGGGTGTGATTTTCTGAATCTGACGTATACTCAATGCTGTTTATTCGCGTCCAAGGACGGCTGTCAAGATCCCTTGACTTGTTGTACTGAAAGGCGCAGAGTGAGCGCGTAGGTTTTCAAGAGATAGAGTTGTAGGCTGCAAACGCACTTCCCAGTACGTAAGTTTGTCATCTCGTAATCTTTGATTCCCACGCTTAATTGAGTGAAAGCTCAAGTATTTCAATCTGATAGGAATTAGCTGAAATGGCAACTGGTACAGTCAAGTGGTTCAACGACACTAAAGGTTTTGGTTTCATCACTCCGGACGGCGGTGGAGACGATCTGTTCGCCCACTTCTCCGAGATCAAGGTTCAGGGCTTCAAGTCTCTGGCCGAGAACCAGAAAGTGTCTTTCGACGTGACCACTGGTCCGAAAGGCAAGCAGGCTGCAAACATTCAGATCATCGGCTAATCCGATGCGCTGAAAAAAACCCGGCTCAGGCCGGGTTTTTTATTGCCTGCACTTAAAGGACGCGGCCAGTAGCCTGCGCCCTTGCGCACTGACTCACGGCATTAGAGAGAGCCGGCGCAGCACGAAGGAAACAGCAGCAGCCCCTGCCCAAAAACCACTCGCCTCCTTTGCCCCAACGGGCTACCCTATGCGCTATTGCATCGGCTATCCAAACGCCCGCACCCGCCTAGGGCAGCTCAGGATGCCGCAACCAGATTACCTCTACACCCTCGCCCCGTGACCTGACCGTCAGCGGCGAGCAGGACAGTCCTTCACAGGGGGTCAGCAGTGGAAAGCACGGTCAGCAGTCAAAACCCGGACGCTCTCAAAGTCATCATTTTCCGCGCCGCGGAAGCTATCGTCAGCGAGCTTGGCGCATCGCAGCTCACCTTCGCCAGTCTGAGCGAACGCAGCAAGATTGAAGAAGCCACCCTGCAGCAGATGTTCCCCGATCGGGATGCATTGCTGACGGCGATGATCGAGTATCGACTGGAGCGTTTTCGCGTGCGCTGGGGCGCCTATGAAAGTGTGCTGCCAGATGAGCCCATGCGCGAACTCAAGGCCCTGTTGCTGAGTAACATGAGCGAGTCGAGCGAGGAGAAAAACCTGGATTCGGCCATTTTTGCCGCTGCCGCCAGCAACCCCGCCCTCCTGCAGACCAGCGCCGATGACGTAGAGGGCTTGTTCGACATTCTCGAAAAGTCACCCCTGGGTCTGGCTCAGGCGGCGATTCTGTTCTTTTCGGTACGCGGCTATCGCCTATTTGAACAGCTGGGCATGTGCCCGATGACTGACGCCCAGCGCACCGACTTTCAAGAGCAGGTCATGCGCCTGGCGCGCATGATGCACGAGCAGCGTAACGGCGATTAACCGGCCTCATCGGCCGGATGAGCGCGACGCCACCAGCGTGTCGCCACCACCCGGATGGCCGCGTAAACCAGCCAGCATACGGCCGCAACCGAAAGCGTTATGCTGATTTCTGCCAAGGCGCGGGGGCCATTGTCCCCGGTCGACAGGATGGTATCGAGAAGATAGATGAGAAAGGCCGGTGCGTACCAGCCACCGCCCTGCTCAACCGCCATCGGCGTGAACAGCAGCACCGCCATGATCACGCACAACGGCTCACGCACAAACCACCAGCGCGTCAATGCGGTCAACTTCCACCAGACCAGCCAGCAGCCTGCGGCGGCAGCGATGTAGACCCACCAGACTGACTGATACTCTGCTTCATTGAACATTGGCCGGCACCTAACCCAAAAATTGACCGCGCCATCATAACGGTTTTTACAACATGCGTCCTGAACTGCAAGCCCCGCAAGCGCGCCGCGACCTCGGCAGCGACCCGTACCAATGGCTGGAACAACGCGATGACCCTGAGGTTGTCGCTTACCTGGAGGCCGAGAACCGCCATACCGAAGGCTGGTTCGAACCGACAAACGCCCTGCGCGAGCAGCTGCTTGAGGAAATTCGCGGGCGCATTCGCGAAACCGACCTTGGCCTGCCCAGCGTGCGTGGCGACTGGCTGTATTACCAACGCACCGAAGCCGGCGCAGAATACCCACGCTATTACCGCTGCCCGCGGCCAGCGGACCAGAGCCTGCGCATTGACGAGAGCAACGAGCAGTTACTGCTGGACCCGAACCAACTCGCTGCGCAGGAAGACTTCCTGGAGCTGGGTGACTTCAGCGTCAGCCCGGATCAAAATTGGCTGGCCTACAGCCTCGACACCCAAGGCAATGAAGTTTATCAACTCTATGTACGCAGCCTGATTGACGAGCAAGCGTACAGCCTACCGCTGGACAATGCTGCCGGCGCCCTGTGCTGGGCCAACGATAACCGCACACTGTTCGCCATCAGCCTGGACGCCAGCGCGCGCCCCGCCAAACTGTGGCGCCTGCAGCGTGATGCAGCGCCAGAGCCGGTGTTCGAAGAAACAGACCCGCTGTTCTATCTCCATGTCTACAGAAGTAGCTCTGAGCGCTATATCTGCGTCGCTAGCGCCAGCAAGAACACCAGCGAGCTGCAATTTCTGCCCGCCGATCAGCCTGAAGCGCCACTTCAGTGCCTGGCGGCGCGCCGCACGGGCCACGAATATGATGCCGACCACGGTGATCAGGGCTTTGTCATTCGCAGTAACAGCCAGGGAGATAACTTCGCGCTGCTGCTATGCGACCCAACCACTCCCGGCGAGCAACACTGGCAGCAGCTCCGTGCCGTTGATCCAGCGCGCACCCTCGAAGGCGTGGAGCTACAGCGCAGCGCGCTGATCCTGCAGTACCGCAACGCCGGGTTGATTCAGTTGGAGGTACAACCCAACGGTGCGCCAAGCTATCTGCTGCAGATGCCGGATGCGGTCTACAGCCTCCACGTTCAAGGCGGCGAAGAGTACAGCAGCGAGCGGGTACGTTTGCGCTACGAGTCGCTCAATCGACCCGCCGAGATCCGCGCACTGACCTTGGCAGATGGTGACCAGCAGGTACTGCGCACCACCCCTGTGGAAGGCCACTTCTCGCCGGACGATTATCGCGTGGAGCGTCTGTGGGCGATCGCCAAAGACGGCGCCCACATCCCCATCAGCCTGATCGAGCCACTGGACGCTGAGGGAACAGGCCCGCTTTACCTGTATGGTTACGGCGCCTACGGCGCCAGCATGGACCCCTGGTTTTCCCACGCCCGGCTGTCGCTGCTGCAGCGCGGCTGGCGGTTTGCAATTGCCCACGTGCGGGGCGGTGCCGACATGGGCGAACACTGGTATCAACAGGGCAAGCTGGAACACAAGGAAAACACCTTTAGCGACTTTATTCGCTGTGCCGAACACCTGATTGAGCAAGGTAAAACTGACCGACAGCAACTGGTCATTGCAGGCGGCAGCGCGGGCGGACTGCTAATTGGCAACGTGATCAACCAGCGCCCAGAGCTGTTCGCTGCCGCCGTGGCAGACGTCCCCTTTGTCGACGTCTGGAACACCATGAACAACCCCACGCTACCGCTGACGATCGGCGAGTACGAAGAATGGGGTGATCCGTCAGAAACCGAGGTGGCTGCGCGCATCAAAGGCTACGCACCCTATGAAAACGTTCAGCCGCAGGCCTACCCTGCTCTGCTTGTAACCGCCGGCTACCACGATGTACGCGTACAGTACTGGGAGGCCGCCAAGTGGGTAGCCCGCCTGCGCGCCACCCGCAGCAACCACGCTCCGCTATTGCTGCGCACCCAAATGAGTGCCGGCCACGGCGGCGCCAGCGGGCGCTATCAGGCGATGCGGGAAGTGGCCGAGGAATACGCTTTTTTGCTAAGCGTTATCCCCGCAAAAAATAACTGATCGCAGGCAAGCAACCACAAAAAAGCCCGCCCGGTGCATCGCACCGAGCGGGCTTTTTATTCAGTCAGACGTTAGAAGCGCGACTTCATATCGTCAAACTGAGCTTCTACGTGCGCAGAAGGTGCAGGTGTTAGCAGGGTGACAACCACAATGGCAATGGTCGCCAGGATAAAGCCTGGGACGATCTCATACAGGCCGCTGCTGTCGATCTGCTTCCAAACCACCACAGTCACGCCACCGACAATCACGCCAGCCAGCGCGCCAAAGCGGTTCATACGGCGCCAGTACAGCGACAGGATAACCGCCGGACCAAAGGCCGCACCAAACCCGGCCCAAGCGTAGGAGACCAGACCCAGTACGGTGCTGTCAGGGTTAAAGGCCAGCATCAGTGCGATAGCCGCGATACCTACGACCGCCACACGCCCCACCCAGACCAGCTCCTGCTGGGTTGCATCACGGCGGAACAGCGCTTTGTAGAAGTCCTCGGCCAGCGCAGAGGACGATACCAGCAGCTGCGAGTCCGCAGTCGACATGATGGCCGCCAGCACAGCCGCCAGCAGAATACCGGCAACCAGCGGATGCATCAGTGCCTGCACTAGCGACAGGAAGACGGTTTCGGCATCGGCCAGACCTTCTTCACCGAAGTAACCGATACCCACCCAGCCGATGACCAGCGCTGCAAGCAGGCAGACACCGGACCAGAGCACGGCGATACGACGTGCAGTCGGCAACGCGGCGTCGCTTTCAACCGCCTTGAAACGAGCCAGAATATGCGGCTGACCAAAGTAGCCCAGACCCCACGCCAGCAGCGAGACGATAGCGATCACGCCAAGCGGCTTGCCTTCCACATCGGTCCAGAGGTTCAGCAGCTCGGGGTTGCGAGCTTCCATGGCACCATGAACCGCTTCCCAGCCGCCCATGATATTGAGCGCCATGACCGGCACCACAATCAATGCAGCCGCCATCAGCAGACCTTGAATCACATCGGTCCAGGATACCGCCAGGAAGCCACCAAAGAAGGTGTAGGAGATGATCGCGAGCGTGCCGACGATAACGGCAATGCTGTAACCAAAACCAAAGGTGCTTTCAAACAGCTTGCCCGCCGCCACCAGGCCAGAGCTGGTGTAGAACAGGAAGAACAGCAGAATGAATACCGCCGAGATCACCCGCAGCAGGCGGCTGCTGTCCTCGAAACGATTTTCAAAGTAGGCCGGCAGGGTCAGCGAGTCGTTGGCCACATGCGAGTAGACACGTAGACGGCGCGCCACGATCAGCCAGTTGGCCCAGGTGCCAGCCAGCAGGCCCATGGCAATCCAGGACGCCTCGTAGCCGGCAGACAGTGCGTAGCCCGGCAAGCCGAGCAGCAGCCAGCCGCTCATGTCCGAAGCACCGGCGGACAGCGCCGCAGTACCCGGGCCCAGCGAGCGACCACCGAGGATGTAGTCCGACAGGTTGGTGGTGCGCTTGTAGGCGATATAGCCTAGCGCAAGCATTACCCCGATATAGACAATGAACGTCGCCGTAACGACTGCAGTATTTTCCATTTTTGTTCTCTCTCTCAGAGATGCGTGGTGTTTTCCCGCTGGTGGGCGGCGGGTTGCCCGCTATTGTGGCAACCCTGGTTCAACCTTGCATCCTCGGTTGCTGAACTATCCCTGCTGCTGATTCGTCCCTGTTGCTGCACTGACTGTCTCCCGGTGCCTCAAGGCTCCCCATCACCGAGGGACAACAGACTGGCGTTACCACCCACAGCGGTGGTGTTGATAGTACGGGTGCGTTCGGTCACAAAGCGCAGCAAGTAGTGCGGGCCGCCCGCCTTGGGACCAGTGCCGGACAGGCCCTGACCACCAAATGGCTGCACCCCAACAACCGCGCCAATCTGGTTGCGGTTGATGTACACGTTGCCGATGCGAACCCGTGCATCAATGTGCTCGGCGGTGTCTTCATTGCGGCTGTGCACGCCCAAAGTCAGACCAAAGCCGGTCGCATTGATGTCGTCGATGACCTTGTCCAGATCGCGGTTGCGCCAGGTAACCACGTGCAGAATCGGCCCAAAATGCTCCTGGGTCAATTCGTTGATGCTGTCCAGTCGGAAGGCGACCGGCGCAATAAAGTGACCGTCCAGGCCCGGCGGAATCGGCGTCTCGGCAATCAAGCGCCCTGCCTGCTTGAGCTCGCGCACGTGCGCCAGCAACCCTTCACGGGCCTCAGCATCAATCACCGGACCTACATCGGTATCGCGACGCGCCGGATCACCGACATGCAGCTCGGCCATGGCGCCTTTGAGCAGTTCGATAACACGCTCGGCAATGTCCTCCTGCACAAAGAGCACGCGCAAGGCCGAGCAGCGCTGACCCGCACTCTGGAACGCGGAGTGCACCACATCCTTGACGACCTGCTCCGGTAGCGCGGTGGAGTCGACAATCATGGCGTTCTGGCCGCCGGTCTCGGCAATCATCGGCGCAATGGCACTGTCGCGCGCAGCAAGGGCGCGGTTGATGATATGCGCGGTCTGAGTCGAGCCGGTGAAGGCAACCCCGGTAATCCGCGGGTCGGAGGTAACCACACTACCCACCTGCTTGCCATCGCCGGGCAGCAGCGCCAGCACATCGCCCGGCAGACCGGCTTCGTGCATCAGCTCGACGCAGCGCACCGCCACCAGGCTGGTTTGCTCGGCCGGTTTGGCGACCACCGTATTACCGCATACCAGCGCCGCACTGACCTGGCCCAGGAAGATCGCCAGCGGGAAGTTCCACGGGCTGATACAGGCGAATACGCCGCGGCCTTGCAGATAAATCTCGTTGCTCTCGCCGGTTGGCCCCGGCAAGGTGATAGTGGCAAAGCGCTGACGGGCCTGCGCCGCGTAATAGCGGCAAAAATCCACCGCCTCGCGCACTTCATCAATACCGTCCTGCAGCAGCTTGCCCGCCTCCAGCGTGCACAGCGCCATCAGCTCGGGCATGTGCTCTTCCAGCTTGTCGGCCGTACGCTCAAGGATCGCAGCGCGCTGATCCACCGGCGTGGCATTCCAGCGCACAAAGGCGCTGCTCAAGCCGTCGATGGCCTCGCGAGTCTGCTCGGCGGTAGCCCAGACCACCTCACCCACCTGGTGCGAGAGCTGGTACGGGCACATGACCGGACGCACCTCACCGCTCAGGCGCTTGCCATTAACCAGCGGCGCGCCGCTCCAACGGCTGTTCCACCAGCTATCGAGCTGCTCCTTCAACGGCAGCCACTCGCACAGCACGTTCATGTTTACCCCACGGGAGTTACGACGCCCTTCACCGTAAATAGCCGGCGGCAAGGGGATACGCGGGTTGGCCAGCACGCTGTGCCGCTGCAGGGTGGTTACCGGATGCGCAGTCAGCGTCTCGACCGGTACACGCGGATCAACCAGCTTGTGCACGAAGGATGAGTTGGCACCGTTCTCCAGCAATCGACGCACCAGATAGGGCAGCAGATCCTTATGGGCACCGACCGGCGCGTAAATGCGCACCGGACAGCCGGCCTGCTCGATGACAGTGTCATACAGGGCGTCACCCATGCCGTGCAGACGCTGGAATTCGAATTCACGGTCATTGGCCATGGCCAGGATGCAGGTCACGGTGTGCGCGTTGTGCGTCGCGAACTGCGGGTAGATCTGGCCGTCAGTCAGCGGGCTGAGCAGAAAGCGCGCGCAAGCCAGGTACGAAACGTCGGTGGCTTCTTTGCGGGTGAATACCGGGTAGTTCGACAGGCCGGCCTGCTGCGACCATTTGATCTCCGAGTCCCAGTAAGCGCCCTTGACCAGGCGCACCGGAATGCGATCGCCCTGCGAGCGCGCCACCAAGGTCAGCCAGCACAGCACCGGCAGCGCGCGCTTGGAATAAGCCTGAACAACCAGACCGAAGTTACCCCAGCCCTGCACGTCAGGATGGCGATAAACCTTCTCAAACAGCTTGAGCGACAGCTCCAGACGGTCTGCCTCCTCGGCATCGATGGTGATACCCACATCACCCTTGCGCGCCTGACGCACCAACTCCAGCACACTTTCACCCAACTCTTCGATCACCTGCTCTTCGCGGGCAACCTCATAATGCGGGTGCAGCGCCGACAACTTGATGGAGATGGTCGGCTTGGGGCTTGAGCCCTTGTACTTGTCATCGACCAGCGCAGCGATGGCCTTGCTGTAATCGGCAAAATACTTGGCCGCGTCTGCGCGGGTCAGGGCCGCCTCGCCAAGCATGTCGAAGGAATAGGTATAGCCCTGGTCACGCTGCGGCTTGCCGTTCTTCAGCGCTTCGGTGATGGTGCGGCCAAGTACAAACTGGCGGCCCATGATTTTCATCGCCTGCATCATGGCGCCGCGGATCACTGGCTCGCCGCTACGCTTGACCAGGCGGCCCAGTACAGTGCCCGGCGTGCCATCGTGGCGCTTGTCCAGGTTCACCACCTTGCCTGTCATCACCAGCCCCCAGGCGGCAGCGTTGACCAGCGTGTGCTCGCTCTGGCCTACGTGGCGGTCCCATTGGGCGGCATTCAGCTTGTCGCGAATCAGCGCGTCAGCGGTGTCGGCATCCGGCACGCGCAGCAGCGCTTCGGCCAGACACATCAGCATGATGCCTTCCTGGGTATCCAGACTGTACTGCTGGAGCAGCGCGTCAATACTGTCAACCGCGTTATCCCGCTTGCGCACATCAATGATCAGTTGGTTGGCCTTGCGCGAGAGGGCCGCAAGGTCCTGCGCTTGTGCCAGCTCGATCAGCTCGCGCAGGTAACTGTCTTCATCAACGGCGTAATTGGCACTGACGGTGTGCAGAAATTCACTGGGCTGGCTGCGCAGGAAATCACCCTGCAGCGCCTGGCTGGCTTTAAACATTCTGGCATGCTCCTGGATCGACCCGGGCTCTGTAGTGAGCCATCGGGCTGTGAGTTCGCCTTAATACAACCCTAGACCATCAGGGCGCGTAGGACGAACCATCCGCTTTGTTGTGATGTAATTTCGCCACTGCCAGAGCGGCAGGCGCGATCATCGACTGTAGAAGCAGAACTCGCAGGAATCTTGCAGAAAACTCTGGTCTTTTTGCGAAAAACTCGGAAATCAGCCGCCAATACGCAGCGCGCGCGGTGTCTGTCCAAGCTGACGGCGTAGCGCGTGAGTCAGCGCACTTTGACTGGAGAAGCCGCAGCGACTGGCCACCTCGGCAACCGGCAGTGCGCTGTCACGCAGCAAATGGGCGGCCTCGCGCACCCGCAGGGCCAACACATGCTGGTGTGGCGTCATGCCGGTTGCCTGACGGTACAGGGCGTGAAAATGACTGCTGCTGACGCATACCTGAGCGGCCAGAGAGGCAACGCTGAGCGGACGATCCAGATTGGCCAGCACATAGGTTTCTAAGCGCTGTAACTCCTCTGAGCTGAGCGCGCCACGCGTACGCTGCGCGCCAGCATCAACACCCAGCCGCCGCTGCAAGGCAGCCAGCAGCACGCCACCCAGGTGCCAGTTGAGACCGTCCTGCTCAGCCTGCGGCGTGGCGACCGCGTACTGAGCAAAATCCAGCAGCCCCTGAAGCTGGTGATCCAGCTGGACAAAGCGCGGCCGCTCGAACAGCCGTTCGGCATCATTGCCGCCCAAGGCCCCGGCCGCCGCACTCGGCAGGTCCATGATAAGCATGTGGTTATGCCCCCGACCGGAAAAGGCGTGCGCCTCCCCACCGGGCACCACACAGGCGTGCAAGCGGTTGACTGCCCCGCCCTGCCCCTGCACCTCAAAATCCGCGCAGCCACGCAGCCCGATCACCAGTTGGTGCTCGGGGTGGGCGTGGGTCGCGGTTTGAACCGGCAGATCGAGAATGCGTGTGCGCATGCAGGGCCATCCATCAAAGCAGATGCCCATGCTGCCACAAGCGCTCAAAAAATGCCGCTATTGAAATCGCCGCGCGCTGCCGCCATGTCTGAGCCATGAACCACTGAAAAGGCCACACCATGAGCGATCAGGATTCAGATTACATCGAACACAACGCAGAGGCCTCCAGCCAGGCCAACAGCACCGGTCTGGCACTGCCGGACCAACAGCTACCCAAGACATTGCATCTGCTGCCCATCAATAACCGCCCCTTCTTTCCTGCCCAGGTCATGCCGGTGGTGGTCAACGAGCAACCCTGGCATCAAACCATAGAGCAGGTGGCCGGCACCGAGCACAAGGCCCTGTCGCTGTTCTATGTCGATGGCCCGCTCGACGCCGACGGCCGCCTGGACCCGCAACAGCTGCCCGATACCGGTTGCGCGGTGAGAATTCATCACGCCGTGCGCGAAAATGGCAAGATCCAGTTCATCGCCCAGGGGCTCACCCGGGTGCGCATTACTCGCTGGCTGAGCGACACGCCGCCGTACCGCGTCGAGGTGGAGTACCCCAAGGCACCAGCTGATGAGCGCGACGAAGTGCGCGCCTATGCCATGGCGCTGATCAACGCGATCAAGGAGCTGCTGCCGCTCAATCCGCTGTACAGCGAGGAACTGAAAAACTACCTCAACCGCTTCAGCCCGAACGACCCGTCACCACTGTCCGACTTTGCCGCTGCACTCACCTCGGCCAAGGGCGACGCCCTGCAGGATGTGCTGGACACCGTCGGCATTCTGCGCCGCATGGAAAAGGTGCTGGGCCTACTGAAGAAAGAGATCGAAGTCGCCCGTCTGCAGGGCGAGATTACCGCAGAGGTCAACCGCAGCATTAGCGAACACCAGCGCGAGTTCTTCCTCAAAGAGCAGTTGAAAATCATCCAGAAAGAACTCGGCCTGTCCAAGGATGACCGCACCGCCGATATCGAGCAGTTTCGCGAACGGCTAGACGGTAAGACACTGCCCGACGATGTCAGCAAGCGCATCGACGAGGAGCTGAACAAGCTCTCGGTACTGGAAACCGGCTCACCCGAGTACGCCGTCACCCGCAACTACTTGGATTGGGCCACGGCCCTGCCCTGGGGCATTACCCATCCTGACCGGATCGACCTGGCCCATGCACGCAAGGTACTCAATAGGGACCACGACGGCCTTGATGACGTCAAGGCGCGTATTCTGGAGTTTCTGGCCGTGGGCGCCTTCCGCGGCTCGGTAGCCGGCTCGATCATTCTGCTGGTAGGCCCACCCGGCGTTGGCAAGACCAGCATCGGTCGCTCCATCGCCGAAAGTCTGGACCGCCCCTTTTATCGCTTCAGCGTCGGCGGCATGCGCGATGAAGCTGAAATCAAGGGGCATCGCCGCACGTATATCGGCGCCATGCCCGGCAAGTTTGTCCAGGCGCTCAAAGATGTTGGCGTGATGAACCCGGTGATCATGCTTGATGAGATCGACAAGCTCGGCAGCAGCCACCAGGGCGATCCGGCTTCAGCCCTACTGGAAACCCTTGATCCGGAGCAGAACAGCCAGTTCCTCGACCACTATCTGGACCTGCGCCTGGATTTGTCGAAAGTGCTGTTCGTCTGTACCGCCAATACGCTCGACAGCATCCCCGGCCCATTGCTGGACCGTATGGACGTGATCCGCCTATCCGGCTACATCACCGAGGAGAAGCTCGCCATCGCCAAGCACCACCTCTGGCCGCGCCAGCTGGAGCGCGCCGGGCTGCGCAAGAGCCAGCTGCGTATCACCGACAAAGCGCTACGCGAGGTCGTCGAGGGCTATGCCCGCGAGGCTGGCGTGCGTAACCTGGAGAAACAGCTCGGCAAGTTGGTGCGCAAATCGGTAGTGCAGCTTCTGGAAGAGCCGGACCAGCGCATCAGCATCAAGCCTGCCGATCTAAAAGCACTGCTGGGCACACCCGCCTTTCGTACCGAGAAGCAACTCAAGGGCACGGGTATCATCACCGGTCTGGCCTGGACGTCGATGGGCGGCGCAACCCTGCCGGTCGAGGCTACCCGCATTCACACCCTGAACCGCGGCTTCAAGCTGACCGGACAACTCGGTGATGTGATGAAAGAGTCGGCTGAAATTGCCTACAGCTACCTGTGCGCCAATCTGGCGACCTACAAGGCCGACCGCAGCTTCTTCGACGAGGCGTTCGTGCACCTGCACGTTCCGGAGGGAGCCACCCCCAAAGACGGGCCTTCCGCCGGTATCACCATTGCCAGCGCACTGCTCTCACTGGCACGCCAGCAGGCGCCACGCGCCGGCCTGGCGATGACCGGAGAAATCACCCTGACCGGCCACGTACTGCCCGTGGGCGGCATACGTGAAAAGGTCATCGCCGCACGCCGTCAGGGCATCCACGAGCTGATTTTGCCGGAGGCCAACCGGGGCGACTTTGAGGAGCTGCCCGACTACCTGCGTGATGGCATGACCGTGCACTTTGCCAAGCACTTCCGAGACGTAGCAAAACAGCTTTTCAGCTGAACCTGAGGCACAAAAAAGGCGACCCGCATGGGTCGCCTTTTTTGATCCAGCACACTTAGCGCTTGGAGTCTTCGCGCTCCAGGTGATTGAACGAGTCGTGCTCGTCCAACTCCTCGATCTCCGGAAACTCGTGCAGGCTGCTCTCGAACGGCTCGTCTTCCACTGGCTGCTCGTCTGCGGTTTTGTTGGCCTTGCGCGGCGGCGTTGGCGTCAACCCTTCGATCAGATCCCAGTCAGGGTCCAGAGTGAAATCGTTA
Source organism: Pseudomonadaceae bacterium UBA836 (assembly GCA_002296055.1). Lineage (GTDB taxonomy): Bacteria > Pseudomonadota > Gammaproteobacteria > Pseudomonadales > Pseudomonadaceae > Halopseudomonas. The sequence continues at coordinate 16,738 of DBHE01000168.1, forward strand.
AGATTCATCGGCGTGTCACTGGCATCCAGGTCATCGCCACGCTCGGCGGGGCCCAGGTCATCATCAGCCAACACATCTTCAACGGTGTCTAGCGGCGCTGCGTTCGGCGTTTCCAGCTGCGGGAAGCGTGCCTTAAGTTGATCAACACGCTGCATGTCGCCATCCAAACGCGCGATGGCAGCAGCCTGATCAGCAAACCCCTCTGCATCACCCAGCTCACCGGTAACACGTGCCTGCTTGAAGCGCAGCTCCAGATTATCCGGGTCTTCAGCGATTGCCTTATCCAGCAGCTCCCGGGCCTCGGCAAAACGACCATAGGTGATGTAGAGATCAACGCCCTCGGCACTGTCCTCAAACGTCGAACCGGCGGATGCGCCGGCAACGCCGGCGGCAGTCGCAGCGCCGACGGTGGCCATGGGAGCATCCCGGCCGGACAAGGGCACTGTGCTGCCTGGCGCCGGCGCTGACGGCTGCGGCTTGCCGCGCAGACGAGACACCGCCCAACCCACCAAAAACGCCAGCAGACCAACCAGCAGAGACCACCACAGCATGCCAGAAGACTTGGACTCTTGTGCTGCGGGCATTTCGGCCGCGATGGCACCTGCGGCCGGGTCGTCGCTACCATAGGGCGAAGCATCGGAACCGCCATCGCCACTACCCAGAGAGCCAGCAGCGCCGGCCATGGCGGCAGCCTGTTCCTGTTCTGCCTCACGCGCCGCCCGCAGCACCTCCAGCTCAGCCTGAAGCGCTGCAATCTGACGATCACGGGCATCCAGTTCGCTCAGCAGCGCGTTGAATCTACCCTCAAGGTCGGTCAGACGGCTCTGCAGCTGTGCTGACTCAACTTCTGCCTCGGTCACTTCGTCTTCTTCGATACGCAGACGGGCTTCACTGTTCTGCGCGACCGCTGGAGTCGAGGGGCCGTCATCTTGTGATGCCCCGTCCACCTGCTCGCCAGTGCTTGTCTGGCTGCTTTGCAACGCCATACGCTGCTCCGCGCCGGCATCGCCATCGGCGGCACCAGAAGCGTCAGCAGCGCTGGCGGGAGCCTGATCCCCGGGGCTGCCACCCAACTGCTCGGCGGTAGGCAGGATCAGGGTCTGCCCGAGTTTGAGACGGTCAATATCGCCATTAACAAAAGCGCCGCGGTTCAAGGAATGGATCGCGGTCATGGTCTGGTTAATGGACGCGGCCGGTGTCGGGCGAGTGCGTTCGGCGATGGTCCACAGCGAATCACCAGATACCGTGGTGTAGCTGTCTGCACCTGGCTGCGGCTTGAAGTCAGGCAAGGTCGCGGCTTCTGGACGCGGAGCGGACTCCGTCGGGCGAGCGGCCACGCGGGAACGTGGTGGCGGCGCGCTGACTACGGGGTTGACGGCCACCGGCGCAGCTTCGGAGTACAGCGGCGGGTCAAGCAGTACCGTGTACTCACGCAGCAACGTGCCACTTGGGCGCCGCAGTTCAACGAGGAAGTTCAGATACGGCTCGCGCACCGGCTGGCTCGAGCTGACACGAACTGTCAGCTGCCGATTTTCCACCACCGGAGTGAACTGCAGCCCGGTCAGGAAATAGGGACGGTCGATACCCGCTGCGTCAAAGGCAGAGGAATCCGCCAGTTTGATCACCACGTCGGCCGGCCCCAGGCCTTCTGCCCCTTGCAAGGCAATCACCGCATTCAATGGCTGATTCAGAGCTGATTTTAACTGGATCTCCCCGAGGCCCAGCGCATTTGCAACTCCGGCGTAGAGTACCGCTAGCGAAGCGGCCCCAAGAACTATTTGGCGTTTGGCAGCCATACCCTTTCCTCGTTTGCCTGTGGGTAGCAGAGCACAAGCCCTTTCACCCGGTGCGTCCATTGCTATTAGAATCAGCGGTTGAGCCCGTGCAGTCCGGGGCAGGCGCCGCATATGTCGGCATTATGCCACCAGCCTTGCGCAAATCGAATGGCACAAACCACCCTGCAGTCAAAAAACAGTGAAAAAGATTAGCTTCGACCCGCAAAGCCAATAATTTGGCCATGTGACACAGTGCACATTTATTCGGTCAGTCAAGCAATCTACCTGCCATCCTGTCAAGCCTGCTAGAATGCGCGCCCCAGCTAGCAACACGGAAATTCGACATGTCCGAGGTCGACAACCTGTTCGCCAACCCCTTTGGCAAGGTCAATGATTTCACATTTGACCACGCTGTGGCGCGCGTTTTCCCGGACATGATCAAGCGTTCAGTGCCTGGCTACCCGACCATTATCGAGAGTATCGGCGTTATCGCCGGGCAATATGCGCAACCGGGCACGCTGATCTATGACCTTGGCTGCTCACTGGGCGCAGCAACCCAGTCCATGCGCCGCCAATTACCACAGCAGGGCAACCACATCCTGGCTGTGGACAATGCCGAGGCCATGGTAGAGCGCTGTCGTGAATACCTGACCGCGCAGGACGCCATGCTCGAAGAGCGCATTCCGACCGAGGTAATCTGCGCCGACATCACCGAGCTTGAGCTGCAACCCTGCTCGCTGGTGGTGCTCAACTTCACCCTGCAATTCGTGCCGCCAGCCCAACGGCTCGCGTTGCTGGCGCGCATTCGGCAGGCACTTCTGCCCGGTGGCGTGCTGATTCTGTCTGAAAAGCTGACCTTCACCGACAGCCAGACCCAGAACAGCCTTGAAGCCCTGCATTACGCTTTCAAGCGTGCCAATGGCTACAGCGAGCTGGAGATTGCCCAAAAGCGCACGGCCATCGAAAACGTGATGCGCCCAGACCCGCTGGAGGTACATCAGCAACGCCTGGATGAGGCTGGCTTCAGTCACAGCCACCTCTGGTTTCAGTGTCTCAACTTCTGCTCGATGATTGCCCACGCGTGATTGATTACAGCCCCCTGCTTGATACCCTGACCCGCTCGCCCCTCGCCCATTGGCACGCTGCCTTGGCCGAGGGCCTAGAGGCCCGCCTGGAAGGCCTGCATCACGGCGACCTGGAACGCTGGCAACAGAGCCTGCACAGCCTACCGCCGGTTGAAGGCGTCATCTGCGACCTCAGCCAGGGTGTTAGCCTGCGCAGCGCCGAGCCGCTGGATGCCAGCACCAGCGCCCAACTACGTGACGCCCTGCAAGGGCTGCATCCTTGGCGCAAGGGACCGTTCGATCTGTTTGGTGTGCACGTGGATACCGAGTGGCGCTCGGACTGGAAGTGGCAACGGGTGGCGCCGCACATCGACCTGACCGGCAAACGCGTGCTGGACGTTGGCTGTGGCAACGGTTACCACATGTGGCGCATGTGGCAGGCCGGTGCCGAGCTGGTGATCGGCGTCGATCCGAACCTGTTGTTTCTCAACCAGTTTGAAGCGGTAAAGCACTACTTGCCGCAGGCGCCGGTATGGCAGTTGCCCTTCACGCTGGAAGATCTGCCCGAACCTACCGCGGCGTTCGACACCGTGTTTTCCATGGGTGTGCTCTATCATCGCCGCTCGCCGCTCGACCACCTGCTGCAGCTCAAGGCGTGCTTGCGTCCCGGTGGCGAGCTGGTTCTGGAAACCTTGGTGATCGAAGGGAGCGAGCAGCACTGTCTGCTACCGGAAGACCGGTATGCACAGATGCGCAACGTGTGGTTCCTGCCATCAGTGCCCATGCTTGAGCGCATGCTGCGCCGCGCGGGCTACAGCGACGTGCGCTGCGTGGACCTGAACCGTACCAGCGTCGATGAACAGCGCAGCACCGACTGGATGCGCTTTCAGTCGTTACCGGCCTTCTTGGACCCGGCAGACAGCAGCAAGACCATTGAAGGCTACCCCGCTCCACTTCGCGCGACCCTGGTGGCGCGTAAGTAAGAGGGCTCGAATAACGCCTGTCAATAACACACATGGTGAAGCATGCACCGGGGTTCGTCCCGTTTACGCGG
>DBHE01000084.1 GCA_002296055.1 Pseudomonadaceae bacterium UBA836
GTGTCGCCGCTGGTCAGCGGGCAGCCGGCGCCGATGGTGCTGGCCAGTGCCAGGGAGCCATCAGCTTTCTTGACCAGCCAGCCCCAGCCGGAACCGAAGGTGCCGATGGACACTTTGCTGAACTCTTCTTTGAAAGCAGCGAAGGAGCCAAAGGCCTTGTTGATGGCCTCAGCCAGTTCACCAGTCGGCTCGCCGCCGCCGTTCGGGCTCAGGCAGTTCCAGTAGAAGGTGTGGTTCCAGATTTGCGCTGCGTTGTTGAATACGCCGCCGCTGGAGGTCTTGATGATGTCTTCCAGGCTCTTGCCTTCATACTCGGTGCCCGGAACCATGTTGTTCAGGTTGACCACGTAGGTGTTGTGGTGCTTGCCATGGTGGAATTCCAGGGTCTCTGCCGAGATGTGCGGCTCCAGCGCGTTTTTCTCGTAGGGGAGTGCGGGTAGTTCAAAAGCCATGATCTATCTCCATCGTCAGGTATCAGGGTCTGCATTGCACGGTGTTGTCCGAATGCAAATGCCGACGGGGTGCCGTGGTGTGCCACGGTCAATGTTGCTACGCCTCCTGTGAACTGTCGGTATCAACGGCCGCAGGGCGCTGCCCGTCTTGCGATCGGGAAGCCCCGATGATAGCACCTGACATCCGCCCTATCCACGCACCTTCCATGGGGTTTTTGCGGTTCAGAGGCTCTGTAGTGCGGGCTGGGCGAGCGACCAGGCAACCGTCAGCATCATACCGGCGACCATTAAATCGATTAGCCGCCAGGTCAAAGGCCGTTGCAGGACGGGCGCCAGGCGGGCTGAGCCCACGGCCAGCAAGGTAAACCAGAGAATGGAAGCGCTGGCAGCGCCCAGAGCAAAAACCAGCGGCAGACTGTGCTGCGCGGCAAGGCTGCCGATCAGCACCATGGTGTCCAGGTAGACGTGCGGGTTGAGCAGGGTAACGGCCAGGGTGGTCAACAACACGGTGCGGCGTGAGCGGGCGGGCGCCCGCATGGCTTCCAGGCCGCGTGGCGATAGGGCCCGCCAAAGTGCTTGGCTGGCGTAAATCAGCAGAAAGGCCGCGCCGCCCCAGCGGGTAATTTCCATCGCCAGCGGGTGTGCCTGCAGCAGGGCCGACAGGCCGAAGGTGCCGGCGAGAATCAGCACGGCATCGCAGCTCATGCAAATCAGCGCGACGCTGATGTGATGCTCACGACGCAGGCCCTGGGCGAGTACGAAGGCGTTCTGTGCGCCGATGGCCATGATCAGGCCGGCAGCGGCGATTAGGCCGTGGAAATAGCTGTAGAACAGAGTGGGCATAAGGGCTTCCTAATTAACAATGGCGGCAGTCTGCGCTGGACAGATTGATAAGGAAAACAAATAATCCTGATGATTCATTAGGGAAATTAATATGGTTGACTACAAACTGCTGGTTGCCCTGGCTGCGGTTATCGAGCACGGCGGCTTTGAGCGCGCGGCGTCGCATTTGGGGCTGTCCCAGTCTGCCGTGTCGCAGCGTATCAAGTTGCTGGAGGCGCGCCTGGGGACGGCCGCGCTGGTGCGCAGTGCTCCACCGCAGGCAACGGCAGCGGGCCAGCGGTTACTCAACCATGTGCAACAGGTGCGGCTGCTGGAGCGTGATCTGCAGGCTGATCTGCCGCAGATTGCGGACCAGGGGGGGCGTACTCGCCTGCGGGTGGCCTTGAATGCTGACAGCCTGGCGACCTGGTGGGCGGCGGCGGTCTCTGGTTGGTGTGAACAGCAGCAGGTGTTGCTGGATCTGCAGGTAGAGGATCAGGACGTCGGGTTACGCCGCATGCGCAGTGGTGAGGTGGCAGCCTGCCTGTGCGCTGCGGAGCAGCCGGTGGCCGGGGCGCGCAGCGTGCTGCTGGGGCAGATGCCCTACCTGGCCGTTGCCAGTCCGGCCTTTGTGCAACGACACTTTGCCGAAGGGCTGCAGGGGCTGGCAGCGCCCGAGATGGCGCGGGTACCGGCAGTGGTCTTTGGACCGGATGATCAGTTACAGCATCGCTTTGTCCAGCAGTTCGGTGTTGTTGGCGAGTTTGACTATCACCTGTGCCCCTCGTCGGAGGGCTTTGTGCGGATGCTGGAGGCGGGTGTGGGCTGGGGCATGGTGCCCGCTCTACAGGTGACCGATGCGCTGGCCACGGGGCGGTTGCAGCAACTGCTGCCGGGCCAGGCACTGCAGGTGCCGCTGTACTGGCATTACTGGCGCAATGGTGGGCAACTGCTCAATGGGCTGACTGAGCAGTTGCTGCGCCTGGCGCCAACATTGTTGCGCTGAGTGCTCTGCTTGTTACTCGATGAGCATGCTGCCGGAGCCTGGCAGCTTTTCGATGCAGTCGCTGCCTAGCAGACGCGAGGGCGTGTAGTAACCGGGCGCGGGCTCGTTTTCAAGCAAAAAACCGACCGCCATCAGGGCGCCCTCGACCGTGACGTCATAGCCATTTGCGGTTTCAATGCGCGCCACCACCTTGCGACCTGCGCGGTTTTGCGCCTCGCCCCAGACATAGCTGCGTGCGGATTCGCGTTGTTGGGTGTCGGGCCCGATGATGCGGCGTGCGACCAGATATTTGAGCAGAGCCTGGACTGGCGCCAAGCCCAGCAAGGGGCGCAGACGGTCAAGGCGGCGTAACCGCGCGGCGGCGCTGGGCGCCATCGGCAGGAACACCTCAATATGGTCAATGCCGGTGGAGAACCAGGCGGTGGCGATGTCGCCCCAGGGAATGGTCACGGCGTGTTTAGTGCCGTTACCAAAGTCGATTTCGCGGCTCTGGTAGGCCAGCGGCACACTGACGATGCGGTCATCCTTGCGTATACGGCCGCCATATTTGAGCCCCTCAACCGAGGTTTTGGCCGTGCCTGGCGACAGCGCACTGCGCGAGTCGAAGCCCAGTGCCAGCCGGTCTGCGTCGGGCAGTTCCTGTTTCAGGCGGGCGGCGATGCAGTCGGTCGGTATCACGTCGAAACCTACGCCGGGGCAGATAACGATGTTGGCTTGCTCGGCATCAGTCTGTCGCGCCTGGGCAGCAACGAAGGCATCAATCTCGCCGGTGATATCCAGATAGTGACAGCCGATGGCAAGGCAGGCTTCGATCAGCGGCGCGCTGGTGGCAGAAAAGGGGCCGGCGCAGTTCAGCAGCACCTTTTGCTTTGCCATAATTTTCTGCAGAGCTGCCTGGTCGTTGAGGTCAAAGGCTTGGTGAGGCAGTTTCAGTGACTCGCCGAGACGAGCGATGGCTGCGCCGTTGCGGCCAGCCAGAATCGGCTGCAGCCCGCGTGCGGCGGCGGCCTTGGCCAGCAGTTGGCCGGTGTAACCATTGGCGCCGTAGATCATCCATTGCGACATGCACGTGCTCCTGAATACGGGGACGCACTCAGGTTAATGGCTGTAGACGGCTTGCGCCAGCGCCGCAGCGTGAAGCGCTTAGCCGCGAATTACCTGGCCGCGGTAAATACGCACACTGCCGCTAGGGGCGTGGCCCTGGTCGGTATCGGCCTCCAGACGGGCCATGTTTTCCTGCCGGTGCTGAAATTGCCGAGCGGCAATGGCACCCTGCGCAAGAGGGGAGGGTTGAGCGGCCGGCTCCGGCGCGTTCACCAGGCCGGCCAGACGGCTGCCCAGTTCGCGAATTTCCAGCTCGCTGCTGTCACGGCTGAGGCCAATCATGTGTTCGACGGCATCTGGATCACCCAGGCGCACAGTGACGCCCAAAGAGCGCTTGAGCTGGCGTCGTAGCGCGGTCATGCAATCCAGTGTGGCGCGGTTGAACTGTGCCTCTGCAATCATGTTCATACCCCCGTAGGTCGCTGGTAGGGTGAAGGTGTGGTAGCCAAGTTAAATTTCGGCAAGCAGAATGTGTACCAATCTGCTGAGTGGCTGGGGGAATGCGGCCTGTAGCCGCGTTTTTCGGTCACGGAAGTGACGTCAGATGATTGGCGTGCAGCGCGCTGGTGCAGGCTTGCACCGCTCTGGCGCAAGGGTTTTGGTTTGTTCAGGTGGGTAAGGTAAAGCAATGAAAGAGCCAGAATTGGGTGAACTGCCCAGCATCAGTGCGACACGGGAGCGGCCGCCGGCCGAGACTGATGAGCATCGTTCCCGCGGGTCAGAAAGCAAGCTTCGCGCCGAGCCGCCACCACGCGCCTCAGCGGCCGGCGCGGGTGCGCTGTGGGCCCTGTGTGCGGCGCTTAGCCTGGCGCTGATCGGGCTGGGGTATTGGACGCACCAGCAGCAGCGGGCATTGAAGCAGCAACTGGTCTCGACTCAGAACAGTTTTGCGCGCATTAGCGAGGAAGCCTCCGGGCGGATCCAGGACATCACAGGTCAGGTGTCTGCCAGTCAGGATAGCTTTGGCGCCGCCGAGCAGGCTCGACAGGCGGAACTCAAACGCCTGCAGGACGCGTTTGCGGCGTTGGAAAAGCGTCAGGCTGAGCAACAACAGCTACTTGAGCAACTGGATCAGCGTGGAGAGCGCCGTGGCCAGCAGTTGGTAGCGCAGCAGCAGGCGCTGCAGGCCCTGAGCGAGAGCAGTGAGCAACAACTGGCCGACGCCGAGCAGCGCGGCGTTGAGCTGGCCGCTCTAAAAACCCAGCTTACCGAGGCCGAGCAGGGGCTTGAGCAGGTCCGCAGTGAGTTGACCGGGCTGGCGGCTCTTGAGTTGCAGCTAGGGCAGCAGAGCGAACGACTGGATGAGCAGCGCCAGGCGCTGACTATCTTGCAGAATCAAGACCATTCGGCGGAGGTAGATCAGGCGCTGCTGGTGCTGCGCAGCGAATTGGATCAGCGCCTGGGAGCAACCGATCAGGCGCTGAAGGCGATCGACAGCTTTCGCCTGCAGACCAACCGCAGTTTGAGCACCCTGCAAAGCCAGTTGAGCGCGCTACACAGCCGGGTTGAGGGTAACTGATGAACTTTCTGGCCCATCTGCTGCTGGGGTCGGCCTCGGCTGAGCAGGCGTTGGGCAGCATGTTGGGTGACTTCGTCAAAGGCCCGGTGCACCAGTTGGACTTGCCAGAGGGGGTGCGTGGCGGCGTCTGGTTGCATCGGCGCATCGACAGCTACACCGATGCGCATCCGCTGGTGCTGCAGAGCAAAGCCCGTATCAGTGGCGAACGCAGGCGCTTTGCCGGGATTCTGGTCGACATGTTCTACGATCACCTGCTGGCACGGCACTGGGCGAACTTTACTGATCGGCCGCTCGACGACTTCAGTCAGGATGTGTATCGCCAGTTGCGTGCCCAGCGGGCGTTGATGCCGGAGCGCGCGTGGACCGTCGTGAGTTACATGAGTGAACAGGACTGGCTGGGCAGCTACGCCGAGCTGAGACACTTGCACCGGGCGGTCGATAACATGGCCCGGCGGTTTCGTCGTGAAACGGCTCTACCGGGCGGCGTGGCTGAGCTTGAGGCTGCGTATCAAGGGTTTGAAGGCGACTTTCTGGCTTTCATGCCAGAGCTGCAGCGTTTTGCCGAGGATCAGGCGGCTGCCTTGACCTCGGCGGGTTCGCTGGCTGACTTGCCATCGTCCAGGCCCAGCGCCTGACAGACCGAGGCATGCGCGCTGCGTGCCAGCTGGTTGCGGTTCAACGCGCTGCTGTCCAGCAGCGGCAGGAAATGAATCTCCACGTTGATATCTCGTGAGCCCAGCAATCGCCACAGATGCTGCGAGAATTCGTCGTCATCGATAAAGGGCGCCACCGCGTCCCGTTGACCGGCGTAGCGGTAGGCAACGGCGACTGGCTGGGTTGGTACCTGCGCCTCAATGGCGGCCGACAGTAGGCGGCCGTGAAAGGTGCGCACCCGGTCGCCTGCGGTGGTGGTGCCCTCGGCGAACATCACCAGGCTGCGGCCTGCCGCCAGCACGTCGTTCAACTGATCCTGCACGGTACTGGAGGTGCCTTGGCCACGCTGAATAAAGCAGGTGCCGGCCGCGCTGGCCAACCAGCCGATAACGGGCCACTTGCGCACCTCAGCCTTGGACAGAAAATGCACCGGCGCTTGAGCGCCGAGCACCACGATATCCAGCCAGGATACATGGTTGCTCACCCAGAGCGCGGTCTGCCCGGGTGCGGTGCCATGCACGCTCACCCGCAGGGGTAGAATGCGGATCAGGTTACGCAGCCACCAGCGGGTGAGCTTTTGCCGTTGTCGATCAACCTGGGCAGGCATCAACCATTGCATGAGTTGAGCCCAGCACACCAGCAGCAAGCCGCACCCGATCCAGCCGATAACGGCGCACAGACGCACTAGCCGCCGAGGCATGCCTACCGAACGTGCAGCCATGCTCAGCTGGCCTTGAAATGACGTGCGTAGCGCGGGCACAGCTGTTCGCGGCGCAGCAGAATGAACACGTCGGCGCAGTTGAATTCCGGGTCCCAGCAGGGCTCGCCGCAGACCTTGGCGCCCAGGCGCATGTAGGCCTTGAGCAGCGGCGGTAGCTGGGCAGTAACGTTGTCCGGCAGGGTGCGCTCGGGCAGCGGCAGGCGTGGGATGGCGTTAAGGTAATCGCGATTCAGGTAGCGCCCGCGCAGGCGCTGCATGATGGCGTGGGCCTGTATGCCGCCGTCGTTCATGTCGATGCTGGCGCAGCCCATCAGGTAGCCGTACTGGCGCTCGTTCATCAGTTGGGCCAGGCCGGACCAGAGCACCGAGATGGTTGCGCCGTTGCGGTAATTGGCGTGCACGCAGGTGCGCCCAATTTCCATGATGTCGCCGCGCAGGTCCGTCAGGCCCACCAGCTGAAACTCGCTCTCGCTGTAGAAGCCACCGGCACCGCTGGCCCGGCTGCTATCGAGGATGCGGGTGGTGGCCACTACCTGACCGCTACGCTGATCGCGCACGATCAGGTGCTCGCAGTGCAGGTCATAGTGATCCTGATCCAGCCCGGGCTCGGTGCTGTGCAGCTGGGCGCCGCACTCCTGTCCAAATACCTGATAACGCAGGGCTTGTGCGGCCTGCAAACTGGCGGCGTCGGTTGCCAGTTCCACGGTCAGGTGACGATTGCCGGATTCTTCGAGGGCGAAAGCTGCTTGGGTCATGGACACCTCCATCTGGGCATCAGCTGCTGTTGTTCAGGCTGAGCCTATGGCGCGGTGGTGTCAGGCGCGTGAATCTGTGGTGACGTTCCTGTGACGCTTGCTTCGTTGATACAGGTCAGTAGCCGGCCTCCGGGTGGAGGGTATAACAGCGGCTTTTGCGTCGAGGTGCCAACAATGGCGGGTTCACCCAGGGTTCTGTTTGATAACGGCGAGCACAAGGTGCTTTGCTTCGATCAGTTGGTCAGTGGCGATGGTGTGCAGTCAAACCAGTTTTTGATCATCGACCATGATCAGCATGCATTGCTTGATCCGGGTGGTGACCTGACCTACACGCCGCTGTCGCTGGCGGTGAGTCGGCATATTCCGCTACAGGAGCTCACTTATGTATTCGCTTCGCACCAGGACCCGGACATTATCGCGTCACTCGACAAATGGTTTTTGCACACCGGATGCCGTGTGGTGTGCTCAAAGCTGTGGGCGCGCTTCTTACCGCACCTGAGTGCCGGCTACCTGACTAAACATACCGGTTTGAGTACTACCGACCGGATGATTGCGGTGCCTGACCGGGGCATGGATATTCCGCTTGGCCGTTCGCGAATCAAGGCGTTGCCTGCCCACTTCTTGCATTCTGTGGGCAATTTGCACTTCTATGATCCGCTCAGTGGCATCCTGTTTTCTGGTGATATGGGCGCGTCCATGGTGGATGATGCGGAACCGGTGACCGACTTTGCTGCTCACAGGAGCAGTATGGAAGGTTTTCATCGGCGCTA
>DBHE01000043.1 GCA_002296055.1 Pseudomonadaceae bacterium UBA836
GTTTTTCTTTGGGCGCGGAAAAGTGTCGTGAAGTGGCTTGGTCGCGGGCGATGTTGGCGTTCTTATGCTTTAGCGTTAGAAGTAATAAGCAAATCCGTCTAACCTGCTTGTTGTTCTAACTGATGGTGGGCGGTAATCTGGGCGCCCATTGAGAAAGGTGTTCGCCCTAGCGGCCCTGTGCAGTTGGAGACAGACATGTTGCAATCCCCGCGTAAACTGATCAAACAGCTGGTTGTGGCCCTGACGGTCAGCGGCAGTCTTGGCGTTGCTTCGGCGCAAGCTGCAGACCAGGAGCTGCTGAATTCCTCCTACGATATCGCCCGTGAACTCTTTGCCTCGTACAACGAATTGTTTGCCGAGCATTGGCAGCAGGAAACCGGCAAGACCGTTGAAATCAACCAGTCTCACGGTGGTTCTTCAAAGCAGGCGCAGGCAATCATTCAGGGGCTGCGGGCTGACGTGGTCACCTACAACCAGGTGACCGACGTAGACATTCTGCATGAGCGCGGCAACCTGATTCCGGCCGACTGGCGCGAGCGTCTGCCTAACGCCAGCTCTCCGTACTACTCCACCATGGCGTTCCTGGTGCGTGAGGGTAACCCGAAGAATATCCAGAACTGGGATGACCTGGTTCGCGATGACGTGAGTTCTGTGTTGCCCAACCCGAAAACCTCGGGCAACGGTCGCTATACCTACCTGGCTGCGCTGGGCTATGCGCAGAAGACCTTTGGTGATGACCAGGAAGCCATCGACAACTACCTGCGTGAATTCCTCGGCAACGTTGCGGTGTTTGACACCGGCGGGCGTGGTGCCACCACCACTTTCGTTGAGCGTGGCATTGGCGACGTACTGCTGACCTTTGAGTCTGAGGTTAACAATATCGCCGCCCAGTACGACGGCGAGTATCAGGTTGTGGTGCCCAAGGTCAGCTTCCTGGCTGAGTTCCCGGTGACCTGGATTGATCGCAGCGTCGAGCGCAACGAAACAGCCGATCTGGCCAAGGCCTATCTGGAGTACCTGTATAGCGAAGACGCCCAACGCCTGATCGCTGGTTTCAACTACCGCGTGCACAACGATGCGGTCAAAGCCGAGTTTGCCGATCGCTTCCCTGAGCTGGAGTTGCTGCCGATTGAGGCCATCACTGGCGACTGGAAAACCGCGATGAGCGAACACTTCGGCAGTGGCGGCAAGCTGGATCAGCTGCAGCGTCGCTGAGAGGATCGGCATGAGTGAGTTGTCAGGCGGCCGCTGGTCGCCGTTTCAACGCAATCCCGGCAAACGCGTGTTGCCGGGATTTGCGTTGAGTATGGGTGTATCGCTGCTGTTTATCAGTTTGATCCTGCTGCTGCCGGTGACCGGCCTGATCGTGCAAACCGCAGGCATGAGTTGGGAGCAATACTGGGGCGTCATTACTGACGAGCGCGTGGTTGCTTCCTATAAGGTGACACTATGGGCCGCAGGGATCGCCTCGCTGTTCAACGGTATCGCCGGCCTGCTGTTGGCCTGGGTGCTGGTGCGTTACGAGTTTCCGGGTAAGCGCCTGATTGACGCCTTGATTGATCTGCCCTTTGCCCTGCCCACCGCCGTGGCCGGTATCACACTGGCGGCGCTGTTTGCCCAAAATGGCTGGTATGGCCAGCTGTTGGCTGAGCTGGGTATCAAAGTTGCCTTTACCCCGCTGGGCATCGTTGTGGCCATGTCCTTCACCAGTCTCCCCTTCGTTGTACGTACTGTGCAGCCGGTATTGGAAGACTTGCCAGTAGAGGACGAGGAGGCGGCCGTCAGTATGGGCGCGTCCGATCTCACGGTGTTTCGCCGCATTCTGTTCCCGAGCCTGTGGCCGGCGTTGATGACCGGTATCGCGCTGTCCTTCACACGGAGTCTGGGCGAGTTTGGCGCGGTGATCTTTATTGCCGGCAATATGCCCTATGTCAGCGAGATCACCAGCCTGATGATCTTTATCCGCCTGCAGGAGTTTGATTATGGCGCAGCCAGTGCTATCGCTTCTGTGGTGTTGATTGCATCGCTGGTCTTGCTGCTGGCGATTAATCTCTGGCAAGCGCGTTACCTGCGCCGCCTGCACGGCCGCTGAGGAACCTGTATGAAATCTCAAGGCCGCTTGCGTATTGGTGACCAGCCGTGGATTAAATGGTCGCTGATCAGTTTGGCATTGCTGCTGGTGGTGCTGCTGCTGGTTGTGCCGCTGGTGATGATCTTCAGTCAGGCTTTCTCCTCCGGTGCCGCCACCTTTTGGGACAATCTCACTGACGAGTACACGCTGCACGCTATTGGGCTTACGCTGTTTGTCGCTGCGCTGACGGTGCCGATCAACCTGGTCTTTGGCGTGTTTCTGGCTTGGCTGGTGACGCGTTTTGAGTTTCCCGGGCGCAAGGCGCTGATCACTCTGATCGACATTCCCTTTGCGGTATCCCCTGTGGTGGCTGGCCTGCTTTATCTCTTGTTGTACGGCAGCAATGGGTGGCTGGGCGGCTGGCTCATGGACCGCGACGTTCAGTTGATGTTCTCCTGGCCGGGCATCGTCATGGTGACAGTGTTTGTTACCTGCCCCTTTGTTGCCCGTGAGCTGATTCCGCTCATGCAGCAACAGGGGCGAGAAGAGGAGGAGGCCGGCGTTGTGCTGGGCGCCTCCGGCTGGCAGCTGTTTCGCAAGATCACGCTACCGAACATTCAGTGGGCACTGCTCTACGGGGTGGTGCTGACCAACGCCCGTGCGGTCGGTGAGTTTGGCGCGGTGTCTGTTGTCTCAGGCAACATCCGTGGCCAGACCAATACCCTGCCGCTGCATGTGGAGCTGCTGTATCAGGATTACAACGCGGTTGGCGCTTTCGCCAGCGCGTCGCTGCTGGCTGGCATTGCCCTGCTTACCCTGTTGATAAAGAGCGCAGTGGAGTGGCGGCAAGCCCGTCAGATGCAGGCGGCAAGCACTCAATCGGATCGAACGACATGAGCATTACCCTAGAACACATCGACAAGTCCTTCGGCGCATTTCAGGCGTTGCATGGCATCGAGCTGGATATCCCTGACGGGGAGTTGATCGGTCTGCTGGGCCCATCGGGCTCGGGCAAGACGACCTTGCTGCGGATCATTGCCGGGCTTGAAAGTGCCGACGGCGGTCGGATTCTGTTCCACGGTGAGGATGTGACTCGGCGTCATGTGCGCGAGCGCCGTGTGGGCTTTGTGTTTCAGCACTACGCCCTGTTCCGGCATATGACTGTGGCGCAGAACATCGCCTTCGGTCTTGATGTGCTGCCGCGCAAGCAGCGCCCCTCGGCCGCCGAGATTCGCCAGCGAGTCGGCAACTTGCTGGAAATGGTGCAGCTGTCGCATTTGGCCGACCGCTTTCCGGCTCAGCTCTCTGGTGGTCAGAAGCAGCGTATCGCGCTGGCCCGTGCGCTGGCCATGCAGCCTCAGGTTCTGCTGCTGGATGAGCCCTTTGGTGCATTGGACGCGCGCGTGCGCAAGGATCTGCGTCGCTGGCTGCGCAGCCTGCACGATGAACTCAACTTCACCAGTGTGTTTGTAACCCATGACCAGGAAGAGGCGCTTGAGCTGTCGGATCGGGTAGTGGTGATGAGTGCCGGGCGTATCGAGCAGGTTGATACACCTGAGGCGCTGTATGCCAAGCCGGACTCGCGCTTTGTGTTCGACTTTCTTGGTCACGTCAACGTGCTGCACGGCGACCTGACAGGTGATCGGCTGGCCAGCGGTGATGCCTGGGTGCGGTTGCCCGAAGCGGCGGCCGCAGCGGGGGAGGCGCAGTTGTACTTGCGTCCACATGAGGTGCGTCTGCAGCTGAGCGCGGTGGATCACGCCCATTTGCCGTTGCAGGTCGAGGCCATCAATCTGATTGGTGCCGAGGTGCGGCTCGAGCTGCGCCCCTGTGGCTGGCAGTGCGACACGCTGTGGGAAATCGGCATTACCCACGCCGAGTATCACAGCTGGCAGCCGCGTCGCGGTGATCGCTGCTTTGCGGTGCCCGACGTCGGGCACCTCTTCATCACCGACCAAGCGCAGCCGCAAACCCTGTATTGGGGTTAAAGCCGGGTGGGGCCTAGTGACGAAAGCCTTCTATAACATGCGCCGCCAGGGATTCGCTGGCGGCCGAGCTGCGGCGCGTATCGCGCAGCAGCACAATGCTGGCCTGAGGCATCTCCGGCAAGCCGTGCTCCGGTCCTAGCACTTGCATGCTGTCAGGGATCAGGCTGCGCGGCTGGGCGGTGATCGCTAGGCCGGCGCCCACCACGGCAAAGATGGCCGACAGGCTTGGGCTAGTGTAGGCCACCCGGTAGTTGCGTTGCTGCGCCTCGAGGGCGTTACAGGCCCAATGGCGACAAAAGCAATCACCGTTGAACATCGCCAGCGGCAGTTGCTCCAGGTGCTGCAGTTCGGCGCCGCTCGCCTGGGCCCACACTAGCTGCTCCTGGCGTAGCAGTTCGCCGATCTCCTTGCCCGGCTCGCGGGTAACAATGGTCAAATCCAAGTCGTGCCGTTGCAGCAGTTGCGCTGAGGGCTCGCAGTGCATCTCGACCTGCACCAGCGGAAAGCTGTGGGCGAAGCGTGCCAAAACCCCCGGCAGAAAGCGCGCAACGTAGTCATCTGGCGTGCCAATACGCACCAGGCCAACCATGTCCGGTGTACGCAAGCTGTTCAGGGCTTCGCCCTGCAGACGCAGGATGCGCCGCGCGTACCCCAGTAGCATTTCGCCTTCTGCTGTCAGCTGAACATGCCGCCCTTCGCGACTAAATAGCGGCCGCTGGATGACATCTTCTTCCAATCGCTTCATCTGCATGCTGACGGCGGACTGGGTGCGGTTGAGCTGATCAGCGGCGCGGGTAAAGCCGCCCTGGTCGGCAATTACGGTAAAGGTGCGCAGCAGCTCGCTGTCGATCGTCGGGAAGTGGGCCAATGATCAATTCTCCGGATGACTTGCATAAGAAACATTCGTTGGATTGATGTTAATCCGCCCGCCATGCTTTGGCCATGGTCTGTTGATGGGTGGAGGTTTGCTGATGAATGGGTTGGCGTGGTTGGTAAGAGGGTGGCGCGCTTGGCGTCGGCGGCGCTACGAGCTTGGGCTTCTTGCGAGCATGGATGCGGCGCAATTGCGGGATATTGGGGTAACGCGGGCCGATGCGCTGGAGGAGCTGGCGAGGCCTTGGTGGCGTCGCAACACGCGAGGATAGCCGCTCGCGCGCCCCGGCGTTATCATGTGCCGTTCATTTCAAAAGGTAACAGCATAGATGCTCGGCGCGATACTCACACGGCTGGCAGACGGGCGCTTTCATTCCGGCGAAGCGCTGGGCGAGGCGCTGGGCGTCAGTCGCGCGGCGATCTGGAAAACGCTCAAGCGGCTGGAGGAGCAGGGTTACCCGTTGCAGCGGGTGCGTGGTAAGGGCTACCGGGTGCCGCGGGGTGCCTGTCTGCTGGACCCAGCGGTGATTCGCGCCCAACTGCCGGCGGCGTTGTCTGAGCGTTGGCAGTGGCATCTGCATCAGCAGGTCGACTCGACCAATGCCGAAGCCCAGCGCAGCTTGCTGCCGGGCGCGCCACACCCCTTGGTGGTCCTTGCCGAGCAGCAGGTGGCGGGGCGCGGCCGACGCGGTCGCCTCTGGAGCAGCCCTTATGGTCAGAACATCTATCTCTCGGTGGTGGAGCCGGTGTCAGGCGGCGCGCATGGCCTAGAAGGGCTGAGCTTGCTGGTTGGTCTGTGTCTGGTGCAGTCACTGGAGGATGTCGGCTACCGAGGTTGTCAGCTGAAGTGGCCCAATGACGTGCTGCTGAACGGTGCCAAGCTGGCCGGCGTGCTGCTGGAGATTAGTGGTGACCTGACGGGTGAGGCGCTGGTGGTTATTGGAGTGGGCGTCAACGTGCTCATGGAGGCTGCCGACGGTGTCGATCAGGCCTGGACGTCACTCTATCGCACCGGGCAGTCGGCCACCCTTGATCGCAATCAGTTAGTGGCCGCCTTCTTGCTGCGTCTGGCGCCGGCCATGGAGATCTTTCGCGCTGAAGGGTTTGCACCGTTCCGTGATGCATGGCAGCAGCGCGACGCCTGGGCGGGCCAGCAGGTGCGTGTGGTGTCCGGTGCGCACGAGCAGCTGGGGGTGGCGGCGGGCGTGACTACCCGAGGTGCGTTGTTGTTACAGCGGGAGCAGGGTGTGCAGGAGATCAGTGGTGGTGAGGTCAGTCTGAGGTTGAACAATGCTACTTGAGCTGGACTGTGGAAACACCCTGATAAAGTGGCGCCTGCTTGACCGGGAGGGGCGTGTCCGTGATCGGGATATGGCGCCGGACCTTGTCGAACTTCAGCGCCTGCTCGGCGGGCAAGAGCGTGAGATTCACGGTTGCCGCCTGGTCTCTGTGCGCTCGGCAGAAGAAAACCAAGTAGTGCTTGATCAGCTGACCAGTTGGCTCAAGCTGCACCCCGTGTTGGCGCGCAGCGCCCCGGAGTTGGCTGGCGTACGTAACGGTTATGCTGAGTACGGCAAGTTGGGGATGGACCGTTGGCTGGCACTGGTGGCGGGTTACAACCTGTGTCGTCGCGCTTGCGTGGTTATCGATCTCGGCACTGCAGTGACCGTGGACTTCGTGAATGCTGGTGGCCAGCACCTGGGTGGATATATTGCGCCGGGCAGCAAGCTGCTGCGGGGCAGTCTGAAGCGCCATACCCGGCTGATTCGTTACGAGCAGTCCTTGCGTGGTGATCTGGCAACGCCGCGTCCCGGCGACAGTACGGCTGAGGCTGTGGAGTTTGGCTGTGATCTGATGCTGGTAGGCTTTGTGCGCGAGCAGTTGCGGGTAGCGCGACAAACCCTCGGCGACGAGATGGTCGTCATCCTGACTGGCGGTGACGCCGAGCGCATGGCCGAGGCGTTACCGCAGAGCTGTCACATCATCAATGACTTGGTGTTTGACGGCCTGGCGCTGGCCTGCCCGATGGAGATCGATTGATGCGCTCGCTGTTTCTGTTTCTGCTGCTGCTCAACATTCTGTATGCGCTGTGGCAGTTGCAGTCTGGCGGCGTGCGGCCCGACAGCTTGCTGGCCGGCGAGCCTGCGGTTAGCGATGCCGTATCGCCGCCTTCCCAGGATGCGGTTTCAGCTTCGCCCGCTGAGGTCGCGCCAGTGAATGAGGCTGCGCCTGCTGCGCTGTGTGTTCAGCTGGGCGTGTTTGCTGAGCGTCGTCAGGCTGAGCAGCTATTGCAGCGCCTGCTGGCCCTGGATGTGCAAGCGGCGCTGGTCGAAGACGAGGTGGTCGGCAGCACTGACTACTGGCTTGTGATGCCTGTCTCGGGTGGCAGTGTTGATGCGCTTGCGCGCTTGTCGCTGCTACAGGAGCAGGGCGTCGATAGTTTTGTCATCACGCGCGGCCCGCTGGCGGGCAATATCTCGCTGGGCGTCTTCTCGCGACTGGATTATGCCGAAGCGCGTCAGGCGCAGTTGCTGGCCGACGGTAATGACGTACGTGTCGAGTCGGTCGACAAGTTGCGCAGCCAGTATCTGGTTCAAGTGCAGCCCGCTGCTCGGCGGCTGGTGGATCAGTCGCTGCTTAGCAGGCTGCGCACCGACTTTCCGCAGCTGCAACATCAATATCAGGCCTGTTCCCCCGTTGCCAAGTAAGGCAACTTGCCCTAGAATTGCGCCCGCTTCACGACGACCTCGGTCCAGCGATCAGGTTGATGTTGGCAAAAGCCTTTTCAAGTAAGTGTTTTTGCTAACAAAAGTGTTGACAGAGGGTCGCCAAGTGATGAAAATGGCGCCTCTTTTACGGAGGGGTTCCCGAGCGGTCAAAGGGATCAGACTGTAAATCTGACGCG
>DBHE01000088.1 GCA_002296055.1 Pseudomonadaceae bacterium UBA836
TACAACAACTACGCCGAGCTGGAAGCCTTTGTCAATCGCCACGATATCGGCGTGATCAAGATGGAAGTGGTGCGCAACATGGGGCCGGAAGATGACTTCCTGCACAAGGTGCGCAAGCTGGCCACTGATCGTGGCATCGTGCTGATCTTTGACGAGTGCACCTCCGGCTTCCGGCAAACCTTTGGCGGGCTGCACAAGATGTACGGCGTTGAGCCTGATATGGCGATGTTCGGCAAAGCGCTGGGCAACGGTTACGCCATCACGGCGACGATCGGGCGGCGTGAGATCATGGAAGCGGCGCAGACCACCTTCATCAGCAGCACCTTCTGGACCGAGCGGGTTGGCCCGACTGCTGCGCTGAAAACCCTCGAAGTGATGGAGCGCGAGCGCTCTTGGGAATACATCACCCAGACTGGCCTGTCGATTCGTGATGGCTGGCAGAAGCTGGCGGACCGTCACAGCCTGCAAATCGATCACTGGGGGCTCCCGGCGCTGACCGGATTCTCGTTCCGCAGCCCCAGCGTGCTGCAGTACAAGACGCTGGTCAGCCAGGAGATGCTGGCCAAGGGATACTTGGCCAGCAACGCGGTATACGTCTGCATGGAGCACAGCCAGGACGTGATTGATGGCTACTTTGACGCTCTGGACCCGGTTTTTGCCCTGATCAGCGAGTGTGAGCAGGGGCGTGACGTCGGTGCGCTGCTTAAAGGGCCGGTGTGCCATGGTGGGTTCAAGCGGCTGAACTGATGGGCCTGCAGATCTGTTTTCGTGCCGATGCCGCCTTGTGGATCGGTACGGGACACGTCATGCGTTGCCTGACTCTGGCCGATGCTCTCAGTGCGGCCGGGCATGACTGTCATTTCATCTGCCGCAGCCATCGCGGCCACCTGCTGGATGTCATTCATGGCCGCGGTTATACAACGACCGCGCTGCCTGCGGCGCTGCAGCAGGCTGAGCCGGTGGCCGGCTCACATGCTCATTGGCTCGGCGTCAGTGCAGAACAGGATGCCGCTGATACGGCTGCAGTCTTGCGGTCGAGGGGCTGTGACTGGCTGGTGGTCGATCATTACGCGCTGGACGCGCAATGGGAAGCACACATGCGCGCATGCTCTGGTCACGTCCTGGTGATTGATGACCTGGCTGATCGCGCGCACGACTGCGACCTGCTGTTGGATCAGACGTACAGCAGGCGATCAGAGGACTACCTCTCGCTGGTCCCGGCCAGTGCCCGGCTGCTATGCGGTAGTGCCAACGCGTTGCTGCGCCCGGATTTTGCCGCGCAGCGTGACGCTTCATTGGCCCGGCGCGCTGCGCAGCCATATCCGCTGCAGAAGGTTTTGGTCTCCATGGGCGGTGTGGACGCTGACAATGCCACCGCTGAAGTGCTGCGCGGGCTCGCGGCGACGCCGGGCGCTGGCTCTCTGGCGGTGACGGTTGTCATGGGCGGGCAGGCTCCTTGGCTGGGCGAGGTGCAGCAGTTGAGCCAGTCCTTGGCGCTTGATGTGACGGTGCTGGTCGATGTGAGTGATATGTCATCTTTGATGGCCCAGGCTGACCTGGCCATTGGCGCCGCAGGCGCGACCGCCTGGGAGCGCTGCTGTCTGGGTTTACCCACCTTGATGGCTGTATTGGCGGATAATCAGCGACTGGTCGCAGAGGGTCTGCGCGCTGCTGGTGCGGTGCAATTGTTGACAGCTGTTAGCAGTCTGGCTGCGTCTCTACCTGGTTTGCTTGAGGGGTTGGTCGCCGATCCCGAGCAGCTCCGGCAGATGAGCCGCCGCGCGGCCGCGCTGGTTGATGGCAGTGGCGCCAGACGGGTTGTGGAGACCATGGAGATGATGTCATGAGTGGCGTGATTGTTGGTAATCTGCGGCCGCTAGCGGAGCCTGACCTGGCGCTGGTGCGTAGCTGGCGTAACCATGAGTCGGTGCGTCGTTATATGTACACCCAGCACGAAATTGCTGAACAGGAGCATCGTGACTGGTTTGCCCGCTGCGAACAGGACCCGCTGCGCCACCTGCTGGTCTATGAATGTGATGACCAGCCCCGCGGATTTGTACACTTCACTGTGCAAACTGCCGGCAAGGTAGCGGACTGGGGGTTCTACATCGCGCCTGAGGCGCCGCGTGGTACGGGCACAGGGTTAGGCCGTCAGGCGTTGGAATATGGCTTTCAGCGTCTGGCGTTGCACAAGATTTGTGGTCAGGCGCTGGGTTTTAACCAGCGTTCAATCGATTTCCATCGCAAGATGGGCTTCTGCCAGGAGGGGGTGTTGAGAGATCAGCATTTCGATGGGCAGCAGTTTCATGATGTCATTTGCTTTGGCCTGCTCGATTCCGAGTGGCAGGTACGGGGCTGAAGGAGGCTTTTCATGTCTGGTACACCCAGTATCTCCATCGCAGGGCGGCGCATTGGGCTTGACGCTGAGCCCTACATCATTGCCGAGCTGTCGGCTAACCACAATGGGCGCCTGGAGACGGCGCTGCAGATTATCGAGCAAGCCAAGCACGCCGGTGCCGATGCGATCAAGCTGCAGACCTACACCGCTGACACCATAACCCTGAACTGCGACGCCGAGGATTTTCAGATCCGTGGCGGGCTGTGGGATGGCCAGTCCCTATATGAACTCTACCAGCAGGCGCACATGCCCTGGGAATGGCACAAACCGCTGTTCGAACACGCACGCAAGCACGACATCACGATCTTCAGCTCTCCCTTCGACTTCACTGCGGTGGACTTGCTGGAGGATCTGAACGCGCCTGCCTACAAGATCGCCTCTTTCGAGGCTATCGACCTGCCGCTGATCCGTTATGTCGCGGCAACGGGCAAGCCGATGATCATTTCCACCGGCATGGCAGATGGCGACGAGATCGCCGAGGCGGTGGAGGCTGCACGCGAGGGTGGTTGCCGCGAGCTGGCCATTCTTCACTGCGTCAGTGGCTATCCGGCCCCCGCCGAAGACTACAACCTGCGTACATTGGCAGACATGCGTGAGCGCTTTGGCTTGGTGACTGGCTTGTCAGATCATACGCTGGACAACACCACGGCGATTGCGAGTGTGGTCCTGGGGGCTTCTATCATTGAAAAGCACTTCACTCTGGACCGCAGTGGTGGTGGTCCTGACGACAGCTTCTCGCTTGAGCCAGCCGAACTGCAGGCGCTGTGCCGCGACAGCAAGACGGCGTGGCGAGCTCTGGGGCAGGTGGACTACGGTCGCAAGTCCAGCGAGCAGGGCAATGCGCGCTTCCGGCGTTCGCTCTACGTTACGCGGGATATGAAAGCTGGCGAGCTGTTCAGCGCCGATAACGTGCGCAGCGTGCGCCCGGGTTTTGGCCTGCCGCCCAAAATGCTGGATAAGGTGATCGGTCGTCGCGCCAGCCGCGATATTGCCTTTGGTACTGCGCT
>DBHE01000169.1:0-2757 GCA_002296055.1 Pseudomonadaceae bacterium UBA836
GGTGCGGTCGCGTTGTAAACGTGAATGATCGCCTTCTTGGCGCCACGCACGGACTCGAAGGTGCGCTCGATCAGGTCGGCA
The DNA here is from genome assembly GCA_002296055.1 of Pseudomonadaceae bacterium UBA836. Taxonomy (GTDB): domain Bacteria; phylum Pseudomonadota; class Gammaproteobacteria; order Pseudomonadales; family Pseudomonadaceae; genus Halopseudomonas. The sequence continues at coordinate 82 of DBHE01000169.1, forward strand.
CGCGCCTGGGTCAACACCTGAATGGTGACGTCGTCCGGAATGTGGCCATCTTCGATCAGGGTGCGCACAAAGTCGAAATCGGTCTGTGAGGCAGACGGAAAGGCCACCTCGATCTGCTTCAGGCCCACGGCAACCAGCGTCTTGAAGAAGCGCAGCTTGCGTACCGGGTCCATCGGCTCGATCAGGGACTGGTTGCCATCACGCAGGTCAGAGCTGCACCACACCGGAACTTCGGTGATGGTGCGGCTGGGCCACTGGCGGTCAGGAATGTCGATCGGCTGGAACGCACGATACTTGCTGGACGGATCTTTGAGCATGCTCATGGTTTGGGTTTCCCTGGGCTGGTTGGCCTCTTGTGAAGGCCAAAAGCAGTAACAAATAAGGAGTTAGTTGCAGTAGAAGGTAATGGCTGTAATTTTTGGTTGCAACAACTTGAAAAAAATTGGCAGAAATCACCTATATGGCGATAAATGTTGGATTTTATTGCCTGGGTTTCGTGTTTTCTGCCAGATGTTTGCGCGGCAATGTCAGCCTTCCTTAAGGCTCGAAGGTGCCAATGAAAATGGTCGGATCGATTCGGCTACCGTTCAGGCTGACATTCCAGTGCAGGTGCGGGCCCGTTGCGCGGCCGGTTGAACCCACCTTGCCGAGCACACCGCCACGGGGGATTTCCTGCCCCAGTTCGACATCAACGGCTGACAGGTGGCAGAACATGCTGATCAGCCCCTGGCCGTGGTCGACGAACACGGTTTTACCGTTGAAGAAGTAATCGCCCACCAGAATTACCTTGCCTGCGGCGGGTGCCTTGATCGGCGTGCCGGTGCCGGCGGCAAAGTCGAGGCCCGAATGCGGGTTGCGTTCCTCGCCGTTAAAGAAACGACGCACACCAAAGGGGCTCGACTGGCGGCCCGGCACCGGGCGGTCAAACAGCAGGTTGCTGGGTTGGCGTGGGCTGAACTGCGCGTAGGCCTCGGTCTGCTCCTTCAGCTCACGCTGAATGCGCGCCAACTGGGCCGGCGCCGGGTTGACCTGGCTCTGGTTGCGCAGGGTGATGTGCTGCTGATCGTACTCGCGCGGGCCGACGGTAAAGCCCAGCTGGCGGCCGTCTGCCAAGGTGATGTGTTGCTGGCCAGTGGCGGTATCCAAGCTTAGCCCGACGATGGCGATCCAGCGTTGGCCGTCCTCGCGAATGGTCAGCAGTGGTTTGCCGTCATAGGTAGCGCGGGGCGCTTCGGCCTGCTCAGGCAGGACCACTACCGCAACGCCGCCGGGTACCGGCTTGTCGAGCAGGCGGGTGATAAAACCATCGGCCAGGGCCGGCAGGCTGAACGCCGCCAGCAGCAGAGCCGCCAGCGGGCGGCGCAGTTGATCTAGGTGCATGCTTCAGTCCAGCAGTGACAGGGTGTGGGGTTCGTCTTTTATTACCTCTACCGCCAGCGTGCCGTCCTGCAGGCGCGCGCTCAGGCGTTGGCCCGGGCGGGTGTCGCCGGCGCTGCGCACGGCTTTGCCGTGTTGGTCCAGCAGAATGCTGTAACCGCGGCCGAGGGTGGCCAGTGGGCTCATCAGGTGCAGCGCCTGTACTTGCTGCTGCAGGCGCGTTTGTTGCTGCTTGAGCTGCTGCTGCATGGCGCGCGGCAGGCGCTGATCCAGTTGCTGCCATTGATGCTGCAGGCGCTGCAGGCGTCGGCCCGGATGCTGGGTGGTCAGCCGTGTCTGCAGGTGTTGCAGGCGCTCGTTGCGCTGGCGCAGACGGTTTTCCAGCGCTCGGCGCAGGCGCAGCTCCATTTCATCCAGGCGCTGGGCCTGCTGGCTCAGGCGCTCGCCGGGGTGGCGCAGGCGGCGGCGCAGGCCGTCGAGTTGCAGACGGGCGCGGCTCAGGCGTTCGGCCAGTCGTTGCTGCAAGCGGCGCTGCAACTGCTCGATCTGGCGCAGCAGCGCCTGGCGGTCCGGGCTCAGCAGTTCTGCCGCTGCTGACGGGGTGGGGGCGCGCACGTCGGCGACAAAGTCGCTGATCGAGATATCGGTTTCATGGCCCACCGCGCTGATGGTGGGCGTGCGGCAGGCGGCCAGTGCGCGGGCGACCATCTCTTCGTTGAACGGCCACAGATCTTCCAGCGAGCCGCCACCCCGGCTGAGGATAATGGCGTCAAAGCCGGCGCGGTCGGCGCGCTCCAGCGCCTGCACCAATTGCGGTGCGGCCTCGCGCCCCTGCACTGCGGCCGGCACGATGACCAGTTCGATAAAGGGCGCGCGGCGGCCAAACACGCTGATGATGTCGCGCACTGCCGCGCCGCTGGGCGAGGTGATCACGCCAATGCGAGTCGGGTGCTCGGGCAGCGGCTGCTTGCGCTCGGTGGCAAACAGGCCCTCGGCCTGGAGTTTGGCCTTTAGTGCCTCAAAGGCCTGGCGCAATGCGCCGTCACCGGCAGTCTCAACGCTGTCGACAATCAGCTGATAGTCGCCACGCCCTTCGTACAGGCTGACGCGGCCGCGCGCGCGAATCTGCTGGCCGTCGCGCATGGCCAGGCGCACGCGGGCAGCGTGCTGACGGAACAGCGCGCAACGTATCTGCGCGCGGTCGTCCTTCAGCGTGAAGTACATATGGCCGGAGCTGGGCCGAGACAGGTTGGACAGCTCGCCCTCAACCCAGATACGCGGAAAGACATCTTCCAGCAG
>DBHE01000169.1:3134-3405 GCA_002296055.1 Pseudomonadaceae bacterium UBA836
AACAGGTGGTCGTCGTTCATTGGCGCATTCTAACAGGCTGCTGAAAATCTACCCGCATTGTCGCTGCCGCGTTAACCGTACGCATTTGTTTTATGACAATTGCGCCGGCGTGCCGGCTTTTGGCCTTGCAAAGATGGCTGCGACTGCGCGCGCAGGCGCTTGCCAGAGCCTTGGAAGAGCCTGCCGCCACGCCTTGCGTTTTCTGGCATTTAGAGTACTCAAGCCAATTGAGTGCAACCGGGCTGACAGGTATAATGGCGCGCTTCCATTT
>DBHE01000251.1:0-8870 GCA_002296055.1 Pseudomonadaceae bacterium UBA836
CAATCAAGGAGCGAGAAGCGTAGGGTGTTCAGCGCATCCCTGCGCTTCACCCCTTCGGGGCTGGCGCGCAAAAACGCTCCCGGCGTTTTTGTGGTTATTCCACGTAAGCGACGAGCGACGCCGAGTGGCGGCTTTACAGGCGCAACCTCGGCGGCCCCACCCGCAGGGCCGGGGCCATTTTTTTGGCCATGCTGCGTTGTCGATCGCTTATGTAGAGCGACTACACTGCGCCTCCTCCGCCTTGCCTGGCCAAAAAATGGCCTCCGGCAGGCGGGTGAATGAAACGTCAACAGACCCTAGCCTTGATCGTCAGCAAACTCGCGCAGCATGTCGGCGGGGATGCTGTGGCGATGAGCCAGGCTGGTATCGCCGGTGTCTGGATGAAAGACGATCAGCACATCACCCTTCTCCAGCATGCGCCGCACCTGCAGCACTCGCCGTTCAAGGCTGTCTTCATAGCCGTTGTCGGTGCCGTCGCGGGTTACAAAGTCTTCCAACAGGGCGTCGAGGGTGGCGGGTTCCAGCATCTGGTAGGGGATTAACATACGTCTGATTCTCGGCTGACGTGTGGGCTCTCAATGGTACACTTGCGGCCTTTTCCAGCCTATCGTTGTGCCATGATTACCGACCCGTTCTTCTACCTGTGTGCCATTCCTGCAGTTTTGTTGTACGGCATCGCCAAGGGCGGCTTTGGCGGCAACATCGCGATTGTCTCGGTGCCGCTGATGGCGTTGGTGGTGGCGCCGCAGCAGGCCGCAGCCATTCTGCTGCCGATTCTCTGTCTGATGGATCTGGTTGCCCTGCGCACCTTTAGGGGGCGCTGGGATCGTACTAATTTGAAGATAATATTGCCGGCCGCGATGGTTGGGGTGCTGATTGGAGCACTGACCTTCAGGTTGATGAACGAGCAGCATATTCGTCTGCTGATCGGGGTTATTGCGGTCAGCTTTGTGATTAATGCCTGGTGGCGTCGTGATCAGAGCCAGGCGCGACCGGCCAGCCCCTGGCGAGGCCGCTTCTGGGGCATGCTGTCTGGTTTCACCAGCTTCGGTATTCATGCCGGCGGCCCGCCGATCAATGTCTACATGCTGCCCCAGCGGCTGGAGAAAACCTTGCTGATGGGCACATTGGCGGTGTTTTTCACGCTGGTGAATTGGGTCAAGGTGCCAGCTTATCTGTACCTAGGCCAATTTTCTGCTGAGAACCTGCTGACGTCGCTGGTGCTGATGCCGCTGGCGCCCATCGGCGTGCGCTGTGGTTTTTGGCTGCTGCAACGCAGTAACGAAAAGCTGATCTATCAGCTGTGCTATGTCTTCCTGCTGCTGACCGGTGGCAAGCTGCTGGTAGAGGGCGTTATGGGGCTGCTGGCCTGACTGGAGAGGCATTGATCAGCGCTTGGCTAGCCGACGCAGGCAGGCAAACAACTGCTGGCTCTCCACCGGTTTTGCAAGGTAGTCATCCATGCCCGCGGCCATACCTTCGAGGCGGTGGCTGTCCAACACATGGGCGGTGAGCGCCACAATCGGCACACGTGGCAGGTGCTCGCGCTGCTCATGGGCACGAATGCGTCGGGTCGCTTCAAAGCCGTCGACACCCGGCATCTCACAATCCATCAAAACTAGACTGTAGCTGGCGGGGGCCGCGCGGTACCGTTGCAGGGCTTCCGCTCCGTTGGCTGCCATGTCCAGGCTGTAACCGGCCTTTTCCAGCAGGCTGCGTACAACCAGCTGGTTGACCGGGTTGTCCTCTGCTACCAGCAGGTGGCCGCCCGTCGTCTCGGTCTGCTGTTCGGCTAGCGGCGACTGTACAGCCGCGTTTCCCGGTGCCAGCAGTTGGCGCAACAGCACGCGCAGCTGTGAAGGAAATAGCGGCGTTGTCTGCTCGAGGCGAGGGCCCTGAGCGCCGGTCAACGGGCGGTGGTCATCTAGGGCGCGCAGCAGCAGCACGGGCGCGGTGGTCTGCGTCAGCAGTGACTGCAGCTGGTCGATGGCCAGGCCCTGGCTGTCGATCAACCAGAATGTGCAGCTGTCGTGCTCCGGGTCAGCCTGAGAGAGCACGCGATAACCCAGGCGTTCGAGTTGGCGGCGATAGCTTTGCAGGGCGTCAGCATGACGGGCGATCAAACCTGCGACCGGCTGCTCGCTGGCCGGTGGGGCGGTTGCCGGCTTGGATGCAGGTAGCGTGACGCTGACGCGGATGCGGGTGCCTTCGTCCGGTGTGCTGTCCAGCTGTATGTCACCGCCCATCAGCCGCACCAGCTCCTGGCTGATAGCCAGGCCGAGCCCCGTGCCGCCGTAACGTCGGGTGGTGCTGCTGTCGGCTTGAGTGAAAGAGCGGAACAGCAGCCCCTGGGATTGTTCCGGGATGCCGATGCCGGTATCGCTGATGGTAAACGCCAGATGCCAGCGTTCGCCGCTGCCGTCCGGGTGGCCGTCGAGCAGCAAGCTGACGTGGCCCTGTTCCGTGAACTTGAAGGCATTGCTCAGCAGGTTCATCAAAATCTGTTTGAGGCGAGTGGGGTCGCCCACCAATTGTTGGGGTAACTCGGGGGCTACGCTGCAATACAGGTCCAGCTGCTTTTCTGCCGCCTGGGCAGTGAACAGGCTGGCGACATCAGACGTCAGTTCATCTGGGTCGAATGCCAGCGCCTCCAGCTCGACCCGGCCGGACTCCAACCGGGCAAAATCGAGGATATCGTTGATGACGGTCAGCAAGGTGTTGCCGGATTTGCTGATGGTATCCAGGTAAAAGCGCTGACGATTGTCCAGCCGGGTATCACCCAGTAGTTGCAGCATACCCAGCACGCCGTTCATGGGCGTGCGTATCTCGTGGCTCATGCGTGCCAGGAAACGGCTTTGTGCCCGGCTTTCGAGGCGTGCCTGGCGGGCTGCCTCATCGGCATGGAAGCGGGCTTCCTTGAGCACGTTGATACGGTCAGCCAGCCCCAGTGACAGCAGGATCATTTCCGCGCAGGTACCGATTTTTACCCAGTGGGAGCCGTAGCTGGTGCCAGGCAGTTCGTACCCCAGTGAGCCGGCGGTCGACAGCATCAGTGAAAGCAGCAGCAGGCTCCAGGCCAGGGTGTAGTAAGAGCCGTAACGGAAACCCTTGCGCCAGACGTACAGACCACTGCACAGCAGCATGATGGAGCTGACGAGCACGAACAGGCTGGCCATGCTGTTGTACAGGTCAACGCTGATCAACGGCAGGCTGACCATCGCCAGGAGTACCAGCAAAATACTTGAGCGCAGCACCATATCCAGCAGCGGAAACTGTTCACGGGTGTGCAGGAAGTGCCGGCTGAACTGTGTGGAGACGGCGCAGTGCAGGAACATCAGCGTGTAGATGGTGAGCGTTTGTACTGGCACGCTGGCATCAACCCACTTCCAGGCTAGGCCGTCGAAGGCGGCCATGAACAGCACCATGTTGAGCAAGTACAGCAGATACCAGACGTAGGTCAGCTCGCGTAGCGAGGACAGAAGAAACAGGTTGTAAGCCAGCAAACCCAAAAGCACGCCGTAGAACAGCCCATGTAACAGCATGCTGCTTTCCAGTTGCGCGCTGCTGCCGGGCCAGCTGGCGTAGTAGAGCGGCACGAAGACGGTACTGCTGGTATCTACTCGCAGTATGAAGCGGTGCACGCCGGGCGACAGTTCCAAGGGAAACCAGTGGTTGCGCACGGCGACGGAGCGCTCGCGGAACGGCTGATGGTCACCGCCTGCCTGCTCAAGCAACTGGCCGTCCGGCGTCAGTTGGTAAAGGTTCAGTTGGTCCAGCAGGGCGTAATCGAGTTGCAGCACGCCTTGAACTGGCTCTGCGTGAGGGTTTTGCAGAGCGAACGTCAGCCACCAGATTGACTGGTTTTTACCTTCGTTGACGAAGCGAGAGGTGACCGGGCGCCAGGGGAGGTGCTGGCTGCCGCTGAGTAACTGACGAGCGTCGAAGTCGCCCTTTGGGTCTTCCAGTACGAGAACCTGGTTGGCCAGACTAATGCGCGGGCTGTGCTGATCTACCTCGACCGGCGCAGGTTCCGGTGTGGTGGCGAGGTGGGGCTGTGCGTAGGCTGGGCTGCCGCATAGCACCCAAAACAAGAGGAATAGACAGCAAAGACGCATGTACTGGTTTCCGCCTGGCTGCTGGTTCCATTGTGATTTTGCTTTCCGGCAGCGCTGTTCTGGATGCTAGCACAAGGCCGCATCAGCTACCTTGCCGGCGTCGGGCTTTCGGACGGTCGGTGGCATTCTGGCGCACCAGCTGCCGCAGCAGAAAGCGTGACGGGTGCACGGCCTCGGCCAGCTCCCGTGGCAGCGGTAGCGGCTCGTTGCCCATCCAGGCGGCCAGCAACTCGCCGCTGAGCGGCGCGCTGATCAGTCCGCGTGAACCGTGGGCAATGTTGACGTAGAGCCCGTCATGCCAGGGCGCGGCGCTATCCGGCCGGGCAGAGGCGTCCTTGCCGAGGATGGCGTAAGCGTGGGCAAAGTCACTGGCGTCTGTCAGCGGCCCGATCAGGGGCAGGTAGTCGGGACTGGTGCAGCGCAGGCCCACGCGGGCGCCGCTGATGGGCGCCTGCTGCAGCGTTTGGTGCAGTGCCGGCGACAGCTTTTCCAGTAGCTGCAGGTTGTGCTGGTCCTCTTCGCTGCTCGGCTCCAGATCCAGGCGGTCAAAGCGAAAGCTGGCCCCCAGATGATGTGTGCCCTCACGGCTGGGCGAGATGTAGCCATCCGCGCATAACACGGTGCGCAGGGCGGCGCTATCGCGGGTGGTCGGCAGGTGGGTGATTTGTCCGCGAATGGCCTTGAGTGGCAGGTGCGTGCTCTGGCTGAAAGACCCTGTGTCCTGTGCGGTGCACAGGACCACGTGGGCAGCGCTGGCCAGTGTTTTGCCCTGCGGGTCCAGCACCGTCCACTGTGTGTCGACGCGTTGCAGCTGCAGCGCCTGGCTGTGGGTCTTTACCTCGATCAGTGGGTGCTGCAGCAATGTCTGGCACAGTGTTGGCGGGCTGACCCAACCGCCGCCGGGAAACCACAGCCCTGGGTGCTCGATAGCGACACCGGCGGTGGTGCTGGCTTGCGAGGCATTGAGGGCTTGCAGAAAACTTGTGGGATAGCCCTGACTGGCTAGTCCCTGCTGGCGTTGTTGTTCGCGCGCGTCACCGCCCAGTTGTAGCACGCCGCACTGTTGCCAACTGCCCGGACCTTCTGGCAGCGCCCGTGCCAGCAGGCGCAGACTGTACTGGTAGCTGCTTTGCACAAAGCGCGACAGCGGTGGGTGATGGGGTGACAGCTTGCAGTAGAGGATGCCTTGGGGGTTGCCAGACGCCGCCTGCGCCACCTCGGCCTGGCGCTCCAGCAGCGTGACATGCCAGCCGCGCCGGGCCAGAGCATGGGCACTGCAGGCGCCGGCCAGGCCACCGCCAATCACCACTGCGCGGCGCTCAACGGCGGTGTCTGGGCGGGCAAACCAGGGTGCCTGCCAGGCCTTTGGCGGCGACTGCTCCAGCTGCCCGCACAACATCTCGCGTTTGCGGCCATAGCCTTTCACCTTGCGCATGGCGAAGCCGGCAGCCTGCAGACCCCGTCTAACGTCGCCAACACTGGTGAAGGTGGCGACTGTGGCGCCAGGGCGAGACAGCTCGGCCATGCGTTGGTAGAGCGCGGGCTGCCACATCTGCGGATTGCGTGCTGGTGCAAAGCCGTCAAGAAACCAGGCATCGACTGGCGCATCGAGCTGCGGCAGCGTATCAAACAGGTCGCCAATCAGCAGCGTCAGGGTGATGCGGCCTGCTCCGAGAGAGAAATGCTGCCAGCCGGCCGTCAGGTCTCGATATTGGACGAGCAACTCATCGGCATAGGCGCGCAGCTCTGGCCAGATAGACAGAGCGCGCTGCAGGTCTGTCTGGCTAAGGGGGTACTTTTCTGTGCTGACAAAATGCAGGTAGGTATCCGGTGGTGCGCAGGCGTTCCACAGCTGCCAGGCGGCGAGAAAGTTCAAGCCGGTGCCAAAGCCGGTCTCTGCAATGCAGAAGTGTTCACCTGTAGTTAACGCGCGCCAGCGCTCGGTCAGCTGGTTGTGCTGCAAAAAGACGTGCCGGGTTTCTTCCAGGCCGCTGTCGCGCGAGAAGTAGACATCGGCAAAGCGGGTAGAGAACGGCTGATCGCCGTCCATCCAGGTCAGGTCGGCAGATTCGACGGGGGTATGGCTCACATTGGCTCCGGGCAGCTATGCATCGGCGCCATTGTATCCGGGCATCAGCCCAGATTGGGCAAAATCAGCAACAGCCAGGTTGCCAGTACAACCAGGGCCACGGTCGACCACTTGGCCTTGTAAAACGGTTTCATGGCGTACGCCTTCTTGTTTTTATTGGGTGGGCGCCTCGTGAGCGCCTTGGAGTGCGTACTCTTGGTGAGAGGTGGCACCAGTGGTGGAGGCTATTGCCTCCACCCAGTCCTCTTTATAGCACGCTGCAGGGCGCCGTCGATGTCAGGGATGTGACAGTGTTAGACAAATTGGCTACAAGAATGCAGATAAGCACAGCAGCACGCGATCAATTGCGCTGATCAGGTTTGCTGATAGAGACGTTCGGTGCGGGCTGCCATGGTTAGGTCGTTGGCATGCACGCCGCCCGCGTCGTGGCTCCACCAACTGGCACTGACCTTGCCCCACTCCAGCAGCAGAGCCGGGTGGTGGTCCTGGGCTTCGGCCAGGGCGCCGACCTGATTGACGAAGGCGAGCGCCTGAGCAAAGTCGGCAAACCGGTATACCCTTTCAATACGCGGTACAGCGGCTTGTTCGTTGAGTGTCCAGTGGGGTAGGGCATCGAGCTGCTGGCGCACCTCGGTGAGGCTGAGAATGGGCTGGCCCTTGGTCAGCGGGCGGTCGGCGAGGTCTGTCATTAGAAGGCTCCGATCAGCAAGTGTGGTCCCAGCATAGCAGGCAGCCTGCTTGTGATAGCTAACCAGCGCGTTGCGTCAGGTATGATGTCGGCCGAACAGGATAGGGAGAGGGATTGCGGGTGATTCGCGTGCGATGGTTTCGCAGGGGGCTGCGTTTTCTAGGCTGGCGGCCGGACAGCACCAGTCACCGGGAAAAGCTGGTGTCTGCGCTCGGGACGACGCTCGCGCTGATTTTGCTGTACGGGGTCACCCATCTAGTTATGGCCGAGGCGGCGCTGTGGGTGACGGGGTCGATGGGGGCTAGCGCTGTGCTGGTGTTTGCCATGCCCCACGGCACGCTGTCGCAACCCTGGTCAGTGATTGGTGGACACGTGTTGTCCGCCGCCTTTGGCGTGGCCTGCGTGCAGTGGCTACCGCCTGGCTTCTGGTTGGCTGCGCTGGCGGTAGGCGGCAGCGTCGTCATCATGATGTACGCGCGCTGCCTGCATCCGCCGGGCAGTGCGACGGCGATGATTGTGGTGTTGGGTGGGCCGCAGATCACCCAGGCGGGTTTTGCCTTCGTGGTGTACCCGATTCTGCTTGATGTGCTGGTTATCGTGCTCTTTGCCGTAGCCTTCAATGCGCTGTTTGAGGGGCGGCGCTACCCTCTGCCGCTGGTTCGTCATCAGGTGTCTCGCGCGCCAGGTATCGCCCCGGAAGACTTTGAGCACGCGCTCAAACAGATGAATGCCTATATGGACATCGACTTTGACGACTTGCTGCGTCTGGTCGAACTGGCCAACAACAACGCGCAAAGCAAGGGCGTGGCTGCGGCAGATCTGGTGACCGGTGCCTACTACAGCAACGGCCTGCCTGGACGTAACTGGTCCGTGCGTGAAGTGCAGCAAGTGGTCAACCGGCCGGGCCGTGCGGGGCGGGTGCGCTACCGCATCGTGAAGGGCGCTGGTGAGGGTGGCAATGGCATCTGCCGGGTCAGCGAGTTTGTGCGCTGGGCGCGCTACCGGGTTGAGCCGGATGAACAGCGGCGGGTGTGGCACCGGGTAACGGGCGAAGAGGAAAGCAGCTGACCGGTACAGTTGCCGCTGCAAACTGTCACTGTCGACGAGTGCAGCGTCTTTCTACAATGGGGCTCTTATTCTCCCTTCCTTGAGTTTTCCCCATGCACGTCTCCTCCGGGCGCTGGCTCTATGGTTTTCTATTGGCGTTGACCACCACCTTGCTGTGGGGCGTACTGCCGATCATGCTCAAGCAGGTTCTGCAGGTCATGGACCCTTACACCGTGACCTGGTATCGCCTACTCAGTGCAGGGCTGGTGCTGTTCTGCTGGCTGGCCGCCAAGCGGCGTTTGCCGTCCATCATGGCCCTGTCAGGGCGTAATCGCGGGCTGCTGGTGGTTGCCATTTTGGGGCTGGCCTTCAATTACGTGTTGTATCTGATGGCGCTGAACCGGTTGTCTGCCGGCACTATGCAGCTGATTATTCAGACGGCGCCGGTGATGCTGATGCTGGGCAGTATGCTGGTGTTTCGTGAGCGCTTTGGTCTGGGGCAGGTGCTGGGGTTGCTGGTGCTTTTGCCGGGCTTTGTGTTGTTCTTCAATCAGCGACTGGCTGAGCTGCTGTCGCAGATGAGCAGCTACACCCTGGGCATTCTGATCGCGCTGGCATCAGCCTTCAGTTGGGCGCTTTACGGCTTGGCGCAGAAGCAACTGCTCACGGTGTGGTCGTCGGTCACGGTTATGATGGTTATCTACCTGTCCTGCGCGCTGCTGATCTGGCCGCTGGCCAGCCCTGCCCAGGTCTTTGAACTGTCCGGCCTGCAGGCCTGGCTGCTTGTGGGCTGCTGCCTGAACACCCTGGTGGCCTACGGCGCCTTTGCCGAGGCGCTGGCGCACTGGGAGGCGTCGCGGGTCAGTGCAACGGTGACCACAACGCCGCTGTTCACCTTCTCCATGGTGGCGCTGGGCGCGATGCTCTGGCC
>DBHE01000251.1:9241-28817 GCA_002296055.1 Pseudomonadaceae bacterium UBA836
TGGTGGTGTTGGGCTCGGCGCTGATCGCGCTGGCGCCCAGTCTGATCCAGAACTTGCGCCAACGTCGCCTGCGCCGCCTGAGCGTCACGCCACCACCGGCCGGTTCCTGAGTTAGACTAGCTGGCCGTGAAACCGCCACAGGAGACAGCCATGTCCTCTACCCAAGAGACCTTGCAGCAGGCATTGCAGGCGCTGCAGCCCAGTCATCTGGAACTGATCAACGAAAGCTACATGCACAGCGTGCCGCCGGGCTCGGAGTCGCACTTCAAGGCGGTCATCGTCAGCGAGGACTTTGCCGGGCTGAACGCCGTGAAACGACACCAGGCGGTCTATCGCGCCCTGGGCGAGCTGATGCAGCGTATTCATGCGCTGGCGCTGCATACCTACACGGCAGAGGAATGGCAGCAACGCCAGCAGGCGCCGGACTCGCCCAATTGTCTGGGTGGCAGCAAGCGCGGTTGATGGGCTCGGCCTGATTTTAGCTTCTGTCATCACTCTAGCCGGACGCGGAGCCTCCTGACAGACATTCCCACGCGGAGCGTGGGAATGATCAGCTAGGGTGGAGTGTGCACGGAATCCAGTCCCGTTTACGCGGGCGAGTAGCGCAGGGCTGGCGGGAAAAAGAGCGGCAGCATGTCTGAGGAGCGTAGCGACGAGTTCTGCCGCTCCCCGTCAGGCCGAGCAACGCAGCGAACCCGAAGGGCCGCGTAGTCGGGTGCCCCGGGGGATCGCTAAGGGGGGCTGGGCAAGCAGCCCCCCTTGGCTCGCCGTAAAGGCGAAAGGCTGACCAGGCGAATGGCACAATCGTCAGGTCTAGCTGAGCATGCTTGTGGGAACGTCCAGCCAGTGGGCTTCTTTCCTTGCCTCCACAACGTCCCCATTTCTCGAAACCCCCCATTTTTTGCTAGAATCGCCGCCCCCAACGGTACGCCCTTTACGCGGGCGCCCACTGAAGAAGAGGTATGCATGTCTGCAATTGTTGTTGTGGCACTCTACAAGTTCGTCCGTCTGGATGACTATCAAGCCCTGCGCCAGCCCCTGCTGGACGTGATGACCGCCAACGGTGTCAAAGGTACGCTGCTGCTGGCCGAAGAAGGCATCAACGGCACTATCGCCGGCCCCCTGGCGGGCATGGCGGCGGTGCTGGACTGGCTGCGCAGTGACGCCCGTCTGGCTGATCTGGAGTACAAGGAATCCTTTTGCGACGAGATTCCGTTCTACCGCACCAAGGTCAAGCTGAAGAAGGAAATCGTCACCCTGGGCGTTGAGGGTGTCTCGCCCACGCGCAAGGTAGGCACCTATGTCGACGCCAAGGACTGGAACGCGCTGATCAGTGACCCGGAGGTTCTGCTGATCGACACCCGCAACGACTATGAGGTGTCCATTGGTACCTTTGAGGGTGCCATCGACCCGCAAACCAAGACCTTTCGCGAATTCCCCGAGTATGTGCGCGAGCACTTTGACCCAAAACGTCACAAAAAGGTGGCAATGTTCTGTACCGGCGGTATTCGCTGCGAGAAGGCGTCCAGCTACATGCTTGAGGAAGGCTTTGGTGAGGTGTTTCACCTCAAGGGGGGCATTCTCAAGTATTTCGAGGATGTGCCGGCCGACGAGTCAATGTGGAATGGCGAGTGCTTCGTGTTCGACAACCGGGTGACCGTGCGCCACGACCTGGCACCGGGCTCCTTCGATCAGTGCCACGCCTGCCGCCACCCGGTCTCGGCTGAGGATAAGGCCTCCAGCCAGTACGCCGAGGGCATTAGCTGTCCGCACTGCTACGACAGCCTGCCGGAGAAGACCCGCCAGCGCGCCGAAGAGCGCCAGCGGCAGATTGAGCTGGCCAAGCGCCGTAACGAGCCGCATCCTATCGGCAAACCCGCTAGCCTGGCTTCGCCAAACGCCCACCGGGACGACTGACCCCACAGGAGATTCATCGATGCAGCAGCGCCTTATCCACGTCATGGACCCCATGTGCTCCTGGTGCTGGGGGATGGCGCCGCTGCTTGATCGTATCCGTCAGCGCTGGCCTGATCTGCACTTGCATTTGATGCCCGCCAGCTTGCGCGCCAACCACGGCGCGCCGCTGGATCAGCATTCGCGCCAGGCGCTAGCCGCCCACTGGCAGGCGGTCGCCAGCCTCAGTGGCCAACCCTTTGGCGATCCGCAGGCGCTACCCACCACTCTGGTTTACGACACCCGCCCCGCCAGCCGCGCGCTCATTGTGGCGCGTGAGCTTGACCCGGCGCTTAGCTGGGCCTATGCCCGGGCCTTGCAGGAGGCGTTTTATGTGGCAGGGCAGGATGTGACGCAAACGGCGGTGCTGGTGTCGGTGGCCGAGGCGACCGGATACGACGCCGGGGTGTTTGCCGAGCGTTTTGATGCGCCGGCCAGTGCCGAGCAGCTGGAGCAGGACTTGCAGTGGGTTGAGGGCTTGGGGTTGGCAGAGCTGCCGATTCTGTTTGGCGAGCGTGACGGCCAGCTGGCGCTGCTTAGTACTGGCTATCGCCCTGAGGCGGATGTGCTGGCGTTGTTGGAGCGCTGGCTGGCGGCCGGTGAGGGCCGCCAGTCGGTAGTGCTTTCCTAGATCAACGGCGCTTAGTGATGAGCGCCGGCTTCTGCTTCTCTTCCGGTGCATTGAACAGCAGGAATAGTTGGGTCAGTACCTGGGGGATGTGCTCAGCCATGTCCTCTACCATGTCTTCGTCTTCATGGATTTCGGCAAATTCGGGCTGATCGGCAAACAGGCCCGAGGCGACCATGATCGGTAGCAGCAACTCGCTGACCAGCTCTTCATCATTGCTGAACCAGGCTTCCTCGCGCAGGAAGACGCCTTCCATAAAGCCGATGCACCAGCTGCGCAGGTCGGAGTAGTCCGGCTCGTCACCGAGCGTCAGGTCGCACGGTAGTTCCAGGTCTTCGTCGCTGGCTAGCTCACGGGCGATGCGCGTTTTGAGTTCCAGCAGGGTGCCTTCAATCGCTGCCTGTTGCGCGTCGTCTTCATAGTCAGGCGTCTCGGCAAACAGCTCGGCGAGCATTTCCGCGTCCTCTACCACCTCGGGGCTGATCGCCAGGGCGGTGAGATAGCCGCAGGCGGCCATGTAGTCCAGCGCTTCGTCGTGCAGGTCGTCGGCGTCCAGGAATGCTTGCAGGCGCTGGAGCTGGTTGGTAAAGGACATGGGGACACCTCTCTATCAATTGTCCCGGCATTTTACGCATGCCCCGGCCAATTGCCAAAGACGTTATACTCTGCGGCCGCTGAATCATCCGGCGTGAGCAAGGAGACCCATGCGCGAGCAAGCCCTGCAGCAACTGAAAGACGTGTTTGGTTACGGTGAATTCCGTGGTCAGCAGGCCGATATCATCGACCAGGTAGCCCGTGGTGGCGATGCCCTGGTGCTGATGCCCACCGGTGGCGGCAAGTCGCTGTGCTACCAGGTGCCGGGGCTGCTGCGTCAGGGGCTGACAGTGGTGGTGTCACCGCTGATTGCATTGATGGATGATCAGGTTGCCACGCTCAACGAACTGGGCCTGCGTGCCGCCGCGCTTAACTCCACCCTCAGTGAAGATGCTCAGCGCGAAATCGCTCGGCAGATGCGCGCCGGCGAGCTGGAATTTCTCTATCTGGCGCCGGAGCGCCTGCTCAAGCCGCGCACCATCGCCTTCTTGCAGTCGCTGGAGATCGCTCTGTTCGCCATCGACGAGGCGCACTGCGTGTCCCAGTGGGGGCATGACTTCCGTCCGGAATACCTGCAATTGGGCCAGTTGGCCGAGCAGTTTCCGGGTGTGCCGCGCATGGCGCTGACCGCCACTGCCGATGAGCGTACCCGTGGCGAAATGATGCAGCGCCTTAAGCTGGAGCACGCTGCTTGCTTTGTTTCCGGTTTTGATCGGCCGAATATCTTTTACCGTATTGTCCCGAAGGACAAACCCCGCCAGCAGTTGCAGGGCTTTTTGCGTGAGCACCGGGGCAATGCGGGGATTGTCTACTGTCTGTCGCGTCGCAAGGTAGAAGACACTGCCGCTTGGCTGTGTGATCAGGGTTGGCCGGCGCTGCCCTATCACGCGGGTCTGCCGGCAGAGCTGCGAGCAACCCACCAGAAGCGCTTTCTCAATGAGGAAGGGCTGATCATGGTCGCGACCATTGCCTTTGGCATGGGTATCGACAAGTCCAACGTACGTTTTGTGGCTCACCTGGATCTGCCCAAGAGCGTGGAGGCGTACTACCAGGAGACGGGCCGGGGAGGGCGTGACGGCCTGCCGGCCGATGCCTGGATGGCCTACGGGCTGCAAGACGTGCTGATGCTTAACCAGATCATGGCCGGCTCCGAAGGCGATGAGCGCCACAAGCGAATCGAGCGGCACAAGCTTGATGCGATGCTGGCGTTGTGCGAGCTGACCAGCTGCCGTCGGCAGACCTTGCTGGGCTACTTTGGTGAAACTCTGTCAGAGCCCTGCGGTAACTGCGATAACTGTGTCGAGCCAGTCGATACCTGGGATGGCAGCGAAGCCGCGCGTATGGCGCTATCCACGGTGTACCGCAGCGGTCAGCGCTATGGCGTTGGCCATCTGATCGACATTCTGCTCGGTCGCGACAACGAGAAGATCCGCAACGCCGGGCACCAGCACCTGTCTACTTGGGGCATCGGCAAGGGCCTGGGCGAGAACGAATGGCGCTCGGTTTTCCGTCAACTGATTGCCAGGTCGCTGGTAGAGATCGACCTGGATGGCTACGGCAGCCTGCGCCTGGCTGAAAGCTGCCGGGCCTTGCTGCGCGGTGAGCAAAGTCTGCAGTTGCGCCGCGACGTCAGCAAGCCAACCAGCAGCGGCAGTCGCAGCAGCAACAAGCCGGTGATTGCCGACGCCGATCGCGAGCTGTGGGAGGCGTTGCGGGCGCGGCGCAAGCAACTGGCAGACGCCCATGGCGTGCCGCCCTATGTGATCTTCCCGGACAGCACCCTGGTCGACATGCTGCGCCAACGACCAACCACCCTGCAGGATATGTCGCTGGTCAGCGGTGTCGGCTCGCACAAGCTGGAGCGTTACGGCGCAGACTTTCTGCAGGTATTGGGCGCAGAGGGCGCCCAGGCCGACAACGAGGCGCGCGAATCCCACGAGGCACTAGCGCTGGTGCTGGCCGGCATGACCGCCGAGCAAGCGGCTGCACAGTTGGGGCAGCCGCTGCGAAAGGTCTATGGTCAGCTGGCGCAGGGCATCAGCACGGGCAATCTGTCACTGGAGCAAGCCATTGATATCGGCCCGGCCCAGCTTGAACGGATTCAGGATCACTTCCTCAATCACGATGGCGACGAGCTGCCGGGTGTGCGCACTGTCGCCCGTGAGCTGGACGAGCCGGTTGAAGAGGGCGTGCTGCACTGCATCCGGGCGGCGCTGATGCAGGAGATCAGCGGCTAGCTGATCTCCCTGTCGCCGTCAGGCCCACCTCAGAAGGTTTGCCCCAGCTTCATATACAGCGCCTCGTAGCCTTCTTCGTTGGCACCCAGCCCGAAGAACAGCGGGCCGAGCAGCGTGTCCATGCCCAGTAGCAGGCTGCCGGCGCCGAAGTAACCGGTGTCAAAGTCGGTCTCGTCGCGGTTGTAAACCCGGCCGTATTCCAGGCTTGCGCCCAGATAGAGCGGCAAACTGAAGGCGTTGAGGTAGCTGGGCGTTAGCCGGCGATAGTAGACCAAGCGGCCCAGTTGGTAGTTTTGCCCGGCCAAGGCATCCTGGCGGAAGCCCGAGAACCAGCCGGGGCCACCGAGCACAAAGCTGCTTTGGGCCACATTTACGTCACTGTCGGTGCGGCCAAGAAAGGCGCCAATCTGCCAGCTGTTTGGGCCTACACCGAAGGCTTTGTTGGCCATTAGCTCGATCTGCTGGTAGCGCTCGTCCGCACCCAGGGTGGGTTCGGACTGCCGCCAGCTGATCAGTGCTTCCTCGCCGGAGCGCGGGAAGTTGACGTTATCCAGGGTGTCGCGGTCGATTTCGATCGAGTAAAACGCCTCATCGAAGGCGATGGACGGTAGCGCCGGGTCACCGATCCGCACCCGCGAGTTACCCCGGTAACGCGACAGGCCGAAGCGGACCTCACCACTGTTGGCAATCTGGCGTCCGATATTCAAACCTGCGCCATAGCGCTTCTGGCGGTACGCGACGATGGGCTCGTTGTCGTCGATTACCTCCAGGTTGCGGGCTTCGGCGTCAATGAAGGGGGCAACAAAGTAGCGCGAGCCGTAGTCCAGGGGCTGATAGAACTCCGTGTACAGCTCCTGATCCGAACCCACCTGCAGGCGGGTCAACCATTCCGCGCCCAGCGGGTTGAGACCGTTGACCCGGAAGCTGGCGCCCAGGTTGTATTGGCTGTCGCCTTCAAAGTCATCCACCAGGTTGAGGCCCAGGCGCAGGTAGTTGGTGCCGGTGCGGCGGCCAGCTGTGTGCACCAGCAGGGTGTTGCGGCCTTCTTCGTGAACCACTTCGTAGGTGACGCGGCTGAAATAGTCGGTGCCATAGATGGTGCCCATGTCGGTCTGCAGGCGCGACAGGTTGAGCGGTTCGCCGATTTCCTGGCGAATCATGCCCAGTACCACCTCATCGGCTACCTTGCCGCTGTTGTCGACCTCAATGGCGTGAATAATCGCCTGCCGCTGGGGGCGGATACTGGCAAGGCTGCCGCCTGCGTCGCTGTCTTGCGGAGCCACAAAGGCCAGCACACCGTTGGCGTTGGCCAGGCTGCTGGCGCCCGCGTCGATGGCCTGACGGGTTGCATCAAAGCTGCTGAAGCCCATATCGCCCAGCGCCGGTTGCAATAGCAGGTCTGCGCTGGTCAGGGTGGCTAGTTGGCGCTCGGTGTTGGCGCGGGTCAGCAGGGTCGTGGTCTGGTCCATGATGTCCAGCACCGAGGTCAGCTCACCAGCGGATTTGAGCGGCGTGCCGATGTCCACCACGATGACCCGGTCTACGCCCATGGAGCGGGCTACGTCGATGGGTACGTTTTTGCTCAGCACGCCGTCCACCAGCAACCGCCCGTTGACTTCAATGGGCGCAAAGAAGCCGGGCAGGGCAAGACTGGCGCGAATCGCCAGCGGCAGATGGCCGTGGTCGAATACCACGGCCTCGCCGGTGGCAATATCGGTGGCTACCGCGCGAAAGGGGATGGGCAGACGATCAAAGTCGTCGATTTCGTTGGTGTGCACCAACAGGCTTTCCAACACCACGCCCATGTTCTGACCCTGCAACAGGCCAAGTGGGAAGCTGAGTTCGCCATCTTTGAAGGTCAGGCGCTGTTTGACCAGAAAATCGCGGTCGTCCTGTTTGCGGCGGAAAGGGATGGCTTCGCGTTGCGGGGTGTCGCTCAGGGTTTCCTGCCAGTCCAGCTCCAGCGCCAGTGCTTCCAGCTCGTCAGCGCTGTAGCCTGCGGCGTACAGGCCGCCAATTACCGCGCCCATGCTGGTACCGGCAATCGCATGGATGGGGATATTCATCTCTTCCAGTTGCTTGAGTACACCGATGTGGGCCAGGCCCCGGGCGCCTCCGCCGGACAGTACCAGACCGGTGCGCAGGGGCTCGGCAAGGGTCCAACCGGAGATGATCAGCAATAGCAACGGCAGCAGGCGTTTCAACATGAAGCGGGTCCGGGCAGCGGATGGCACAGTGGAAAAGTCGCCATTGTATATGAAGCGGCGCGGCCCTGCGGGTCGATCCTGTTGTCATGTTTGGGTCATGTTTCTGACATGCGGCAGTCACTGCCCGGCGATATGGTCTTCCTAACTTCCCAAGGAGGACAGCCGCATGAATACCGCCGTGTCTTTGCCCAAAGAACACAAGCAGCGTGTCAGAACCCTGTGGATTTCGGACCTGCATCTCGGTACGCGGGGCTGTCAGGCCGACAAGTTGGCAACCTTTCTTAAATCCTACGAATGCGACCAGCTGTATCTGGTCGGCGATATCATTGACGGCTGGCGTCTGCGCAAGGGTATTTATTGGCCGCAGGCGCACACCAATGTGCTGCGCCGTGTGCTGACCATGAGCAAGCGTGGCACGCGGGTGGTCTATGTGACCGGCAATCATGACGAGTTCCTGCGTCGGTATTCGACCTTGTTGCTGGGCAACATCGAGCTGGTGGACGAGGCCGTGCACCAGTGCCAGGACGGCCGGCGCCTGCTGGTTATCCACGGTGACCAGTTTGATGTGATCACACGCTGCCACCGCTGGCTGGCGTTTTTGGGCGACTATGCCTACGAGTTCAGCCTGGTACTCAACCGCTGGCTCAACCACTGGCGTTCGCGTTTTGGGTACGGTTACTGGTCGCTGTCAGCCTATCTTAAGCACCGGGTCAAAAAGGCCGTCAACTTCATCAGCGAGTTTGAAGAGGCGCTGGCCCACGAATGCGCTAAACGAGGCTACGAGGGCGTGGTATGCGGGCACATCCACCACGCTGAAATTCGTGAGGTAAACGGCATCGACTACCTCAACTGTGGTGATTGGGTCGAGTCCTGCACGGCGCTGATTGAACACCATGATGGGCGGATCGAGCTGTATCGCTGGGATGAGGCCGAGGCCAGCGCGCTGCAGCCGGTGGCTGATGCGCTGGAAGGTAGCGCCGCCTGAGTCGGTTGGTTGATGCGCCGCTGGTGTAAACCGGCGGCGGATTAAGGAAACGTCAACAGACCTTAGACGATGACCTTGTCGCGTAGCTTGCGCGCCGCCTGCTCCAGAGCCTTGATGATCTCGTCCTTGTCGTAATTGCGCACGTGGTTGGTGTCCAGATACATGGAAAAACCGGACAGCTCGCGCTCAAGGAAGCTGGGCGCGGCGCCCAGTTCGCGGCGCAGCCCGACCACCTGATAAATCTGCACCGGGCGAGTAAAGCCCTTCACGCTGATCTGCCCCTTGTCGCGACACATGATGAGATCTTTGACCAGCGAGTAGGTTTCGTGGGAAATCAGTATCTCGCCCGCGTCGGCGGCGCTTTCCAGCCTGCTGGCAAGGTTTACTTCGCGGCCGATGATGGTGTAGTCCATGCGTGTAGCGGCCCCAAAGTTACCGACCGTGCAGTAGCCGGTACTCAGGCCCATGCGTATTTCCAGCGGTTTCTTGATGCCTCGACTACGCCATTGCTGACGCAGGACTTTCATGTGTTTGCGCATGGCGATGGCCATGGAAACCGCCGCCTCGGCATCTTGCTTGGCGCCCTGGGTTTTCGGGTCGCCAAAGAACACCATCACGCAATCGCCAACAAATTTGTCGATGGTGCCGCCGTATTGCAGCGCGATGCGCGACATTTCATCCAGGTAGTTATTTAGCAGATCAGTCAGGGCCTCGGCTTCCAGCTCCTCAGCCAGCTCGGTAAAGCCGCGTATATCAGAGAAAAACACGGTGAGTTTCTTGCGCCGGGTTTCCAGCTCAACGGTGCGCTTACCCGAGAAGATCGACTCCCACACCTGCGGCGACAGGTACTTCGACAGGTTGGCCGCCAGGCGAGCGGTTTTCTCCTGCTCGCGCTGGATCTGTTGCTGTGCCTCTTCCAGTCGACGTCCCTGGCGGTGGACAAAGGCCGCCATGATCAGCACGAACAGACTGCCGCTAATCAGGCTGACCAGGGTGACCAACGGCGTGCTGTGCAAGCTGACGTCTGGGGTGAAGGCAGCGGCGCCCAGCAGTGCGCCCGCCAGTGTCAGCAGCCAGCCGGCAGTCAGGTAAGCCGGCCCCCCGGCAATCAGACAGGACAGCCCCAGCAGCACCAGAAATACGATGCTCGGCACATAGTTGAAGCCCAGTAATGCGATAAACACCCCGGTGTGTAACGCATCGAGTGCCAGCAGGCTAAGGCGTTGGGGCAGGTGCGGCAGGCGTGGCAGCTTGGCAGGCAGGTATTGGGCTAACTGAGGGTAAGCCAGCGCGTACAGAATGGTGAAGAGATAGCTCAAGCGGTGGCCGTTCTCGACCAGCAGGGCGCTGAAGGTCAGGGCTACGCACAGGTAGGCGATGATACGGGAATAGTAGCCGTCAAGCGGGGGTTTGACGGGCGCAATACGGGTGTCGATCGTCATGTTCAGTTAATTCCGTGGCCGAGACGGCCTTGGCGGGCAGGCACCCGACCAAGTCGTATGACTGAGCATCATAGGGCCTGGGCTCGGGCGCGACAATTGCCGGTGGTCTCAACGGTGGGATCGGTCGACGGACAGAGGGGCGTAGCGGTCTGGTTTGCTTGCTTATGAGGGGCCATATTGCGGGCTTGCAAGGCGTCGGGGGTGGAGCGGCCGCCCCCTTATAGCCAGTAGCTGCGCTGCGGCGCGAGCGCTCAACGTGGTGTCCGCACGTTTGAGCGCTCCCAGGCGGTGCTGGCGTTGCGCTGCCTTACTCGGTTTTGTAGATGCTGTTGCGTGGTCGCTCGAATAGGCGCTTAAGCATGGGCTCGAAAAACTCAAGCGGCTCGCTTTCGTAGTCGGGATCAAAGGCCGGCGCATCGTACTTGGCGCAAAATTCTGCGGTGTACTGATACAGCGGGTGGTCCTTGAACTGGTCGCGCAGGTGACGATCCATGCCCAGGTGGTGGAAGAAATAGTAGCCCTGGAACACGCCGTGCTTTTCGACCATCCAGAGATTTTCCGGACTGACGAAGGGCTTCAGGATAGCGGCTGCGATGTCTGGGTGGTTGTAGCTGCCCAGGGTGTCGCCGATGTCGTGTAGCAGGGCGCAGATCACATACTCCTCGTCGCGGCCATCGCGGTGGGCGCGCGTCGCGGTTTGCAGCGAATGCTCAAGGCGGTCGATGGGAAAGCCGCCAAAGTCGCCGTCCAGCAGCTGCAGGTGTTTGATGATCCGCTCTGGCAGCTCCTTGGCGAAGGGGCGGAAGTGGCTGGAGATAATGCCCCAGTCCTCAGCGGTGCCCTCTTGCATGGCACGAAACTGTGCGCGTTGTTCACCCATGGTTGCATTCCTCTTTTTATGTTTATGCGTCAGGCTGTCAACGCATCATAGAGGGTGCCTGCACAAGTGACTGTCGTGCCGCTGACAGTCCGCGTCAGAAGCGGATTCGGCCGGTCAGCGCGTCGCGTAACATGACCCAGTCACCCATCAGGCTGTAGAGCGGGTACTTAAAGGTAGCGGGCTTGTTGTGCTCGAAAAAGAAGTGACCGACCCAGGCAAAGCCGTAGCCTGCCAGCGGCAGGGCCAGCAGCCATAACCAAGCCTGGCTGAACAGCACATAAACCAGTAGAAGTATCACCAGGGTGCTGCCAGCGTAGTGCAGGCGGCGACAGCTGTCGTTCTGATGCTCGCTGAGATAGTAGGGATAAAACTCAGCGAAGCTGTTGAATGAATGCGATTCGGCGGCAGGGTTCATGGCGGACTCCTCGGCGCGCGGCGCTGTGGGGATTTTTGTTTCAACTCTACTTTAGTCTATGATCAGCCGCCGGGCACGGCGCAAGCGCCTGCCCAAAAAGGGGCCAGGGGAGCAGTGTGGCTGCTAACGGCTGCGTGGCGCAACCTCATCAAATAATATTAGGGAACAGGGTGTAGAACAGCATGTTGCAAGTGCAACGGACCACCTCATCGGGCTGGGCCTCGGCCATTGGGCATGCACTGGCCGTCGAGGGATTGGATATTGCCGAACTCTTTACCCAGGCAGGGTTGGATCCGGCTCTGCTGGTCGATCCAGACGCGCGCGTTGCCCAGGATGGCATGACCCGTGTCTGGCATCTTGCGGTCGAGCGCAGCGGTAATCCGGCAATCGGATTACACATGGCCCAAGTGGTGAGGCCCGGTCATTTCAGCGTGGTGGGCTACTCGCTGATGAGCAGTCGGACCCTGCTCGAAGGCTTCAATCGGGTAGTGCGCTACCAGCGTCTGATCGGTGAGTCGGCCGACGTCATGCTGCAGCTCGAGCCTGGCCAGTGCCGCCTGCAGTTTGCCATTCACGGCGATCGATTGCCTGCTGCCCGGCAAAGTGTCGAGGCGGCGATGGCTTATGCCCTGGCGTTCTGTCGCTGGATGACTGCCAGACCGGTGCAGCCGCTGCAAGCAACGTTCGTTTGTCCCGAGCCAGCTGATCCGTCGCCCTATCAGGAGCTCTTTCAGTGTCCGCTGCAGTTTGATGCGCCGGCCCATAGCCTGACCTTTTCTCGGCAGCTGATGGAGGCGCCCCTGGCGACAGCGAATGAACACCTGTCCAAGTTGCATGACCGCTTTGCTGGCGAGTTTCTCGCCCGCTTCGAGTCTGACCCGGTGACCCATCAGACCCGCCAGGTGCTGTGCCGGCTTTTGCCGCAAGGCGAGCCCAAGCGACAGGCGGTAGCCGGTGCCATGAACATGAGCACGCGTACCCTGCAGCGCCGCCTGCAGGATGAGGGTGTGAGCTTCCAGCAGTTGCTTGAGCGCACGCGGCGGGAACTGGCGCTGCAGTATCTCGGTCAACCGCAGCTCACGTTGTTCGAGATTGCCTGCATGTTGGGTTTTGCTGATCCGAGCAACTTCTTCCGTGCCTTCAAGCGCTGGTTCGGGCTGCCTCCTGGGCAGTACAGAGATCAGGTGCTCAACGGCAATGATGTCGACTTTCAGGAGAAATAACGCCAGTGGATGCCCTGACAGCCCTGCACCAGAGGACTTCCGTAACACGCTTGACCGGTCCGGCGCCCAGCGCGGCGCAGCAGCAGGTGTTGTTCCGCGCTGCCCTGCGTGCACCTGACCATGCCTATTTGCGGCCCTGGCGTTTTCTGGCTGTGGAAGGCGCCGGGCTGAACGCGCTGGGCGAGGTGTTTGCCCGTGCCGCCCTGGCCGATACGCCGGATTTGTCGGCCGATGCGCTGGCTCGCTTTCAAGGGTTACCGTTGCGTGCGCCCTTGGTAATTGTGGCAATCAGCTGTCATCAGGAGCACCCCAAGGTGCCGGCAATCGAGCAAGATCTCGCCTGTGGTGCAGCCGTCAACAATATGCTGCTGGCGGCCCATGCAATGGGCCTGGGCGCGGTCTGGCGTACTGGAGCTCTGGCCTATCACCCGTTGGTACACGAGGAGCTGGGCCTAGCCGACAATGAGCAGATCTTGGCGTTTCTGTATGTTGGCCAGCCCGTCGGAGAGCCCAAGACCCCGCCGGAATTGGACGTCACGCGTTACTTCAGCGCCTGGCCAGCCACCTGAGTCGGTTGTTCAGTTGCTGGCGCCTTTGTTTGCCGGCAGCTTGACGGTAACGCGTAGCCCACCGGCGCTGTTGCGGGCAAAGCTCAGGCTGCCGCCGTGGCGGGCAATGGCGCGCTGTGCAATGGTCAGCCCCAGGCCATAACCGCTATCGGCAGATTGTCCGGGCACCCGCACAAAGGGCTCACTCAGGCGTGAAAGCCACTCATCCGGTACACCCGGGCCCTGATCATCAATGCGGATCTGCGCGCCGTGCGCGTCACCGGATAGCTCAATCGTGATCTGGCCGTCGGCCGGGCTGAAGCGCACGGCGTTGCGTAGCAGGTTGTCGAGTGCAGCCTGCAGCTGGTCGGGCCAGCCGTTCAGGCGCAGGTCGCTTTGGCCTGACAGGTCAAGCTGCAGGTCGGCCGCTGCAAAGCGACTGTCATCCACGACCTGGCGCACCAGTGGGTCTAGTGCAAAGGCGGTGGCAGGTTCGCGTTGGCTGTCCAGTCGGCTGAGGGTCAGAATGCCGTCGATGAGGCGGTCGAGGCGGTCACACTCGCGGTCCAGCCGCTGCCACAGTGGATCATCCGCGCTCAGGTCGCGCTGGCTGCCGAGCGCCAGGCCGACCCGTAAGCGGGCCAACGGGGAGCGCAGCTCGTGGGAAACATCGCGCAGTAGTTGCTGCTGGCTGTCGAGCAGCGATTGCACCTGCTCGGCCATACTTTCAAAGCGCTGCGCCAGCTCGCCGATCTCGTCGCGCCGCTGGCTGGTTTGCTGCAGGCTGCCGGCGCTGAAGCGGCCCTTGGCCAGCGCCTGTGCGGCGCTGCCAAGTTGTCGCAGCGGGCGGGTCAGGTAGCGGCTGAGCACGAGACTGAGCAATGCCAGCAGCGCCATCGCCAGGATGACGTTCAGAATCAGCGCAACCGGGGCCCGCTGGGTTTCCCACAGCGCGGGTGGAGGAACGTGAAGGGTGACGAAATAGCTGGCTTTGTCGCTGTCCCAAGCCAGCTGGAACAGTCGGCCACGACCGGGGCCGTCACCCCTACGCGGTTGATCCGGGCCTGGCCCAGGGGCAAATCGTGGAATCGCTGGCAGGGTGCCAGGCAAAAGCAGGTTACCGGCTTCGTCGAACAGGTGCGCGCGCAGATCATCGGTGCGCCGCTGCTGCTCCAGCCAGCGTTGTGCCTGGCGAGGTCCGCCCTGCTCGTAGGTGTTGACTAGCTGCTCGGCAAAGTCGCGCAACTCGGGATTGAGCTGCAGCAGGAGCCAGTCCTGCTGCAGAGTGCGACTGACCAGAAAGCCCGAACCGCCAACCAGCAGGGTTGCCAGCCAGAGTACTGCAAAGACCTTCCAGAACAGCCGCATGGGGTGCTTCCTGTGTTAGTTAGCGCTCTCTTCTTCGCGCGGCTTACGGTGCTCGCGGCCCTCACGGCCTTCGCGGCGTTCTTCCATGCGCTCGCGGCGCTGTTCGTGCAGTTCTTCCATTTTCTCCCGCTGCTCAGCGGTCAGTACGGCGTCAAAACGTGCCTTGCTTTCTTCGCGCAGGGTTTTGAACTTTTCGTGCTCTTCTTCGCGAATCTGCTCCAGTTGTGCTTTTTGCTCATCGCTCAGCTGCAGCTCTTCAGCCATACGCTCGAAGCCACGCTCGCGCGGCGGCTGGTTGTCGTGGTTGGAGCCAGCCAATACGGCGCCGGACAGGCCGGTGGTCAGCAGCAGGGTGGCAGCAATCAGTGTCTTTTTCATGGGTCATTCTCCGTTGGTGTCTGACCGGGGAATCCGCTCATTGCCTGCAGAGTCTAGAGATTGCTATGTCAGCGGTGGCATGGGGTTAGTAAAGGTTGTGTAAATGCCCTGAGCGCACTACTTACTGTTCAATTGCCAAGCAAGTAGCCACGTCCGCGGATGGACTGAATGCGCGGCCGCCCCTCCGGGTGCGGGCCGAGTTTGCGCCGCAGGTTGCTGATATGCATGTCGAGGCTGCGGTCGTAGCTGCCAAGTGGCTTGCCCAGCGCCTCGCGTGACAGCGTCTGGCGGTCGACAACCTGCCCAGGTCGCGCCATCAACGCACGCAGGATCAGCGCTTCACTTTGCGTCAACTGCAGTGGCTCGTCGTCCTGCCAGGCCATCAGGTTGCCAGTGTCCAGGCGCAGGTTGCCGTGGCTCAGCTCTTCGCTGCCAGCATCGGCGCTGGGTTGGCTGCGGCGCAGCAGCGCCCGCAGCCGGGCGACCAGCTCGCGAGGGTCGCAGGGCTTGGCGAGATAGTCATCAGCGCCCAGTTCCAACCCCAAAATACGGTCCACCGGCTCACCACGGGCGCTCAGCATCAGTAGCGGTGTTTGACAGTGTTGGCGCAGCTCGCGGAGGATCTCCAGGCCGTTCATGCCGGGCAGCATCACGTCCAGGATAATCGCTGCGTAGTTGTCGGCGCGGGCAGCGGCGAGGCCGCTGGGGCCGTCGTGGGCGGCAGTCAGTGCAAAGCGTTCGGTGGCCAACCAGTCGCGCAGCAGCTCGCAGAGCTCCTGGTCGTCATCGATGATCAGGACGGGCGTCAGTTCAGCCATTCGCGACGCTTCTGGCGACCCATGCGAGCAAGCACAAAACCCAGCAGCACGCTGACCGCGACGCTCAGCCCGCCGATCAGAAACCAGCGTTGCTGCTGGGCTATGAGTCGAGCTTGGGCATCCAGGCGCGCTGCCTGATTGTCGTTGCGCAGTTGCTGATTGTCGCTTTCCAGCTGTTCTACTCGTGCGTCTTGGGCGCCGCTGTCGAGCTGATCGGCCAGACGCTGGCGTTCGGCTTCTACCCGAACCAGCTCAGCCTGTAGGGTACCGATATCCTGTTGTTGGGTGTCTTGCTGGGGCTGTGCTACCGGCGCTGCGGCTTCCTGCGCGACGACGGGCATGGTGACCAGCAGGGCGCTGCCGAGCAAGCTGGCACAGATCAACTGACGAAACATGATTGCCTCCTTGCTCAGGCCGGGAAAACGCGTTTGAAGGGTTTGATCTTCACCTGTTCATAGACCCCGGCAGCGACATAGGGGTCCGCGTCGGCCCAGTTTTGCGCGTCCTGCAGCGACGGAAACTCGGCAACCACCAGGCTGCCGGTAAAGCCGGCGCTGCCCGGGTCGTTACTGTCGACAGCCGGGTGCGGGCCAGCCAGCAGCAGGCGACCCTGATCTTGCAGCTGCTGCAGGCGGGCGAGGTGGTCGGGACGGGCGGCCAGGCGGTCGCTCAGGCTGTCAGGTTTGTCAGTAGCCATGATGGCGTAGAGCATGAAATGTCCTTGCTGCGTGACTGTCCAGTGATGCGGTGATTGGCGATGGCCGGGCCGAGGGTCCGGGCATGGGCTTGTGGTGGCTCAGGCGGCATAATAGGCGAAAGCCCCGCCAGCGCGTCAAGTTAGCGCGTATGCTCTGTCGGCGTTGTTGGCGCCTTGAGTTGTTATCTGTTTCGGGAGAATGCCTTTGATTGTTGACCTGCACATGCACAGTACCGCCTCCGATGGCAGCCTGGCGCCGGCCGAGCTGATGCGACGTGTGGCCGAGGCAGGCGTGGGGATGGTCGCGTTGACTGATCATGACTGCATCGATGGGCTGCCCGAGGCGGCCGAGACCGCGCGCAGCCTTGGTGTGCAGTGGGTGAGCGGCGTCGAGATGTCGGCGCAGTGGTTTGGGCATACCCTGCATATCCTCGGTTACGGTTTTGACCCTGACTCTCCGGTGCTCACCGAGGCACTGGCAGCGGTACGTGACGGTCGCTGGCGACGGGCAGAGCAGATTGGTGAACGGCTGGCTGGCAAGCGTATGCCCGGCGCCTATGAAGGTGCGGTTGCGGCGCAGCAGGCTGCCGGCGGCGATGTGTCGCAACCGCCAGGGCGCCCGCATTTTGCCGAGTGGATGGTGCAGGCCGGCTACGTGCGCGACCACGGCGAGGCGTTCCGCAAGTGGCTGGGCGCCGGCAAGCTGGGCGATATTCGCCAGCACTGGCCCACGCTGGAGGAGGTGGTTGGCCAGTTGCGTGGCGCTGGTGGCATGGCGGTGGTAGCCCACCCCTGGCACTACGGCCTGACACGCAGCAAGTTGCGCGCGCTGTTGCGCCAGTTTGCCGCGGCCGGTGGGCGCGGCATTGAGGTGGCCAACGGCAAGCAGCCGGTGGATCAGGTCGCCTACCTCGGCAAGCTGGCGGTCGAGTTCGGCTTTCTCGCCAGTTGCGGTAGCGACTTTCATAACCCCGCGTCACCCTGGACGGCTCTGGGCAGCATGACCGCATTGCCGCCGGACTGTACGCCGGTATGGGAGAGTAGCCTGTTCAGTGCATAATCCGGCGGCGCGCTACGCGCGGCGAGTGGTAACACCTTGCTAAACTGTTGCAAGCGTTTCGTGTGCTGGCTTGTTGCGCGGGCCCTCCCTCAGGGCAGTCGGCAGGCGGGCTGAACAAACGGCAACAGACCTTAGAAAACACGGATAGAGTTCGATGAGCCAGTTCTTCCAGATTCACCCGCAAAACCCGCAGGCACGGCTGATTCGTCAGGCCGCCGATATCATTCGCCAGGGCGGCGTGGTGGCTTATCCCACCGACTCGGCCTACGCGCTGGGCTGTCAGCTTGGCAACAAGAACGCCCTGGAGCGCATTCGCCGTCTGCGCCAGCTCGATGACAAGCACAACTTCACGCTGGTGTGTCGTGACCTGTCCGAGCTGGGTGTCTATGCCAAGGTCGACAACACCACCTTTCGCCTGCTGAAGGCGACCACGCCCGGCCCCTACACCTTTATCCTCAATGCCACCATCGAGGTGCCGCGACTGCTGTTGCACCCCAAGCGCCGCACCATTGGCCTGCGCGTGCCGGATCACCAGATCACCCTGGACCTGCTCGAAGCGCTGGGCGAGCCGCTGCTCAGCGTGACCTTGATGCTGCCCGGCGACAACTTGCCGCTCACCGACCCGGAACAAATCCGCGATCGCCTGGGTAAGCAAATTGAGCTGATTATCGACGGCGGTGCCTGCATGGTGGAGCCCACCACGGTGATCAGCCTGCTCGATGGCGAGGTTGAAGTGCTGCGTGAGGGGCGGGGCGATCCAGAGCCCTTTGGTGTCAGCCGCAGCGAGCTGCATGACTGATCCGGCTTTATCGGTATAATCGCCGCAGTTTGCTTATTACAATTGGTCTTTTCAGGAGTCCCCCTTGAGTTCTGTCGATTCGCAGCGCCGGGTTCTGTCAGGCATGCGCCCCACCGGCCGTCTGCACCTGGGTCACTATCACGGTGTGTTGAAAAACTGGGTCAAGCTGCAGCACGAGTACGAGTGCTTTTTCTTCGCCGCCGACTGGCATGCCCTGACCACCCATTACGAAGACCCGCAGAGTATTGAGCAGAACGTCTGGGACATGCTGATCGACTGGCTGGCCGCCGGCGTCAGCGGGACCTCGTCCACCATGTTCATTCAGTCTCAGGTGCCCGAGCACGCAGAGCTGCATCTGCTGATGTCGATGGTCACTCCGGTCAGCTGGCTGGAGCGCGTGCCGACCTACAAGGATCAGCAGGAAAAGCTCAAGGATCGCGACCTGGCGACCTACGGTTTTCTTGGCTACCCGCTGCTGCAGAGCGCCGACATCCTGATCTACCGCGCCGGCCAGGTGCCGGTGGGCGCTGACCAGGTGGCGCACGTCGAGATCACCCGTGAGGTGGCGCGGCGCTTCAATCACCTGTACGGCAAGGAGCCGGGCTTTGAGGACAAGGCCGAAGCTGCCATCAAGAAGATGGGCAAAAAGGCCGCCAAGCTCTACTCCAACCTGCGTAAGGCTTACCAGGAGCAGGGCGACGCCGATGCGCTGGAAACCGCCCGCGCGCTGCTCAAGGAGCAACAGAACATTACCCTGGGTGATCAGGAGCGTCTGTTCGGCTACCTCGAGGGTGGCGGTAAGGTAATTCTGCCTGAGCCGCAGGCGCTGCTGACGCCAGACTCCAAGATGCCGGGGCTGGACGGGCAGAAGATGTCCAAGTCCTATGGCAACACCATTACCCTGCGTGACACCACCGACGAAGTCTCGGAAAAGGTGCGCCGTATGCCGACCGACCCGGCGCGGGTGCGCCGCACCGACCCGGGTAATCCGGACAAGTGCCCGGTATACCAGCTGCATCAGGTGTATACCGACAAGCCGACCCACGACTGGGTGCAGGAAGGTTGCCGCAGCGCCGGCATCGGCTGCATCGACTGCAAGAAACCGATCATCGATGCCATCAGCGCCGAGCTGTCGCCCATGCAGCAGCGCGCTGCCGAGTATGAGGCCAATCCGGACGCGGTCCGCGTAATCCTCA
This sequence comes from Pseudomonadaceae bacterium UBA836, assembly GCA_002296055.1. Lineage (GTDB taxonomy): Bacteria > Pseudomonadota > Gammaproteobacteria > Pseudomonadales > Pseudomonadaceae > Halopseudomonas. Next base: position 28,670 of record DBHE01000251.1, read on the forward strand.
ACGAGGGCACCGAGCGCGCTCGCGAAGCGGCTCGTGACACGCTGATCGAAGTGCGTCAGGCCATGGGCCTGCAGTACCGGCAGTAACCGATGGCTGACCCGACAGACGATGCCGCGGTCAGCCCCGAGACCGACGCCGCGATAGACCG
>DBHE01000234.1 GCA_002296055.1 Pseudomonadaceae bacterium UBA836
CAGATGATCATTGGCCTTGAGTTCAGTAAGGCGGTTGGCGTGGACGGTGCGGTGTACCTCAGCCAGGTGCTCGCTGTAGTGGTTGGCGACGATGTGCTCGTGACGTTCATTGCCAACGTGCAGGCGTTGGTCGTGCTCGATGCGCTGGTCCCAGTCGCGCTGGGCGTGCAGATAGATTTGCTCGGCGCCCTTCTTATCTTCAATACGCAGCTCGTTATAGCCCTCGCCACCGGGGGAGCTGAGGCTTTTGAAGGTGCTGCGGGTTTTATGGGCAGGCAGATCAACCGGCGGCACGTGTTCGGCGTGGTAAAGGCAGCCGGTGATCAGCGGCTGGTCCGGGTCACCCTCGAGAAAGCTCACCAGCACTTCCATACCAACTCTGGGAATGGCCAGGGCGCCGTAGCGATCGCCGGCCCAGCCGCTGGCAACCCGCAGCCAGCAACTGGTGGTGTCGTCGGCCTGGCCTTCGCGGTCCCAATGAAACTGCACTTTCACGCGGCCGTGCGGATCGCAATGAATCTCTTCGCCCTCTGGCCCGGTGACTACGGCGCTTTGGCTGCCGTGAATACGCCGCTTGGGGTGCTCCAGCGCGGGGCGCCAGATGGCCTGCCAGGGGGTGGCAATAAAGCGGTTGCGGTAGCCCTGGGTAAAACCGTCGCTGGCGGTGGTGTCGCTGGTCACCGCTTCTTCCAGCACCTGCGGTTGCTTGCCCTGATGCTCAATGCTGGTAAGCAGCCAAAGGTCATTCCAGTCATCGCGCAGGTGGCCGGTGAGTGGCAGAAAATAGCCGCTGCGAAGGCCAGGCTGATCGCTCTCACCGTTGGCCTGCAATTGGTGGCTGCGGTGGCGCTGCAGGTGGATGCGGCTGAGTTGCTTGCCGCGTTCGCGGTCGCTAAAGCGCCCAGGATAGTCGTAGTCTTCCAGTGCCGGCTGGGGCGGGCCATCTTCCAGCTTGGCCTCGGCCTCCATATGTAAACGTGGTTTCAGAAAGTCGTAATCCCGGCGGGCGACCCGATCAGGCCGGGTGGCGGCGGTCAGGCTGAAGCGTTTGACAACGGGTTGATCAGCCACCAGGCCCGTGCCCTGGCTGTAGCCAATCTCGGGCAGGCGAGCAAAGCAGGTCTGATCATCACCAAACACCAGGGTATGGCCGTCGCGCTGGTGCTCAAAATGAAAGTGCAGCCCCTCCTCCTCGCAAAGGCGCTGAATAAAGTGCAGGTCACTCTCATCGTATTGAGTGCAGTAGCGGCGCGCGGGCAGCGGCGTATTGATAGTGAAACGATAGGCGTCGCTTTGGATGCCGTGTTCCTGCAGCACGGCCGCGATGATCTCGGCGGCGCTGCGGTGCTGGAAAATGCGCTGGTTGATGCGGTGCTGCAGATAGCCGAGCTGGGGCTGCAGACGCAGTTGATAGCGTGTCAGCCGGCGGCCGGATTCACCCTGGGTGAGCTGATCGATAAAACCGTGAAAACCGCTACCGGCACCGGTATCCAGCCAGGCTGGCAGGTGCAGCAGGCTTGAGAGGTCAATATCCGGACGTTCGCTGACCAGGGTCAGCAGCACCGCATAGGGCTGATTTAGCGCTTCATGGGCAGTGAACTCAAGCACCTTGAAGTCGTGTTCGGCGCCGTCGATTTCAAGAAAAAAATGCGCCTGGTTGGCGGGGGAGAACATCCGTTGTTCCTCGGCTGCTAATGCGTGAGCCGAGGTTACGGATCGAGGGCGAGCTTGGCAGGTGATAATCCGGCAAAAGGCGATGCAGTGCGCATTTTGCCGCGCAATCGGCGCTTGGCTATTGCCAGGTAGCGAACCAGGCAATCAGCAACGAGCACACCGCCGTGATACTAAGCGGCCTGCGCAGGGCCGGGTACCAGACGGGGGCGACGCCGTGATCAACGGCCCAGAGATCGGCAAAATACAAGGCAGCAAAGGCTAAGAGAATAACCGGCAAGCCCAAGTCGTTAGGTAGCGCCAGGGCAAACCAGCCCAGCAGTGGCGGGATGACCGAAAGCCCCAGTTGCACCGGCGCCTTGTCACTGTTCTCTTCCGCGCGCATCGCCAGGCCCCAGTGGATTGCACCGAGAAACGCGAGCGTAATTGCCGCGTAACTCAGCAACTCCTCCAGTACGCGCTCGCGCCAGGCCTCGGGCGTCACCCACAGCCCCAATGCCCCGGAGACAAAAGGCACAAGGCCCGCCAAGCCCAGCGCAAAAGCGAGTTTGGGGGGCTGTGTCGCATTGAATGGATGCATGCAAACTCCGCTGCAAAGTTGTCCCGAGGTGAGTCTGATTATAGGGCGCTGCTGCGGCCAGGCAACAGCGCTAATCCAGGGCCTGGCTAGGCGCCGGCGGGCGCCTCTTGGGCAAGGATCGCAGCAGCGCCTGCAGCGCGGGCTGCAGTTGAGCCGGCGCCTCGCCCGGCTGACGCGGCGCATAGCTCTGCTCTATAAAACGATCAAAAAAGCCGTCGATGGCCGCGCGCTGCTGCGGCAACGCCTGTCGCAGACGCTGCTGCCAATCCCGCGGCCCCTCACCGGCGCGTACGCCAAGACCCAGTTTACCCAGCCGCTGATCCAGCCGTTGCCAGGCCAGTTGCGCAGGCGAACCGGACAGGCGCCGAGGCCGCAGCCAGATCAGTGCCTGCACCACCATGACCAAGCCAACCAGCGACAGCACCACTACACCGATGCGCCGCCAGTCAGCGGTGCCCAGCCAACGCTTGAACAGCGCCAACTGCTCTTCGGACTGAAAGTTGAGCACCCGCAGCTGCCACTGGTAGTTGATGTCGTCCCACGTCAGACGCAGATTATTGACCCAGCTAATATCGCGATAGCGCGAGCCGGCCAACGGCGCATCCGCCAGAAAGCTGCCCTCCTCGCGCATGGCCTCTTCTAGCCCGCGCTCGATACGGCTTGGGGCCACCTGAAAGGTCGGATCAAAGGACTGCCAGCCCTGCCCCGGCAGCCACGCCTCAATCCAGGCGTGGGCATCAAACTGATGGACCAGCAGATAACCACCGCGGGGGTTCAGCTCGCCGCCCTGATAGCCGGTCACCACCCGGGCGGGAATGCCGGCGGCGCGCAGCACAAAGGTCATGGCGCCAGCATAGTGCTCGCAAAAGCCGCGCCGGGTATCAAACAGAAACTCGTCATTGCTGTGCCTGCCCAGGGTGGGCGGACGCAGAGTGTAATGGTACGGCTGCTGGTTGAAATGCCGCAGCAATGCATTCACCAGCTCGGCGTCGGAGGAGTAGCGTTGGCGCAGCTCCTCGGCCCAGGCGCGGCTACGCGGGTCACTGTCCTCTGGCAGTTGCAACAGGCGCTGACGCTCGTCGTCCGGCAGGCCGTCACGCTGACGCTGGACATGCTCATAGGCGGTAGCCGTATAGCCGAAGGTGCTGCTCAGCGGGCGCTTGGCACGCAGGGTATCGTCACCCATTGCGCGTAGTTCAGGACTATCCGAGACACTCCCTGGCAGGCTGTAAAGCCAGTTGCGGCCTGTAGGCTGTGCGACAACCTGGTACTCCAGCGCAGCGCCACTGCGCTCCACAGCCTGCGGCTGGCGCCCCTCCAGCAGACGGTCCTGCGACCACACCCGGCCATCAAAGCGGCTAAGGGTCATAGCGCGCCAGTAGAGCCTGCTGGGCGGCGGGATATCCTCCTCAAAGCTCGCCCGAAACGCCAGTTCAGGAGACTGCGCCAAATTGGCAATATCCGCCGGCGCCATGGTGTCAGACAGCCCGGTGCGACTCTCGGAGCTGGGCAGGTTAATCGTCCACAGCGGCGCCAGCCGAGGAAAGAACAGAAACATCAGCAGCATCAACGGCAGCGCCTGCAGCAACATGGCTGCCGCGCTGCGCAGCGCGCGCCAAGGGTCATTGCGCGCAGGGCTTTGCTGTAGGCCGATCAGCGCCGCCACCAGCACCACAGCGCCCACGCACTGATAGAGCGTCAGGGGAATACCCTGATCAAACAGAAAGGCCGTAGCCAGAATAAAGAAGCCCAGGTAGATAACCACCAGCGCATCACGCGGGTTACGCATCTCCAACAGCTTGAGCATGAACAGCAACAAC
>DBHE01000031.1:0-1875 GCA_002296055.1 Pseudomonadaceae bacterium UBA836
CGTGACCTGCGCTGCGCCACACCAGAGACCCGGGTACGTGAAGCACTCGACCTGCTGCACGCGCACCGTCTGCGGGTGCTGCCGGTGCTGGATGCCGAGCAGGCGCTGGTGGGTATTGTCAGCCTGACCGACCTGGCCAACTTTGTCGGGCGCAGCGGCAGCTTTCGCCTGCTGCGCCGCGGTGGTGGAGAGAAGTCGCCGCTGAGTGAGGTGATGACCTCGCCAGTCATTGCGGTGGCGCCGGAGCTGCCTGTCAGCGAGCTCATACCCATGCTGTCGAGTCAGGGTCTGCACTGCCTGCCGGTGGTCGAGCAGAACAGACTGGTCGGCATGGTCACCCAGACCGACCTGATTGCCGCCATGCAGGACAACCTGCTGATGCGCGGCTGACTGCGCGGGGGCTCAGCCCCAGCGCTGCGACCAGTCGTGACTGTCGGCGGCGGCGCGGCGCAATAGCGCGATCGCCTGCTGCAGCGCCTCGCTGTCACGCTCGCGGGCATAGACCAGCCAGGCCGGGAAGCTGAACTCCGGCGCGCGCGGCACCCGCTGCAACTGGCCGCTGTCCAGATAGCTCTGCACCACCCGAGTCCGAAAATAGCCACTGCCGCCGCAACTGAGCAGATACTGCAGCGCCATGGGCCCCAGGTTGAAGGTCAGCTCGGCCTTGGCCTTATCCGGCAGGGCGCGGTCATGCTGCTGGCGAAAGGCCTCGCCCCAGTCGATGTAGATATAGGGCTCGGGCTGGCTCGGCAGGCACACCTGAATCAGCTTTTCTTCCAGCAGCTCCTCCACCTGCAGGCCCGGCCAGTAGCTTGGCTGGAACACCAGCGCCGCATCCAGCGTGCCCTGCTCCAGCCGGCGCTGCAGCGCCGCACCTTCGCCGACCTCGGTGTGCACCGCCTGACTGCCCTGCTCCGCCCGCAGCAAGCGAACCCAGTGCAGCATCAGTGGGTTGTAGAGGCTGGTTTCGCAGCCCAGGTGCAAGACGCTGTCGATACCACTGATCAACGGCAGGTCACGCTGCGCCGCCTCCCAGGTTTGCACCAGCTGGTTGGCATAGGTAACAAACAGCTCACCGTCGCGGGTCAGCCTGGCGCCGCCGCGGTTGCGCACAAACAGGCGGCAATTGAGCTGCGACTCCAGGCTCTGGATGCGCGCCGTCACCGCCGCCTGGGTCACGTGCAGCTGCTCTGAGGCGGCGATCAGACTGCCGCTGCGGACGACTTCAAGAAAGGTTCTGGCGAGGCTGATATCCATCGGTCGGGCTCATCGCGAGTGAGCCGGCATTGTGCGGCATCCGCCAGCAGCGGCCAAGCCAAGCGCTGATCTCGATCAATACGCCAGACAGGCCAAGCCACTATGCTGCCGCCTTTTTTCGCAGGCCCCGATCATGCTCAACGCTCCCGAACTGCTGGCCCCGGCCGGCACCCTCAAAGCTATGCGCTACGCCTTCGCCTATGGCGCCGACGCGGTGTACGCCGGTCAGCCGCGCTACAGTCTGCGCGTGCGCGAGAACGACTTCCACAACCCGGAGGTCATGGCCGAGGGCATCAAGGAAGCACACGCACTCGGCAAGCGTTTCTACCTGGCCAGCAATATCGCGGCCCACAACAGCAAGGTGGCCACCTACCTGCGCGACCTTGAGCCGGTGGTCGCCATGGGGCCAGATGCGCTGATCATGTCGGACCCGGGGCTGATCATGCTGGTACGCGAGCGCTGGCCNNTTTTTCGCAGGTCCCGATCATGCTTAACGCTCCCGAACTGCTGGCTCCGGCCGGCACCCTCAAAGCCATGCGCTACGCCTTCGCCTATGGCGCCGACGCGGTGTACGCCGGTCAGCCGCGCTACAGTCTGCGCGTGCGCGAGAACGACTTC
>DBHE01000031.1:2048-8109 GCA_002296055.1 Pseudomonadaceae bacterium UBA836
CATGCTGGTACGCGAGCGCTGGCCCGAGCTGCCGGTGCACCTGTCGGTACAGGCCAATGCGGTCAACTGGGCGACGGTGAAGTTCTGGCAGCAACTGGGGCTCGAACGTATCATTCTGTCGCGCGAGCTGTCGCTGGAAGAGGTCGAAGAAATCCGCCAACGCTGCCCGGACGTGGGCCTTGAAGTATTCGTGCACGGTGCCCTGTGCATCGCCTACTCCGGCCGCTGCCTGCTGTCCGGCTACTTCAACCACCGCGACGCCAACCAGGGTGCGTGCACCAACGCCTGCCGCTGGCAGTACGACGTGCAACCCGCTGTCGAAACCGCCGAGGGCAATATCGAGCCGCTGGCGCAGCCGGTGCAGATCATCACCCAGCACGACAAGCCCGATGAGCCGATGGCCATCGAAGAAGATGAGCACGGCACCTACATCATGAACTCCAAGGACCTGCGCGCGGTGCAGCACGTCGAGCGTTTTGTGCAGATGGGGGTCGATTCCCTGAAGATCGAAGGCCGCACCAAGTCGCACTTCTACGTCGCCCGCACGGTGCAGGTGTACCGCCAGGCCATCGACGACGCGGTGGCCGGTCGCCCGTTCAACCTCGGCTTGATGGATGATCTGGAGAGCCTCGCCAACCGTGGCTACACCGAAGGCTTCTACCGCCGTCACCCACCGGGCGTGTACCAGAATTACGAGCAGGGCGCCTCACGCATGAGCCGTCACCAGTTCGTTGGTGAGCTGAGCGGTGAAGGCAGCGATTGGTTGGAGATCGACGTTAAAAACCGCTTTGCCATTGGCGACCAGCTGGAGCTGATGACCCCGCAGGGCAACCACAGCTTTGTGCTAGAAGCCCTGCAAGATCGCAACGGCAACGCCATCGAGGTCGCCCCCGGCAATGGTCACAGCGTACGCATTCCGCGCCCGCCGTTGGCCGATATCAAGTACGCGCTGCTGATGCGCTGGCTGGCGGTTTAAGCGGCTGTCAGGCGGCTAATGACATCCGCTGTCGTCGTGACCTCACCAAACTCATAGGCAATGGTGCTGAGCGAGACACGTTGAATCTCCTCGGCACTGATCGCGCCGAAGCCCAGATCCGGGTAGTCCATCGCTGCGTTGGCGTCGCTCAGGGCGATCACCTTGTACTCGCGGTGTACGCCGTCGCGGATGGTGGTCTCGCAGCAGACGTTGGTCACCGTGCCGCAGATGATTATGGTGTCCACATCGCGGGCGCGCAGCACGGTATCCAGATCAGTGCAGTGAAAGCCGCTGTAGAACAGCTTGTCGATGATCACGTCACCCGGCTGCGGCGCCAGCGCGTCAATCACCTCTACATTCGGCTCGCTGCGGGCCAGAATCTCGTCCACGTTGGGGTACAGGTCGCGCATGCGGCCGGTGTCGCTGCCGTCGCCGCGCACGATATGGCGCAGGTAAATCACCGGTACATCGACACCGCGGGCGGCATCAACCAGCGCCTGAATCGGCTGAATGATGTTGGCGGTGTTCGGCACGTAGAGGGCGCCGTCCGGTTCGCAGAACACCTTCTGCATGTCGACGACGATGACCGCAGCGCGGCGCGGGTTGAGGTCCCAGCGGACCAGAGGTTTGCTCATAGCGGCTATCCGGTTGAATGACTGAGCCGGCACTGCAGCAAGTTTTGTACCTTTTGGTCCGTTTCAGTCCTGAAGGTCCGGCCGATGCGGTATCCACAGGGCGCGCATCACACAGAGCACTTGTCGACGCCTGCACCGACTCGGGGCAACAACTGACCCAAGACAATTAAAGCGGGCAGGATAGCGTCTAGACTGGGCTTTTCATCCTGTCAGGAGCGACCGTCATGCACTGCGATATCGCCATCATCGGCGCCGGCCCGAGCGGCCTGTGTCTAGCTCGGGCTTTGGCCGACAGCGGCCTTGCGGTGACGCTGATCGAGCGTCAGAGCGAAGAGGCCATAGCCAACCCCGCCTTCGACGGCCGCGAAATCGCCCTGACCCACACCTCGCGCGCTCTGCTGCAGCAGCTGGATATCTGGGACCGCCTGCCCAACGACGACGTTGCGCTGCTGCGCGATGCACAGGTGTTCAACGGGCCGTCCGCCTTTGCCCTGCAAATTCAGGCGCGCCACGCCGGCAGCGATCACCTGGGGCATCTGGTTGCCAACCGGGCTATCCGCCAGGCTGCGTGGGACAGCGTGCAGGCCAAGGGCACCACGACACTGCGCGCTGGTACCCGTCTGCGTCATCTGCGCCAGCACAGCGGCGGCGTTGAACTGGCCCTAGATGACAGCAGTACGCTGGAGTGCAGCCTGCTGGTGGCGGCAGACAGCCGTTTTTCCGAAACCCGGCGCCTGCTCGGCATCGGCGCGCAGATGAAGGACTTTGGCAAGAGCATGCTGGTGTGCCGCATGCAGCACGACGCCGATCACCAGCAGGTGGCCTGGGAGTGGTTTGGCTACGGCCAAACGCTGGCCCTGTTGCCCCTCAATGGCCGGCAGTCCTCGGTGGTAGTGACCCTGCCGCCACGGGATATCGAGCGCCTGCAGCAGATGAGCCCTGAGGAATTTGCCATCGAAATGGAACAGCGCTTTGACGGCCGCCTGGGCTGCATGGAGCTGGTCAGCGAGCGGCATGCCTATCCGCTGGTGGGCGCCTATGCCAGCCACCTCACCGCGCACCGCAGCGCCCTGATCGGCGATGCTGCCGTGGGCATGCATCCGGTCACCGCCCACGGCTTCAACTTTGGCCTGGGCAGCGTGCAACGCTTGAGCACCCTGCTGCTCGACGCCAAGCAGCGCAACCGCGATATTGGCTCCATTGCCCTGCTCAACCGCTACGAGCGCCAGCAGCGTCTGGCGACCTGGCCGCTCTACCAGGCGACCAACCTGCTGGTCGACTGTTACACCAATGACCGCCTGCCCATGCGCCTGCTGCGCGGGGCGGCGCTGCGCGCGGCGCAGCAGTTGCGCCCTCTCAAGCGCGGCATTGCACGGCATCTGACCGCCGGCGCCTGAGCGGCAGCACCAGCGATCAGGCGGTTATCAGCCGCCAACCCAGCACCGCGGCAGGCAACATCAAGGCCGTCAGCACGCCCAACGCGCCCATCGCCAGGGCGGCGAAGGCCGCGCATTCATCGCCCTCTTCCAGTGCCCGTGCGGTGCCGACCGCATGGGCGTTCATGCCATACGCCATGCCCCGCGCTGCGGGGTGAATCACGCCGGCCAACTGCAGCAACGGCGGCACCAGCACTGTGCCGAGCACGCCGGTCAGCATCACCAGCACCGCCGCCAGCGCAGCCAGCCCGCCCAATTGCTCGGCCAGTGGCATGGCAATCGGCATGGTTACCGACTTGGTCGCCAGCGTCATCAGCACCGGCAGATCAGCGCCCAGCAGCCAGGCGCTCATCAGCGTGAGCACGACTATCGCGCTGCCACCGACCAGCAAGGTCGCCAGCACCGGCCAGAGGTTGTCGCGGATGCGCCGCAGGTTGCGATACAGGGGCACCGCCAGCGCCACCGTTGTTGGCCCCAGCAGCCAGGCGATGGGCACCACCGCGTCGCGGTAGGCGGCGTAGTCCAGCTGCAACAGGCGGATACCGGCGATGATCAGCAGCATGGTGATCAGGACCGGCTGCAACACCAGCCAGCCGGTGCGCCGGTACAGCCAGAGCGCAAACACAAAGGCCGCAAGCGTCAGCGCGATGGCCGTCAGCGGCGCGTGGGCGACTTGCAGCAGAGCGTCAGTCATCATCGCGCTGCCCTGCCATCAGCCGCTGCATCAACACACCGCACAAAGGGATGCACAGCACCAGCGAGACCACCAGCCCCGCGCCAATGGCGGGCAACTGAGCCAGCAGCACATCACCACCGAGCACAATACCGGTCGCCGGAATCGCCAGCATTAGCGGCAGATAGCCAAGCAACGCGGCGCTGGCCTGCTCCAGCCAGTCTGGAATGCGGCCCAGCAACACCAGCAACGCCAACAGCAGCAGCAAACCGATCACCGGCGCGGGCAGTATTGGTAGCCAAAGCGCCTGCAGCAACGCGCCCATCGCCTGCATTACGACCAGCAACAACAGCCCCTTCAGCATTCGCTGGCCCGCCGACGAAACAGCGGCCGCGGCTCAATCGCCGAGCGGCCGTAGAGCACGCTCATGCCACCCAGCCCCTTGATCGCATCTTCGGCAGATTTGTCCTCACGGATGGCAAAAGCATCAAAGCCGCACTGACGCATGTGACTAAGCTGATCGCGGAGCACATCGCCGACCGCGCGCAGCTCGCCAGTCCAACCGATGCGCGTGCGCAAAAGATACGCCTGACTGTAGCCCCGGCCATCACGAAAACTGGGGAACAGCACGGCAATCAGCGGCAACACCGCGAGGTAGGGCTGCAGTTGTTCGGCCTCGTCATCGGGCTGCAGGCAGACCGCATCGGCACTGGGCGCTTGCCCGCTCAATACCGACTCGGGCTGGCGCTGCAGCCACTCCTCCAGACTGAGGATACGCGGGCCAGTGGCTGCCTGCTCCTCGCTCAGCGCCAGCGTCCAGGGATCGGTGCCCACCCGTTCCGGGCCATGTTCAGTCAGTCGGATCAGGTTGTTCATGCGCGCGCCTCCTGCGCCGGGTACACCCGCGCCTTGAACGGCGCCAGACCGATACGCTCGACGGTATCGACAAAGCGCTCCGCTCCCTGTCGCTGCTCGCGGTAGACCTCGGCCAGCGTGGCGATCACCTCCGGCACATCTTCGGCGCTGAAGGCCGGGCCAATCACCTTACCCAGCGCACTCTGCTTGCCCTGCGCCCCGCCGATGGTGAGCTGATACCACTCGCTGCCGTTCTTATCGACCCCAAGAATGCCGATGTTTCCGATGTGATGGTGGCCGCAGGCGTTCATGCAGCCGGAGATGTTCAGGCTGATCTCGCCCAAATCCTGCAGCAGTTCCGGGTCGGCAAAACGCTGCTGAATGGCCTGCGCCACCGGTATCGACTTGGCATTGGCGAGCGAACAGTAGTCACCGCCGGGGCAGGCAATCACGTCGGTCAACAGCCCGATATTGGCCGTCGCCAGGCCGTACTCGCGGGCCTGCTGCCAGAGCGCGTACAGATCAGCCTTGGCGACATCCGGCAGGACCAGATTCTGCTCATGGGCGACCCGAATCTCGCCGAAGCCGAACTGCTCGGCCATCTGCGCAATCTGCTCCATCTGCGCGGCGGTCACATCACCGGGCGGCATGTCGGCACCCGGTTTGGTCGACAGCGTGACCGACACATAGCCCGGCTGCTTGTGCGCGTGGGTGTTGCGCTGCACCCAGCGGGCAAACTCGGCGTCGCGCGCCAGCGCACTGCCGAATGCCAGATCGACCGCCGGTTGTAGCGGATACTCCGGCGGCTGAAAGCTCGCCGCAACGCGCTCGTACTCCTCGCGGGTCAGCTCGGCGGGGCCGTCCTTGATGTGCTCCCATTCGGCCTCAACCTCACGGGCAAAGGCCTCAATCCCCAGCGCCTTGACCAGAATCTTGATGCGCGCCTTGTACTTGTTGTCCCGCCGCCCGTGGCGGTTGTACACCCGCAGCACCGCTTCCACGTAGGACAGCAAATGCTGCCAGGGCAGCGCTTTGCGGATCGGCTGCGACAGAATCGGCGTGCGCCCCAGGCCGCCACCGACCATGACGTCGAACAGCATTTCCCCCGCCGCATCCCGGTACAGGTACAGCCCGATGTCATGCATCATCACCGCCGCGCGGTCTTCGCTGGCCGAGCACAGGGCGATCTTGAACTTGCGCGGCAGGTAGAGAAACTCGGGATTGACCGTCGACCACTGGCGCAGAATCTCGGCCAACGGCCGCGGGTCGAGCAGCTCATCGGCAGCCACGCCAGCAAAAGCGTCAGTGCTGATATTGCGCACGCAGTTGCCGGAGGTCTGAATCGCATGCATGTCGACCGCCGCCAACCGGGCCAGAATGTCGCCCACCTGCTCCAGCTCGATCCAGTTGAACTGAATGTTCTGGCGCGTGGTGAAGTGGCCGTAGCCACGGTCAAAATCCCGGGCGACACTCGCCAGCGCGCGCA
>DBHE01000031.1:8493-12108 GCA_002296055.1 Pseudomonadaceae bacterium UBA836
AGACCGTTCTGCAGACGCAGCGGCAGAAACTCCTCCTCGCTCAGTTCACCGCTCAAACGCCGACTGATCTGATCACGAAACTGGGCGACCCGCTCGGCGACCAGCGCCCGGTCGTACTCATCGTAGTGGTACATGCTCACCTCCAAGGCGCAGCAGCCGCACACAGCGGATCTACCGCACCGACTCAACAAGGCGGCCACTATGCGCAGGCCGCCTGAGCCGTACCAGCCTCAGATCCGGCAAAAAAAACCGTATCAGCAGACCATTTCAGGCTGCGCGCAATCCGTCTTCAGGCCAGTCAGGCCAGCGCTCTGAGCGACCTTTTAGCGCCGTCTGATATGGTTTTTTGCGTCCAATCTGAATCTGTTACCAGATCAGCCGTCCCCGCATCATCGCCACAGCCTGAAAATCCAAGAGCCGTGATGCCATGACCAGCCACATTCCCCTGAAAGATCTGACACCCGCCCAGCAGGGCGGCCCGATTCACACCCGCAGTTTCAAGGGTCTGTACCGCAACCTGCGGCTGCTCGGCGCGGGTGCGCTGATGCTGCTGTTCTTCGGTACCGCCTGGATCGACTGGAACGGCCAGCAGGCCGTGCTGTGGGATCTGGACAGCAAGCAGTTCCACATCTTCGGTGCGACCTTCTGGCCGCAGGATTTCACCCTGCTGTCGGCGATCTTGATGATTGCCGCCTTCGGCCTGTTCTTTATCACGGTAGTCGCCGGCCGGGTGTGGTGCGGTTACAGCTGCCCGCAGAGCGTCTGGACCTGGATCTTCATGTGGGTCGAGAAGGTCACCGAGGGCGAACGTCATCAGCGCATTCGCCTCGACGCCAAGCCCTGGTCGCTCAACAAGCTACTGCGCCGCAGCGCCAAGCACGGCCTGTGGCTCGCCATCAGCCTGGCGACGGCAATTGGTTTTATCGGTTATTTCACCCCGGTACGCGAGCTGGTGAGCGACCTGCTGAGTTGGCAGGTTGGCGCGACTACCGCGTTCTGGCTGCTGTGCTTTACCGCTGCCACCTACTTCAACGCCGGCTGGCTGCGCGAGCAGGTGTGCCTGCACATGTGCCCGTACTCGCGCTTCCAGAGCGCGATGTTTGATGCCGACACCCAACTGGTGACCTACGACGCAGCGCGCGGTGAAGCGCGCGGCCCGCGCAAGAAAACCAGCGACCCGGCCGCCAGCGGTCTAGGCGACTGCATCGACTGCACCCTGTGCGTTCAAGTCTGCCCGACCGGCATCGACATCCGCGACGGCTTGCAGCTCGACTGCATCAGCTGCGGCGCCTGCATCGACGCCTGTAACGGCATCATGGATCAAATGGGTTACCAACGCGGGCTGATTCGCTACACCTCCGAACGTGCGCTGACTGGCGGCAAGACACACTGGCTGCGACCGCGTCTGGTCGGCTACGCCATTGCCCTGTTGCTGATGATCGGCGGCCTGGTCTGGGGCCTGCAGAGCCGCCCGCTGATTGATCTGGACATCAGCCGTGACCGCAGCGTATTCCGCGCCAACAGCAATGGCGAAATCGACAACATCTACACCCTCAAGGTGCTGAACAAGACCCAGCAGCCACGCGAATACAGCGTGAGCCTGGCGGACGCCGAGCGGTTCAATACCCAAGGCCTCGGCAACCTGCGCGTCGCCGCAGGTGAGACCGGCACAGTTGCCGTGCGGGTCAGCCGCCGCGATGCAGCAACAGCCGCTGGCAGTGAGCCGCTGGAGTTCGTTGTGCAGGATCTGAGCGACCCGGCCAGCCGAGTCAGCGACGAGAGCACCTTTGTCGCCCCTCAGGTGCGTTGATATCGCATGCGTGCGCGTGATGGCCTACAGTGGCGCACACCACCATCAGAGTCGCAGGACCGGATGAAACGCTACGAAAAGCTGGCCGACGACATCGCCGAACTGATCCGCACCGGGGTCATTGCACCGGGCGAAAAGGTCCCCTCGGTGCGGCACGCCAGCCGCACCTACGGGGTCAGTCCGTCGACCGTCTTTCAGGCCTACTACCTGCTGGAAGATCGCGGTCTGATTCAGGCCAGACCGCGCTCGGGTTACTTCGTCCACTCGCTTGCACGGCGCCAGCTGAGCGAGCCGAATATCAGCCCCTACGCCTCCAGCAGCGTCGATGTGGACGTCAGCGAGCTGGTGTTCTCGGTGCTTGGCTCGCTCAAGGACCCGGAGATGGTGGCCTTTGGCTCGGCCTTCCCAAGCCCTGATCTGTTTCCGCTGGCACGGCTGTCACGCTCGCTGGCCAGCAGCGTACGCGACATGAAGCCCCACTCGGTAATTGCCGACATGACCGCCGGCAACCCCGACCTGCGCCGCCAGATCGCCCTGCGCTACATGGTCAGCGGCATGCTGTTGCCGATGGACGAGTTGGTGATTACCAACGGCGCGATGGAGGCACTCAACCTCTGCCTGCAGTCGGTTACCCAGCCCGGCGATCTGGTCGCCATCGAAAGCCCCGCGTTCTATGCCACTCTGCAGGTGCTGGAGCGGCTGCAGCTCAAGGCGGTAGAGATCCCGGTGCACCCGCGCGAAGGCATCGACCTCGACAGCCTGGCCGACAGTCTCCAGCGCTTTCCGATCAAGGCCTGCTGGTTTATGAGCAGCCTGCAAAACCCGCTGGGCGCCAGCATGAGCGACGCCAAGAAGAAGCAGCTCTATGCCCTGCTGCAACAGCATCAGGTGCCGATGATTGAGGATGACGTTTACGCCGAGCTGTACTTCAGCGCCAAGCCGCCCAAACCGGTCAAGAGCTTCGATACCGACGGTCTGGTGATGCACTGCGGTTCGTTCTCCAAGTGCCTGGCGCCGGGTTACCGGGTCGGCTGGGTGGCAGCCGGGCGCTTTGCCGAGCAGGTCAGCCGGCTCAAACTGATGACCACTATCTCGCCATCGGTACCGGCTCAGGCAGCGCTGGCAGACTATCTGCAGCACGGCGGCTACGACCGCCACCTGCGCAAGTTGCGTCATGCATTGGAGAGCCAACAACGCGCCATGCTGGCCTCGGCCGCGCGGCATTTCCCCCGCGAAACGCGGGTCAGTCGGCCAAACGGCGGTTACTTCCTGTGGTTTGAATTTCCCGAGCGGGTCGACTCCCTGCAGTTGTTCCAGCTGGCGCTGGCACAGGGCATCAGCCTGGCGCCGGGGCCGATCTTTTCGGCCAACCGGCAGTACCGCAACTGCGCGCGGCTGAACTACGGCACGCCGTGGGATGAGCGCTGTGAACAGGCCATGGCGACGCTGGGGCGGTTGCTCGCAGCGTTCTGAGCGCAGCGCTATCTGATCTGCTTTTTGCGGCCATCTCTGAGTCTGTTTTGTATTGCCACTCAGCCCTAGAGTGCAGGCGTTATCGCGACGTACGTCGCCTCGCTGCCGTGAAGGGGTTGAAGATGCAGAACGCTGCTGCGCAAATGTACAACTATCGGGTGGTGCGCCAATTCACCATCATGACCGTGGTCTGGGGCGTGATCGGCATGTCGGTCGGCCTGCTGGTCGCCTCGCAACTGGTCTGGCCAGCGCTGAATATGGACCTGCCCTGGACCAGCTTCGGCCGCCTGCGGCCGCTGCACACCGGCCTGGTGATCTTTGGTTTTGCCGGC
>DBHE01000239.1 GCA_002296055.1 Pseudomonadaceae bacterium UBA836
GTCCCTGAGCCGATACTCCTGTACCAGGAGAGGACGCGCTGATACCAGTGTGCATGTCCGCATGACGGAAAGCCTGAGGTATCGCCGTATTCTCCGCCTTGAACTTTCGGGTTCAAGGGCTAACCCGGCAGCGGCACTCTGGGGACTCCTTTCAGCATGAACCCGCCTGTTTCACGCTCCCAACTACGACGCCAGCTGCGCCAACGGCGCCGAGCACTTAGCCCTGCTCAGCAACACGCCGCCGCGCGCAGCCTGCAGCGAGTAATGGCGCAGGACATGCGCTTCCTGCGCGCCAGACATATCGCCTTTTATCTGGCCAACGACGGTGAAATAAACCCAGCCCTGCTGATGCGCCAAGCCCAACGCATGGGCAAACACTGCTATCTGCCCGTGCTAAGCCGCTGGCCCCGCACGACCATGCGCTTTCAGCGCCTGATCAAAGACCAGCGCTGGCAGCACAACCGCTTTGGCATACGTGAACCGCAGACGCAGCACCGCCTGCAGGTCAAAGCCTGGCGCCTTGATCTGGTGTTGTTACCACTGGTGGGATTTGATGCAGCCGGCAATCGCCTGGGTATGGGCGGCGGCTTTTATGATCGCGCCTTCGCCTGGCGGCGCTGGCGCACTGCAACACGCAGGCCATCCCTGCTGGGGCTGGCCCACCGCTGTCAGCAGGTGGATCACCTGCAGGGCGCGAGCTGGGACATCCCGCTCGACGCAGTAGTGACTGACCGCGCTCCAAGTAACCGCTAATTTGGAGGTGCGTCAGGGCGCTCGCTGTAGCTCCGCTTCGGCACTGCGATCAAGATAACTCTGGGTATAGCCCGTGGTCACCACCCCCAAACCGAATACGATGACCAAAACCCACAACAAATCTGGTTTGCGTCGCACGCGTTGCCTCCTGACAAATACGGCAATCTAATAATATGAATATGCGTGATGCAGCGCCCCAATTCGACTCACCGTCGCTGCATATAAAACCGCTTCGTACACCCTTGTCACACAACTGTCAACAAAAAGGAGGCCTGCATGGCCTTTTGGCTGCTAAAGTCCGAGCCCGACACCTTCTCCATCGACGACCTGCGAGACCAGCAAGAGGCCCCCTGGGACGGCGTGCGCAATTATCAGGCACGCAACTTCATGCAGGCGATGCAGCCCGGCGACAGCTTCCTGTTCTATCACTCCAGCTGCCAGCCTCCAGGACTAGCCGGCATTGGCCGCATTACGCGCGCCCCCTACCCGGATCAGACCGCCCTAAACCCTGAAAGCCCCTACCACGACCCGCGCTGCCATGCCGAGCGCTTGCCTTGGGTCGCGGTGGACGTCGCTTTCGTGGAAAAGTTCCCGCGTTTGCTCAGCCTGCCCGAATTGCGCGAGCTGGCTGGTCTGGAAGGGCTCGCACTGCTGCAACGCGGCAGTCGTCTGTCAGTCATGCCGGTAGAACCGGACCAGTGGAAAATTCTGCTGGCCGCTGCGCGCCGAACGTAGCACCGAATAATGACGCAGCAGCTCTGCGGCCGCAGATGCGGGCGGCAGCAAAACGCCGCCAGAGGCGTGCGAAATTGATCAGTGCTTGCTTGGCCACTGGCCTGGCTGCAAGCACTGTGCTATCACTAAACCAACGAAGCTGGGTAACACACGCAGAATCGTCACAGGGGTTGGCGGCACTGCGGGCGAGACAAGCGACGCTAGCCAGCCAGGCTAGTCCCTCGATCTCGCGCCAGAACAGCAACAGCCCAGCCTCCGACGTTTAGAGACTTGCCATGCCAGCACCCGCCATGCCCGCGCCAATCACACAGTTCCCACGGCTGATTTTTGCGCTGTTTGGCATCATGGCAATCGCTCTCTACCTGCTTTGGCAGGCACTGCTGGATGCCGAGCAAGAGCAAGCACGTGCGCGCCTGCAATTGGAAGCCGACGCCCTCGCCCATCAAATTCAAACTCGCTTCGAGCAGCAGGCCGCCACCCTCCTGCGCCTGGCCGAACGCTGGCCACAACACCGCGCCAATCGCGATCTGTGGACCGAAAACGCCAACCAACTGCTACGTGACTATCACAACTTTCAGGCCATCGAGTGGCTGGACGCCAGTTTTCGCATGCGCTGGATCGAGCCATTGAACGGCAACGAGGCGGCGATCGGCCTGATCTACCCCAGAACCCACCCCAACTATCCGCTGCTGCTGGCGGCCCGTGACACCGGCCAGCCGCGACTGAGCAACTCGTTCGAGTTGGTTCAGGGTGGACTGGGCCTTGCCTACTACATACCGCTGCACCGCATCAGCGGCGACCTGCGCCGCTTCGACGGCTTTCTGCTGGGTATCTTCCGCGTCGAGGTGCTGATCAACGACCTGCTCAGCGAACTGCAGGCCGCCGACCGCAGCCTGCGCCTGGAAGAGCAAGGCCTTGCGCTGTATACCTCCGAGAGTGATTACCAGGCCGCGCCTTGGAGCGTTAGCAGCCCGGTGACCTTGGCCGACAACAGCAACTTTGTACTGGTCATGCAACCCACCCATCAATTGCTCGCCAGCACCACCACCCACCTGCCGCTGATGGTTGTCGTCTCCGGCGCCCTGGCGGCGCTGCTGCTGTGCATCTCGTTGCTGCTGACCATGCGCGGAGCACAACGCAGCCAGCAACTGGCACGCAGCAATCATCAGCTCCAGGCCGAAATAAAGCGTCGCCAGGACACCGAGGAAAGCCTGAAACACAATCAGGCCCGACTGAAGCTAATCCACGACATGACAGATCACAGCCATGACGCGCTGTTCATCATTGGCCTGGACCCGATGGAAGTTGTCTACTTGAATCGCACCTGCTGGCAAAGCCTGGGCTACAGCGAGATCGAGCTGCGCGAAGTGCTACGCATTGCGCCCGACGACGTCATGCCCGGGGCCATCAAGTGGCTGGCCGAGTTGCGCAACATGATCCATAGCCAGGGCAACGCGATTTTCCAGAAACGCATCATTCGCCGTGACGGCAGAAGCTCTCCCCTGGAAGTCAGTGTTCGCCACCTGCGACGCATCGGTCGCGACTACCTGATCTGCGTCGGACGCGACAACAGCGAACAGTTGCAGCTGGCGGCCCGCCTGCAGCAACTATCACATCAGGACGGCTTGACCGGGCTGTTCAATCGCCGCTACTTCGACAAGACACTGGTCAGCGAGTGGCGCCGCCTGCGCCGCGAGCAAACACCGCTCGGCTTGCTGATGCTGGATGTCGACCACTTCAAGCGCTTCAACGACGAGCTGGGGCACCAGGCCGGCGACGATGCACTGCAGCAGGTTGCTACGGCGCTGAACAGCTGCCTGATGCGCGAAGGAGATTGCGTCTGCCGCTACGGCGGAGAGGAGTTTGCGGTCATCCTGCCCGGCGCCGGCCCGCAGCAATGCGTGCAGGTGGCCGAGCGGATTCACGATGCCATTGCCACACTCGGCATTCGGCACCCCAACACCACCGTTGCCGAGGGCCTGCTTACCGTCAGCGTTGGCGCCGCCAGCTTGCTGCCGCAGCCCGAGTGGAGCCCGCATGACCTGGTGCGCCAGGCCGACACCGCCCTTTACCGGGCCAAGGCCGCCGGACGGAACCGCTCGCAACTGGCGGTGACCACCGACGATCAGCCCAAATAGAGCTTGTACGCCGGGTTGTCGGTCTCGTCCCAGTACTGGTAGCCAATACCGTCCAACGCCGCCGGAATCAGATGCCGCTCGCCCTCGGGCACTTGCAGGCCGGCGACCACCCGGCCGTAGGCAGCCCCGTGGTTGCGGTAGTGGAACATTGAGATATTCCAGCGCCCGCCCAGCTTGTTGAGGAAGTTGAACAGCGCGCCCGGACGCTCCGGAAACTCAAAGCGGAACACCTGCTCATCGGTTACGTGCTCGGCGTGACCGCCAACCATGTGGCGAATATGCAGTTTGGCCAGCTCGTTATCGGTCAGGTCCAGCACCGGGAAGCCGTCAGCTGACAGCTGCTCGACCAGCTTGTCGCGCGGATCCAGCTCCGGGTGCGTCTGGACACCCACGAAGATGTGCGCCTCGCTGCCGGTGTGATAACGGTAGTTGAACTCGGTAATCGCACGCTTGCCGATCGCCTCACAAAACTGCTTGAAGCTGCCCGGCTTCTCGGGAATGGTCACCGCCAGCAGCGCTTCACGCCGCTCACCGATCTCGGCACGCTCGGCCACGTGACGCAGCCGGTCGAAGTTGATGTTGGCGCCAGAGTCGATAGCCACCAGCACCTGACCACTGCACCCTTCGCGCTCGACATATTTCTTGATGCCGGCAACGCCCAGGCAGCCTGCCGGCTCGCAGATCGAGCGGGTATCGTCGTAGATATCCTTGATAGCCGCGCACATCTCGTCAGTGGTCACGGTGATGACCTCATCAACATACTGACGACATACCTCAAAGGTATGCTCGCCAATCTGCGCTACCGCTACGCCATCGGCAAACAGCCCGACCTGACCGAGCACAACGCGCTCGTCAGCGGCCAGGGCAGCGTGCAAACAAGCCGAGTCTTGCGGTTCGACGCCAATCACCTTGATGTCCGGACGCAGGTATTTGACGTAAGCCGCGATACCCGCCACCAAACCACCGCCGCCAACCGGCACAAAGATGGCGTTCAGCGGGCCCTGCACCTGACGCAAGATTTCCATCGCCACCGTGCCCTGGCCAGCAATGGTGTCAGGATCGTCGTAAGGGTGGATGTAGACGTAGCCCTTTTCCTTCACCAGCTTCTGCGAATAGGCCAGCGCCTCGTCGAAGGCATCACCGTGCAGCACAACCTTACCGCCACGGGCACGCACCGCCTTGACCTTGATCTCAGGGGTGGTGCGCGGCATCACGATAGTCGCCTTCACGCCCATGTGACGGGCCGCGTAGGCCAGCCCCTGCGCGTGGTTACCAGCCGAGGCCGCGACCACGCCGCAGGCACGCTGCTCGTCGGTCAACTGCGCCAGCTTGTTGTAAGCGCCGCGAATTTTGAAGGAGAACACCGGCTGCAGATCTTCGCGCTTGAGCAGCACCGTGTTGTCCAGACGTTCGGAGAGAAAGGGCGCCGGATGGACCGGGGTTTCCACCGCCACATCGTAGACAGGCGAGCAGAGAATCTTTTTAACGTAGGTTTCCAGCATGGAGGCAGTCGGCTAGCAGAGGGACGGGAAAGCGGCCAGTCTAGCGAATCAAGGCCGGCCCGACTACACGCCGGTCCAGCCAAGCCCGTATAATCGCGTTTTTTGCCCGCCCGTGACGAGGAACCGAGATGACCCAGGACGAACTGAAACAGGCGGTAGGACAGGCCGCCGTGGAGCGCCTGCTGCCGCATCTGGATGAAAACAGCATTGTCGGCGTTGGCACCGGCTCTACCGCCAACTGCTTTATCGATGCACTGGCCAAACACAAGCTGGCCTTCGACGGTGCCGTCGCCAGCTCGGAAGCCACCGCTGAGCGCCTGAAAAGCCACGGCATCACCGTCTACGACCTGAACGGCGTACCGCAGCTGGACTTCTACGTTGACGGCGCCGATGAAAGCAACGAAAACCTGGAGCTGATCAAGGGTGGTGGCGCCGCGCTGACCCGCGAAAAAATCGTTGCAGCGGTTGCCAGGACCTTCATCTGCATCGCCGATGAAAGCAAGCTGGTGCCAGTGCTCGGCAACTTTCCGCTGCCGGTTGAAGTCATCCCGATGGCGCGCAGCCATGTAGCACGCGAGATCGTCAAACTGGGAGGTGATCCGGTGTACCGCGAAGGCTGCGTGACCGACAACGGCAACGTCATTCTTGATGTCTACAACATGTCGATCATCAACCCCAAGCAGCTGGAAGCCGACCTTAACGCCATTGTCGGCGTCGTGTGCAACGGTCTGTTCGCCGCTCGCCCGGCAGACGTACTGCTGCTGGGTACTGCCCAGGGCGTGCGCACCATCGAGCGCAGCTGACGCGCGCTACTCGGGTACAAAGCGATAGAACAGGTTCGGCTCGCTGACCAGATAGAGTCGCGACTGCCCATCCATCGCCAACCCCTCGGCCTGCGGCACCGTCTGCTGCAGGCCGTGCATGCCGCGCCACAAGCCCAGCAGGCTGCGAGGATGGCCATGCTCGTCATATTCGACCAGCATGTGCGACTCGTCGCTGAGCAGCAGCAAGTGCCCGGTGCCGTCGTGCAGACTCAGGGACGACAGATCGCGCATGAACAGCCAGCACGAATCCGGGCCCTTCAGCTCCTCGATACGCACATTAATCGGTGCACCTGAGGGCGCACCAACAAAGCCGCTCACCGCCAACACCCGCAACGGGTCACGCTCCTTGACCACCAGCAGGCGCTGCTGCCGCTGATCCCAGGACAGCCCCTCAAACCCCTTGTTGCCGTTGAGATCCAGCCCGATGGAAAGGCTCGGCGCACCGGCCACATCCAGTTCGCTGGCACCATCCGTCAGCTCCACCTCAATCAAGCGCTGGCTGCGCTCCTCGGCGATCACAAAACGGTTATCAGCCACATGGGTCAAACCTTCCATGTCGCGAACGCCATTGACACGCACCTTGCGCAGCAGCTGTCCATCCAGCGACAGCTCAACCAGCAGGGGCTCGCCGTTGAGTACCGCAAACAGGGTGCCGGTTTGCGGATTGAAGGTCAGCGCCGAAACGTCATCATCCAGCCCCTCAATGACCTTGGCTTGCAGGTCAACTCGGTAATCGTCGAGGGCCAGCGAGTCATGGTGCTCCGGCGCCTGCTGCGCTCGCCAGCTATGCCACAACAGAACGTCCAGATGCAGGTAATGAAGTACACCCCCACCCAGCACCAGCAGCAGGACAAGGGCAATCAGCAATTTTTTCATCGGCGCTCCAGAGGTTAACGGCCCCACTCGGACCAGCGCCAACGCCGCCGGTTCACCCGGCGATGCGTGTTTCGACCTGCAACCGGCCAGGAATCGCCAGACTCAGCGCATCCCCCGGGTTAAGTACACCCACGCCTGCCGGCGTGCCGGTGATGACCACGTCGCCCGGCAACAGGGTGAATTGGGTCGCGATATGCCGCAGCAGCGAGATAATCGGCGTAATCATCTCACCGGCCGTGCCGTACTGGCGGCGCTCACCGTTGATATCCAGTTGCAAGGCCAGGGTATGCAGATCACCCGCCTCAGCTTTCGGTACAAAGGGCGACAGCGGGCAGGCGCCGTCAAAGCACTTGGCGCGCTCCCACGGGTGGCTCTTGCTTTTGAGCTGATCCTGCAGTTCACGCAAGGTCAGATCAAGCGCCAACCCAACGCCCGCAATCGCGGCCTCGGCTTGCTCTTCGCTCACCATGCCGCTCAGCGGCGCGCCAATCAGCAACGCGATCTCAGTCTCGTAGTGCACCGGGCCGCGCCCCTGCACCAGCTCAATGGGCGGTGTCATCGGCACCACCGAGGTAGCCGGCTTGATAAACAGTAGCGGCTCGGTTGGCACCGGATTGTTCAGCTCTCGGGCATGCTCGGCGTAGTTGCGCCCGACACACACCACCTTACCCATCGGCAGATCAATCACACTGCCATCCACATACTGATGCTGGTAGCTCATAAACCCTGCTCTCGCTTTTGCCGTTAGTTGCCGCTTGCCGCTTGCCGCTGTCAGTTAAATATCTTGCCGGGGTTCATGATGCCGTTGGGGTCAAACACCGCCTTGATCGACTTCATCACCGCGATCTCTGCCGGGCTGCGGCTGTAGGTCAGATAATCGCGCTTGGTCATGCCCACGCCGTGCTCGGCGGAGATTGACCCGTTGTACTTCTCGACAATCTCGAACACCCATTTGTTGACCGTTGCGCACTTGGCGAAGAACTCATCCTTGGACAGGTTTTCCGGCTTGAGGATGTTCAGGTGCAGGTTGCCGTCGCCGATATGGCCGAACCAGACGATCTCGAAGTCCGGGTAGTGCTCACCAACGATGGTATCGATATCGTGCAGGAAGGCTGGCACCTTACCGACCGTCACCGAGATGTCGTTCTTGTAAGGCGTCCAGTGGGAGATCGTCTCGGAGATAAACTCGCGCAGCTTCCACAGGTTTTCCAACTGCTGCTGGCTCTGGCTCATCACGCCATCGAGCACCCAGCCCTGTTCCACGCAATGTTCGAAGGTGGCCAGCGCATCGTTGGCAATGTCTTCGCTGACCGCTTCAAACTCCAGCAACGCGTAAAACGGGCAATCGGTTTCGAACGGCGCGGGCACATCACCACGCCCCATGATCTTGGCCATGGCCTTGTCAGAGAAAAATTCGAAGGCGGTCAGGTCAAGCTTGCCCTGAAAGGCGTGCAGTACCGGCATGATGGAATCAAAGTCCGGCGTACCCAGCACCATCGCCGTCAGATTCTTCGGCGCGCGCTCCAAGCGCATGGTCGCCTCAACCACAAAGCCCAGGGTGCCTTCTGCGCCGATAAACAGTTGACGCAGATCGTAGCCGGTGGCGTTCTTGATCAGGTCACGGTTCAGCTCCAGCAGCTCGCCGGTACCGGTGACGACTTTCAGACCAGCGACCCAGTTGCGGGTCATACCGTAGCGAATCACCTTGATACCGCCGGCATTGGTGCCGATATTGCCGCCAATCTGGCTGGAACCGGCAGAAGCGAAGTCCACCGGATAGTACAGGCCCTTTTCTTCGGCAAACTGCTGCAGCTGCGCGGTCACAACGCCCGGCTGGCACACCACAGTGCGATCAAAAGCGTTGAACTCGCCGATCTGGTTCATGTAATCAAAAGACACCACAATCTCGCCGTTGGCCGCTACCGCCGCGGCAGACAGGCCGGTACGCCCACCGGAGGGCACCAACGCCAACGTCTGTTCATTGGCAAAGCGCACCAGCGCCTGCACCTGCTCAACCGTCTTGGGAAATACGATGGCCAGCGGCGCCGGCGCAAAGTGTTTGGTCCAGTCCTTGCCCCAGTTGTCGAGGGACTCGGCATCCACACGGACCTTGTCCGCATCCACCAGGGTCTTGAGGGTTTCAATCACAGCATCAGGGGTCATGGTGCGCTCTCAAAGGGAATTAATGCAGTACCTGAAGACTTTTCATGCGTCTGCGGGCATCAAAAAAGGCAGATTATGCTAGCATACGCGACTTCCGAAACAGGCCCCTTCTGTCATCTGCAGCCAAAGTGGCCTGCCTCGGACTTTCCGATATCAGCA
>DBHE01000248.1 GCA_002296055.1 Pseudomonadaceae bacterium UBA836
CAATCGTGATGAAGCCAAACTGACTATCCGTGGCGTGCCGGACACCCCCGGCGTGGCCTTCAAGATTTTGGGGCCGGTCAGTGCCGCGAACATTGAAGTCGACATGATCGTGCAGAACGTGTCGATGGATAACACGACCGATTTCACCTTTACCGTGCATCGCAATGAATTTCGCAAGGCAGAGGCTATCCTCAAGCAAGTAGCCAGCGATATCGGCGCGCGTGAGGTGGCCGCTGACGACAAAATTGCCAAGGTCTCCATTGTAGGTGTTGGCATGCGCTCGCATGCGGGTGTGGCCAGCAACATGTTCGAGGCGCTGGCGCATGAGGGGATTAATATCCAGATGATCTCCACCTCGGAAATCAAGGTGTCGGTGGTCATTGATGAGAAGTATCTGGAGCTGGCAGTGCGTGCGCTGCACACGGCCTTCGGGCTGGACGCTCCGGCTGCCGAGGACGCCTGACAGGCGTTGTCGGTTCCGGCTGGCCAGTTTTAGCTGGTCAGTGCAAGGGCGCGGTTTCTGGCTGCCGTGTCCGCCTGCGTCGACTAGGGTTACGTCAGGCTTTTAGCCGGTTTTTTGCAGAGCTGTGTCCTGATCATTAGCAAGGAGAAATGGAATGCTGATACTCACTCGACGGGTTGGTGAAACCCTGATGGTAGGTGATGAAGTAACCGTGACTGTCCTGGGCGTCAAAGGCAACCAGGTGCGTATCGGTGTCAACGCACCGAAAGAAGTCGCGGTTCACCGCGAAGAAATCTACCAGCGCATCCAGAAAGAGAAAGACGAAGAACCAAATAGCTAATTTTATTGAGTTTTTCGTTGCAATAATAAAATCGCGCGGGTACTATTCCCCGCGTGTTCGGAGAGGTGGCCGAGAGGCCGAAGGCGCTCCCCTGCTAAGGGAGTATACCTCAAAAGGGTATCGCGGGTTCGAATCCCGCCCTCTCCGCCATTTTTAGAGTTGTAGGTTGTGTCAGATGTTAGCTTTTGAATTTAAAAGAAAAAACATTTGACGAGGCGGTAAAAAAGCCTATAATTCGCCCCCACACGCACTCGTAGCTCAGCTGGATAGAGTACTCGGCTACGAACCGAGCGGTCGGAGGTTCGAATCCTCCCGAGTGCGCCATATAAAGAACCCACTGATTTCAGTGGGTTTTTTTTCGTCTTTACGACACGAAGCCTGATGACAAGGCTAAAAAAGTGCGTATAATTCTCCCCCACAACGCACTCGTAGCTCAGCTGGATAGAGTACTCGGCTACGAACCGAGCGGTCGGAGGTTCGAATCCTCCCGAGTGCGCCATATGAAAAACCCACTGAACTCAGTGGGTTTTTTTTCGTCTTCACGAAAGTGCAGCTGAGTTGCCGGATAAAGCCTGATAGGCTGATTGGCATGTCGCTGTGGCCTGCCTGCTCTGGCGGGCGTCGATTGGTCAAAGCCCACCGTGGGCGATCGGGAAGTCTCGCCATGTCGGAACTCAACAGAAAGTCGCCAGAAAGCCTGCAGGATCGCCTTGAGCAGGTGCAGGAGCTGTTGAGTCGACACCGCCTGGTTGAAGATCTGGTGCACAAGCAGGAAGGGCAGCATCAGGCGTTGGTGGAGCATCTGGTGCACCAGCAAAATCTGGTTGAGCTGCAGCGCAAGCTTGATGAGCTGCATCCGGCTGATGTCGCCTACGTGCTCGAGTCCTTGCCGTTGGAAGAGCGCTTGGCGGTCTGGCAGTTGGTCAAGACCGAGCGTGACGGCGAGATTCTGCTGGAAGTCTCGGACGCGGTCCGCGAAACCCTGATTGCCGACATGGATAGCCACGAGATCATCGCGGCTGCCAATACGCTGGATGCCGATGAGCTGGCCGATCTGGCGCCCGACCTGCCGCGTGATGTAGTGCGCGAGCTGATGGATAGTCTGGACGCGCAGCAACGTGATCGACTGAAGTCCGCGCTGTCCTACGACGATGATCAAGTTGGCGCCTTGATGGATTTTGACATGCTGACCATTCGCGATGACGTCAGCATGGAAGTGGTTAGTCGCTACCTGCGGCGGTTTGATGCCCTGCCAGACCATACCGATAAGCTTTTTGTGGTGGACACCGGCGGCCTGCTTAAAGGCGTATTGCCAATCAAGAAGCTGCTGGTCAGCGCGCCGGACGCTCTGGTTGGCGATGTCATGGCGGATGATCCGGTGGTGTTTGATCCGGCCGATGATGCTGGTGATGCAGCCCAGGCCTTTGAGCGCTATGACCTGGTGTCGGCGCCGGTGGTCGACAACCTGGGTCGTCTATGCGGGCGTCTGACCATTGATGCAATGGTTGACTACATTCGCGAGGAGAGCGAGGCAGAAGTGCTTAACGCCGCCGGTCTACGCGAGGAAGAGGATATCTTTGCCTCGGTATGGAAATCGGTGCGTAACCGCTGGGCCTGGTTGGCAGTTAATCTGTGTACTGCACTGATAGCTTCGCGGGTAATTGGTCTGTTTGAGACGGCGATCGAGCAGCTGGTAGCGCTGGCAGCACTGATGCCTATCGTCGCGGGCATTGGCGGCAACTCCGGTAACCAGACCATCACCATGATTGTGCGCGGGATTGCGACGGGGCAGGTCCAGGTGGCCCACGGCAAGCGCCTGCTGCGTAAGGAGGTGGGCGTAGCGCTCATCAATGGCTTGTTTTGGGGCTTGGTGTTGGCGGCTATCGCTTACCTGCTGTATGACAGTATTCCGCTGGCCATTGTGCTGCTATCGGCCATGACGCTCAACATGCTGCTTGCGGCCTGTATGGGGGTATTCATACCCTTGATCCGTCTGCGGTTGGGCGGTGACCCGGCCCTTGGTGCTAGCGTGCTGATCACCGCTATTACTGACAGTGGCGGCTTTTTTATCTTCCTTGGACTCGCGACGCTCTTCCTGCTTTGATACTCCTTACTGCTCGGCGGTGAAGTGTCGCCTTGATTGCCTAAAATGTCACATCAGGATACATTAGGCCGTTTTTTCGTGTGGGAGGTCCGTCCGCATACGGGCACTGTTTGAACACCCACTGAGCTTCAACTACTAATAAAGCAGCATGGATCCAACCATGCCCAGAGCTGCGGGGAGAGAAAATGGAATCGAGCAATCTGGTTCTCGAGGGCGTCGAGCTGATGCTCCTAGGGATGGGGGCAGTGTTCTCCTTCCTGGTTTTGCTGGTCTGCTGTACCAGCCTGATGTCTATCATCCTGTCACGGTATTTTCCTGAGGCGCAGCCGGCACCCAAGCCCGTGCGCAAAAAGCCCAGCGCTGCGTCTGCCAGTGTGGACCCCGATGTCGTTGCCGCCATTGGCGCTGCTATCAAGCAGCACCGTGCGCGTCAGCGTTCCTGATTCCGTTTCGCGGTTTTCACCATTAAAAATCATATAAAGGCCATGACACTATGACCGACAACAAACAGCCCCTGGGCATTACCGACGTCATCCTGCGTGACGCACCTCAGTCTCTCCTGGCCACGCGCGTGCGCCTGGAGGACATGCTGCCGATCGCCGGCAAACTGGATCAGGTCGGTTTTTGGTCCGTTGAATCCTGGGGTGGTGCAACCTTCGATGCCTGTATCCGCTATCTGGGCGAGGATCCGTGGGAGCGCATTCGTGCGCTGAAAAAGGCCATGCCCAACACTCGCCAGCAAATGCTGCTGCGCGGCCAGAATCTGCTGGGGTACCGTCATTACGCCGATGACGTGGTCGAGAAGTTTGTCGAGCGTGCTGCCGTTAACGGCGTAGACGTGTTCCGCGTGTTTGACGCCATGAACGACCCGCGTAACCTGGAGACCGCGCTGAAGGCTGTCAAGGCGCAGGGCAAGCATGCTCAAGGCACTATTTCCTACACCACCAGCCCGGTG
The DNA here is from genome assembly GCA_002296055.1 of Pseudomonadaceae bacterium UBA836. Classification (GTDB taxonomy): domain Bacteria; phylum Pseudomonadota; class Gammaproteobacteria; order Pseudomonadales; family Pseudomonadaceae; genus Halopseudomonas. Next base: position 3,863 of record DBHE01000248.1, read on the forward strand.
CACACGTTGCAGAATTGGGTTGATCTGGCTAAACAGATTGAAGACATGGGTGCCGACTCCATCGCCATCAAGGATATGGCCGGCATTCTGACGCCTTACGTGTGCTTCGACCTGGTCAGCCAGTTGAAGGCGACCTTGAGCATTCCGGTTCACATGCAGTGCCACGCAACCGCTGGCCTGTCTACCGCCGCTATCCTCAAGGCAGCCGAAGCGGGTATCGATAACGTTGATACCGCGATTTCTTCCATGTCCATGACCTATGGCCACTCGCCGACCGAATCCGTGGTTGCGATCTTCCAGGATACTGCTCGTGATACCGGCCTGAATCTGGAGTTGCTGGAAGAAGTTGCAGCGTACTTCCGTGAAGTACGGAAGAAATACGCCAAGTTTGAAGGCAACCTGCGTGGTGTTGATTCGCGCATTCTGGTCGCTCAGGTGCCCGGTGGCATGCTGACTAATATGGAAAATCAGCTGAAAGAGCAGGGCGCCAGCGACAAGTTTGACGACGTGCTGGCTGAGATTCCGCGCGTGCGCGAGGATCTGGGCTTTATCCCGCTGGTTACACCAACCTCGCAAATTGTCGGCACTCAAGCGGTCATCAATGTGCTGACCGGTGAGCGCTACAAGTCGATCACCAAGGAAACTGCAGGTGTTCTCAAGGGTGAGTATGGCGCTGCGCCGGCCCCGTTCAACAGTGACCTGCAAGCCCGTGTACTCGATGGTGCAGAGGCTATTACCTGCCGCCCGGCTGACCTGCTGGACGCAGAGATGGACAAGCTGACTGCCGAGCTCAAGGGGCTGGCGAGCGAGAAGGGTATCAAGCTGGCCGAGAACGAGATTGACGACGTTCTGACCTATGCCTTGTTCCCGCAGATTGGCCTGAAGTTTCTGGAAAATCGGGGCAATCCTGACGCCTTCGAGCCGGTGCCGACCGGTAACGAGGCGCCGGCTGCGTCGGGTAAGTCAGACGCGCCGCAGGCTTACACCGTTGCCGTTAATGGCAAGGAGTATGTTGTTCAGGTGACCGAAGGTGGTGACATTGCCGGTATCAAGCCAATTGGCGACAGCGCCGCCGCACCGGCCGCTGCTGCAGCGCCGGTCGGCGAGGGCGATGCTCAGGGCGCGCCGCTGTCGGGCAATATCTTCAAGGTGCTGGTCAGCGCCGGCGATGAGGTGGAAGAGGGTGATGTGGTGATGATCCTCGAGGCCATGAAGATGGAAACCGAAGTGCGTGCCGTACGTGCGGGCACGGTGGTGTCGGTTGATGTCAAAGTTGGCGACGCAGTAGCGGTCGGCGACACTCTGCTGACCATCGGTTAAGGGGGGCGAGTAATGGATAAGCTCCTCCAGCTATGGCATACCACGGGCATTTATCACATGACCGCGGGTCAGGCGGTGATGATCCTGGTGTGCTTTGGTCTGATCTACCTGGCCATCCGTAAGGGTTTTGAACCGCTGCTGCTGATTCCTATCGGCTTTGGCGGTGTGCTGGCTAACCTGCCGGTGGCAAACATGGCAGAAGGTGCGGGCATTCTGCATCTGATCTATGAAATTGGTCTGCCGACCAGTGTGTTCCCGCTGCTGATCTTCATGGGCGTAGGTGCGATGACCGACTTCGGTCCCATGTTGGCCAACCCGCGTACGCTGCTGCTGGGTGCTGCGGCTCAGTTTGGTATTTTCGGCACGCTGCTGGGCGCGCTGGCGCTGACCTCGGCCGGCATCCCGGGCTTTGAATTCACCATGAAGGAAGCGGCCTCCATCGCCATTATTGGTGGTGCGGACGGTCCGACCTCCATCTTCGTGACCTCCAAGCTGGCACCCGATCTGCTGGGGCCGATCGCCGTGGCGGCCTACTCCTATATGGCGCTTGTGCCGCTGCTGCAGCCGCCGATCATGCGTGCACTGACCAATCAGAAAGAGCGTGGCATCGTTATGACGCAGCTGCGTGTGGTCAGCAAGGCCGAGAAGATCATCTTCCCGCTGCTGCTGCTCATGCTGGTTGCCCTGCTGCTGCCTGATGCGGCGCCTCTGGTGGGTATGCTCTGCTTCGGTAACCTGATGCGTGAGTGTGGTGTGGTTGAGCGTCTGGCGGACACTACCCGCAACGCGCTCATCAACATCGTCACCATCGGTCTGGGCCTGGCGGTTGGCTCCAAGCTGTCTGCAGACTCCTTCCTGCAGCTGAAGACCTTGGGTATTCTGGTGCTGGGTATGTTGGCGTTCTGTGCGGGTACAGCGGCTGGTGTCCTGATGGCCAAGCTGCTTAACCTGTTCAGCAAGAACCCGATCAACCCCTTGATTGGTTCGGCCGGTGTCTCGGCAGTACCGATGGCAGCGCGTGTATCCAACCGTGTCGGTCTCGAGGCTAACCCGCAGAACTTCCTGTTGATGCACGCCATGGGCCCGAACCTGGCTGGTGTTATCGGCTCGGCAGTGGCAGCAGGTATCCTGCTGAACTTTGTTGGCTGACATTAGGCAGGCAACAAAAAACCCGCTCAACTGAGCGGGTTTTTTGTGCCACGAAGGAAGTGATGTTGCTTGCGCCGCAGAGCCGGCGAGCAGATGGCGGCTTACTGCTGTTCGTTGGCCAGCAGGGCCAGCAGAGCATTTTGCTGGCGACGGCTCATTTCCCGGAAACGCAGCAGCAGCTCACGCTCGGGGCTGCTGAGGCCGTCTACGTCCTGCTCGTTGAGCATTTTGCGCGACGGCTGGCTGGTTTCTGGCAGCGTCGGCAAATCAAGCAGGCTGTGTTCCAGCCGGGCGATGATCTCCGAATTCATGCTGCGGTGATGTTGTTTGGCTACATCGGCGATGCGGTCACGCATGCCTTGGGGCAGACGGACGACGAACTTGTCGGCAGTGCGGCTGGTGTAGTGTTGGGTCGCTGTTTTCATGGGGCAATAATAATCGCTTGGCTGAAAAAATCGATGCTGGCCAGTTGCCTCAATGCGGCTGGGAACCCGTCGGCCGGCGCTTTCTTGTCTTCAGGTTAGACAAGTTTTGCTTTCATGGTGCCACTAGTAGACCTTGTTTTTTTTGGTAGCGCCAGAGCGCGACAATAAAATGTCTGTAAAATGTGACGGGTTTACGACGAATGGCCTTTTGCTATTGTCGCTCTCGGCCCCTGCCTCGGTGGAAATAGCCCCCTGCTTTGGTTAAGATGCGCAGCGTCTGACAGCCAGCAGACGGCTCGTCACAGGGATACGCGCTTGTAGCTCAGCTGGATAGAGCAACCGCCTCCTAAGCGGTAGGTCCCCGGTTCGAATCCGGGCTCGCGCGCCAGATGAAACAAAGGCTTGCACGGTTTCAATCGGCAAGCCTTTTGTGTTTTTAGCATCCAGTGAAAGCTCTGATCGCAGTACCAGGTCGCGTTTCTGCATTCCCCCTCAAAACACCGATAACTTACCCACACTGGTAATGCCGCCAGACCAGATCATTTCGTAGGCAGCGGTCTGAACGCAGCTGTGTACGATCTTCGGGGTAAATAGGCCCCAGCAGAGCGCGCGCTGAGCCTGGTTGCGCACCGACCAGTACTTTACGCCGTTGGCGCCGTCCTTGCGCAGCTTTGCGCCAAAGGCTTGGCTGGCGCTGTAGTCTGCTGGTGCGTACACCGGGTCGCTCATTGGGCGGTCGGTCAAATCAAACAGGTTTTCGTCTACGAAGGTGCAGCGCAGACCGCGGAATAGCATGCGCTCATATTCGAGTGCCGGTACGTTGTGCCAGTACAACTGTTGGTGGTGTCTGACTTCTAGGACGGCGGTTTCGATGGTGTCAGCGACATAGAGTACGCCGTAGTTGCCGCTGCTGAATCGGGAGCCAGCCGGGTTGACGTGGGTGAAAGGGGCGGTGGCCATGTTGCAGCCTGTGATGCCAAAGGGGATATCGGCGGTGTTAATCAGTTGCAGGTTGCCCAGTTCATTCTGCAGGCGCGGGTTGGTGAGTTCCTGTATCAGGAACAGCGCATCAAAGTCGTCGGCGTCAGCGACATCATCGAATAGCGACGTAGGCCGATATTTGCTGTTGATCAGGCGATAGCCCGTTAGGATCTGCGCAGCGCCCTTGGTGCTTACCATTGGGCCCCGCGCAGGCTGTCGATGCGGCGGAAGGTTTCGTACAGAGCGATCATGTCACCGCCTTGCACGACGTCCAGCGGGCTTCTGCCATTGAAGAATTCGTTGTGGTTTTCCATTCGCATGAAGCCGTAGACGTTGGCCGGATTATCAAACAGCATGCGCAGCGCGCTGTGGATGTTGAGAACCAGTGATACGCGTTTGAGCTGGTCTTCGTCCAGCGATACGGCCTTGTCTGTGCGGGCGCGGCTGATGGTGCTGCGCGAAATGCGCAGGATGTTGCCGGCCTGATCGGTGCTGGTTTGCCATTTACCCAGAATAGTCAGCGCGGTACGCAAGCCGACCACGGCCATATCGTTCTTTGCGGCAGCAGGTGCGGTGGTCATGGCGGTGCCTGTTAGGTTGTGGGTTTACCTTATATTGCGTCTGCTGAGTTGTTTTTTCAAGTTTTGTGTCTCTAGATGTTTTTTCCGGGGCCGGTATGCAAGGGTCTTTGCGGAACAGGGCGCGTTATCGCCGGTCCACAGCTGCAGTGCAGCCGAATCCGCTATTTGTGGGCTCTGTTTCATGCAGTTTCGGCTACTATTGGCAGGCACTGATCCGGTTTTGTAGCTTTTCGGCCTGAGCACCGGATTGATGGGTCAGCGCCTTTCGGCAACACATGTACTGCAATCGCTATGGAGTTTGGATGTCTCGCGCACTTGCTGCCTTTTCTTCCCTGTATTTCGCCACGCTGTTGATGCTGCTCGGCAGCGGTTTGTTGAGTACCTATCTCGGCTTGCGGTTGGCGGCTGAGGGGGTCAGTGAGCTGTGGATTGGTGTGCTCATGACCGGGTATTACGGCGGCCTGGTAGCGGGCGCCTCGATTGGTCACCGATTGATTGCTCGCGTTGGCCATATTCGCGCCTTTGTGGCCAGTGCCGGACTGGTAACAGCGTCGGTTCTGGGGCACGCACTGACGGAGTCGGTACAGATATGGCTGGCGCTGCGGGTGCTGGTCGGTATGGCGATGATGTGTCAGTACATGGTGCTGGAAAGCTGGCTGAATGAGCAAGCCGAGTCGCATCAGCGGGGCATGGTGTTTGCCAGTTATATGGTGGTGACCTTCCTTGGGTTGGTGCTGGGGCAAGTGGTTTTTGCGCTCAAGCCTGACCTGGCGGTTGACCATCTGCTGTATGTCGCAATGTGTTTCTCGCTTTGTTTGGTGCCGGTGGCGACCACTCGCCAGATTCACCCTGCGCCGCTGCATCCGGCACCGCTCAAGGTGAAGTTGTTCGTGCAGCGTATTCCCCAGGCGTTGACTACCATCGCGGTGGCCGGCTTGATGCTGGGCGCTTTTTACGGCATGGCGCCAGTGTTCGCCGGCGCGGTCGGATTAAACAATTCCGAGATTGGTATGTATATGGCGGTCACCATTTGTGCAGGCCTGGCGGCCCAGTGGCCCGCTGGCTGGCTGTCCGATCGCGTGGACCGTAGCCATCTGATTCAACTTAACGCGATGTTGCTAACGGCGGTGTCGGTGTTGATGGCGATTGGCTTCATTCCGAGCGGCGCGTTGATCGTGTTGACGGCGCTGTTCGGGCTGATGGTTTTTACCCTGTATCCGATGGCGGTTGCACTGGCTAATGACCACGTGGAGCCGGATGACCGAGTGCCGCTGTCGGCCATGTTGCTGGTGACGTTTGGCCTGGGAGCCAGTATCGGGCCGCTGTTGAGTTCGGCGATGATGAAACTCTGGGGGCCGCAGATGTTGTACATCTTCATGGCTGCCTGCAGTGCGATTCTGGTTGTACGCGTGCGGGCCGATGCGGTAACCGGTGAGAACCTGGTTGAGGCCGCGCCGCTGCAGTTCATGCCGGCAGCCGGTAACTTGGCCAGTTCGCCGCTGGCGGCAGCATTTGACCCGCGGGTCGATGAGCAGGCGGTTGCCGAGCAAATGCAGGAAGAGAATGTCGCTGAGGCAGAAGAAGACGCCGATCAGGATGACCACCGCCCGGCCTGAGCGGGCTTTTGGAGCCGTAGGGGCACGGCCGGCCGTGCGCCCTACGTGAGGTGCGAGATGGAGGGCTGTGTTAGAACAGGTCTTCTTTTTCCATGCGCCGAGCTTCGCGTTGCAGAAAATTGACGAAGCGATCGATGCTGCGCTGAGCTAGGGCGGTGGGTTGCTTGAACATCATGCCAGCATGAGTTTCGTTAGCTTCTTCACGGTACTCGACATGGCGCACCTCCATGGCTACCTCAACACGTCCTGCGTCCGGAAGATGCAGTGTGGCAGGGGTGTACAGCTCTCCAGGGCTAAGCGAGCGGCTCATATCGCCCTCTAGCCGAATCTTGCAGCCGGTGGCTGACAAATCCATCAAATAGGCGGTGAAGCGACGCTTGCGCTCCGGATGGGCCAGCTCTACGGCAATATCAGCCGTGCGGCGGACGCTGGCGCGAAAGGCGCCGCGCTTCTGATGGTAGAAAAGCTCGTCTGGCACACCAGCGGAGTATGCCGGGGCGTCGTCCAGCTCAACCTGGGTTGCGCCGGGGCAATCCCAGCGCATGTGTATGCCTTCGTGCCAGGCGTCGATGCGGAACGATTCGCCTTGGCTAGCGTACTTGTCGCCTTCTCGAGGGATGAGTTCGTCGATCCATAGCTCGCCCTGATCGGTGTCGAGCTTGACGATGAAGCTTTGGAATTTCTGGCTGCGATCGGTGAACGTGACGGTCAGAGGGTCGCGGTTCTGCATCAAGGTCTTGAGCAGTGCCATGATTTCCACTTGGGCGCGGATTTCGCGGGGCGGCTGTGGGCCTGCTTCTTGTGAGAATAGGTTGGGCACTTCAGCTACTCGGTTTCAGTAGGAAATTGATGACTATACACAGCGTGGTGGCTAAATGGCATCCCGCGCTCAGGCTTTGCTCAGATCTCGGGTTTGGCCTGTGCGGCTGCGATTGCCAAGCTGGTCATAGATGCCGCTACCCGGTTCGCCCTGATTGCGGAGCAAGTCCAGCAATGAGCGAGTGGCGTGTTGGCTGTGGTGGACCAGGCGAGCGTTGCGGTCATTGGCTTGCTGGCAGCGGGTCAGTGCCTGCAGAAACGCCTGATAGTGCGCTTGCAGCTCGGCGTCCTGTTGGGCATTGATGTGCTCAGCCAGTTGGCCTAGTTGCAGGTTATTCTGCTGACAATAGTGTTTGAGCTGCTGGTCGTGAGTGATCAGCTTGTCGGTGTAGGGGCGTTTTTGTTCAAGTAACTGCTCCAGCTGGCCGACATCCTGACTGGTCAGCGCATCGCGCTCTTGGTCGAGCAGGGCCAGGTAGGCTTGGCAGTCTTGTTCTGCTTGCTGGAAGTGCTGTTGCAAGGGGTGCATGGACTGCCTCCTGGCTGCGCGTTGTTAATTGAAAGCTGCAGCCAAGAGTACAGGCAGGGAGGGCATTGTGACTACTGGCTGTCAGCCTTCCAGGTTCAGCAGCTTGTCGGCGATACGACCGCTGTCCGGCTTGTAGCTGCCATCGGCGATGGCCTGGCGCAGTTGACTGACACGTTCGCTGTCGACTTCCGGCAGCTCGCGCAGTTTTTCTTCAATGGCCTGCAGCTGTTGCGCCTGGGCGCTCAGATTGACCGAAGAGGGGGCGTCACCCTGTTCTGCCGGTTGCGCTGCGGTTTGGGCGCTTTGATCGTTTACGGCGCCGGCTTCGCGCTTGGCGGCGGCACTGTTGGCTTGGCTGTTTCGGCCGACGCCATTGGCTCCGTTGGGCGAGTTGAAGTCGATGACCATGATGCATTCCTCAAGCTGTTAAATCTTCTCTAACCGCTGTAACGGCAGCGCGCCAGAAAACTTTAGGGAAAATTTGTGTGACGCCGGTCACGTCTTTGCCCGGGTCGAGTATATCGCTTTTGCCGCCATGTCACATGCCTGCCTCAACTTGCCCAGGCCCTGTGACCCGTGCGCGTATGACCCTCTGCGAGCGCGTGTTGCGTACGCGAATCTGCTGGCCCTGGGTGCCGTCCTCCAAGGCTTCGCCTGGCATCTTGACCGAGATGTTGCTGTTGCCGGAGCTGATGACGACCTTGTCGCCGCGCTGCACGATCCGGTTGCGCTCAAGTTGGGTGTAGCTCAATACGCTGTCGGCTGAGACATTGCGCTTGAGTTGCATGCCGATGGCCTGCGCCGGGTCGAGCAGGTAGTTGTCGCCTAGCAGGCCGGTGTCGCGTTCGGCCAGATGCACATCCTGGGCGCTGACCACTGCGCGCCGGCTGAGTGGCCGGGTGCTGACTACCACTGGCTGGAACAGGCTTACCTGCGCTGGCACGAACAGCCGCCAGGGTGATGGCCCACTGCAGCTGACGCGCACTGTTACCCGGCCTACCGGAATGGCAGGGCTCTCCAGTTCGGCGCTGATGGCGTCGTCGGCGCACAGCGGCAGTCGCAGTCGTTGGTCCAGTCGGCTAAGACGGATCTCATGGCGTGCCTCTAGCCCGCTGCTGGCAATATGCTGCTGCACTTCCTGCTCAAGAAAGTCCGTGGTGGCGCCGATAAGCTGATCAATGAGCGGGTTTGCTTGGAGGCTGGCGGAAAAAAAAATCGCCATCGCCGCGCACCCGGTGATAAAACGCATACAATTACCTACATTCCTGATGGGGTCTTGCCTGTCGGATTGCTGTCACATGCTGACAGTTCCTGCAGGAAACATGCCGCATCGCCGTTATGATGACGAGGAGCAGCCCATGGCTGGTGTGATGGATTCAGTCAATCAGCGGACGCAGCTGGTTGGGCAAAACCGACTCGAATTGCTGCTGTTTCGCCTGGCAGGCAATCAGCTCTATGGCATCAATGTGTTCAAGGTCAAAGAGGTGTTGCAGTGTCCTCGACTGACCGCCATGCCGAAGCTGCACCCAGTGGTGCGGGGCGTGGCACACATCCGTGGAGGCACTCTGCCGATTCTCGACCTCAATCGCGCAACCGGCGGGCCCGGGCTGGACAATATCGACACCGCCTTTGTGATCATCACCGAGTACAACTACAAGGTGCAGGGTTTTCTGGTGCGCTCGGTCGAACGCATTGTCAACATGAACTGGTCTGAAATTCATCCGCCGCCAAAGGGTACGGGTCGCGAGCACTACCTCACGGCGGTCACGCGGGTTGACAATCAGATGGTAGAAATCATCGATGTCGAGAAGGTGCTGGCAGAGGTGGTGCCCACCAACGAGCAGGTGTCGGCCGGCGTGGTAGATGCCGATACGCAGGCAGAAGCTGTTGCGCGCAAGGTGTTGATCGTCGATGACTCAGCCATTGCGCGCAAGCAGGTGATGCGCTGCCTGCAAGAGGTAGGTGTCGAGATTGTGGCGCTTAACGACGGCAAACAGGCGTTGGACTGGCTCAAGGCCCGGGCCGAAGCTGGTGAAGATGTCAGTCAGACGTTGCTGATGATGATTTCAGACATCGAGATGCCGGAAATGGATGGTTATACGCTGACCGCCGAAGTGCGTAATGATCCGCGCCTGAATCGTTTGCATATCATGCTGCATACCTCGTTGTCCGGGGTGTTCAACCAAGCGATGGTCAAGAAGGTGGGTGCCGATGACTTTCTTGCCAAGTTCAAGCCGGACGACCTTGCTCAACGCGTGATCGCTCGGCTGCATTTGCTGCGTGACGGCAGCGTGGGTGAGGGTTGAGCGCTTGATTTTAATTGATACAAGGCAGACGTCGTGACTTTGGCGAATCAGGATTTTCAGCAGTTCCGGGACTTTTTGGAAAAAGCCTGCGGTATCGTGCTGGGGGACAACAAGCAGTATCTGGTGTCCAGCCGCTTGAATCGCCTGCTGGAGCAGGAGGGGATCGCCAATCTCGGCGAGCTGGTCAAGCGAATCCAGGCACAGCCGCGTGGTGGCTTGCGGGAGTCGGTCATCGACGCCATGACCACCAACGAAACCCTGTGGTTTCGTGACATATATCCCTTTGAGGTGCTCAAGACTCGGCTGATTCCCGAGTTCATCAAGCAGTCACCGGGCCAGCGGTTGCGGATCTGGTCTGCTGCCTGCTCGTCCGGACAGGAGCCGTATTCGCTCAGCATGGCGATAGACGAGTTTGAGCGGGCTAACCTGGGGCAGTTGCGCGCCGGTGCCCAGATTGTTGCGACCGACTTGTCTGGCGGCATTCTGAACGCGGCCAAGAGCGCAGAGTACGACAGTCTGTCGGTGGCCCGTGGTTTGTCTCCCGAGCGCTTGAATCGCTACTTCGATCAGCATGGCCCCGGGCGCTGGACGGTCAAGACGCCGATTCGTAACCGGGTTGAGTTTCGTGCCATGAATTTGCTCGACAGTTACGCGATGCTCGGCAAGTTCGATTTCGTGTTCTGCCGCAACGTGCTGATCTACTTTTCGGCAGATGTTAAGAAAGACATCCTGCGCCGTATTCACGCCACACTGAAGCCCGGTGGCTACCTGATGCTGGGTGCCTCTGAAGCCCTCAATGGCCTGCCAGAGTTGTACCAGATGGTGCAGTGTAGTCCGGGCATCGTGTACAAGGCGCGCTAAGTAAAGGGCCGCGCTACGCCAGCCAGCAGCTCACAGGGTAGCTGGCTGGGTCAGCCCTTCGCTCTCACCTTATTTTTGCCCTCATCGCTAGCTTGCCGCCACCTTGCCGGTGGCGCTGCAGTCTTGCCGTTCAGCGGTAATGGCTTGCCGCTTTTCTGACGCTATCCTGCGTATCTTTTTGAAAATTAAGCAATTATTTATTTGGCACGTTGATTGCTTTGTCTTGCCCAGTGACGTCTTTTGGTCAGATGACCGGAATGAGGAAGGGTGAGATGAGCATCAGTTTTGACAATGCATTGGGGCTGCACGAGGAGGCACTGCGTTTCCGCTCGCAGCGTGCTGAGGTGCTGGCCAACAACATTGCCAACGCCGAAACCCCCAATTACAAGGCGCGGGATCTGGATTTCAACGCGGTGCTGGCTGCCCAGCAGGGCGCAGATGCCGAGTCTACCGCTTTGGCGGTGTCTCGTACTGATCAGCAGCATATCGCCATTGACGGCCTGATTGATCAGGTGGCCGGGCTGCGCTACCGCAACGCGCTGCAGCCAGCGGTAGACGGCAACACCGTGGACTCGGAGGTTGAGAAGGCCGCCTACACGCAGAATGCCATCGACTTTCAGGCCAGCTTTACCTTCCTCAACAGCAAATTCAAAGGGCTGATGACAGCCATCAAGGGAGAGTAAGCATGTCCCTCGACAAGGTATTTGATATCGCCGGATCTGGCATGAGTGCGCAATCGCTGCGCCTGAACACCGTGGCCAGCAACATCGCCAATGCCGATACCGTCTCCAGCAGCGTGGATGAGACCTATCGTGCGCGTAACCCGGTGTTTGCCACTATTTTCAACAGCCAGCAGGCCACGGGCGGCTCGCTGTTCAGCTCGGATCAGCAGGCTGGTGATGGCGTCTCGGTGCTCGGTATTGTCGAGTCCGATGCCAGTCTGGAGCCGCGTTATGAGCCGGACCATCCGATGGCCAATGAAGAAGGCTATGTGTATTACCCGAATGTGAATGTAGTCGAGGAGATGGCCAACATGATGGCTGCGTCGCGCTCTTACCAGACCAACGTAGAAGTCATGAATACCGCCAAAACCATGCTGCAGCGCGTTCTGACGCTGGGTCAGTGAGCGGAGAGAAATAGACCATGAGCATCAGCAGTGTTTCAACCGGCGCCAGTGCGCTGGACCAGTACCAGATCGACTCGGACCGCTTTGCCACCGGCGACGAGCTGGGCAAGGATCAGTTTCTTGAGCTGTTGGTAGCGCAAATGAACAACCAGGATCCGCTCTCGCCACAGGAGAACGGCGAGTTTATCGCTCAGCTGGCGCAGTTCAGTACGGTCGAGGGCATCGGCAATCTGAACACCTCGATGGAGTCGCTGCTTAGTGGCTACCAGTCGTCGCAGGCGCTGCAGGCCTCGTCCATGGTCGGGCGCACGGTCATTGTGCCGGCGGATCAGGCCGTGGTGGATACCACCGCTGGGCTTGAGGGGCAGCTGGCGCTGCAGCAGAGCAGCACCAATGTGTTCGTGAATATCTATGACAAGGCAGGCAGCTTGGTCAAAACCATCAATATGGGCAGTCAGGAAGCCGGCATGCTCGACTTCACCTGGGATGGCACCGACAGCAGCGGCAACCTGGCTGAACCGGGCATCTACACGGTCGAGGCCATGGCATCTATTGATGGCAAGAATACCCAGATGGCCACTCTGTTGCCTGCCAACGTGGACAGTGTGTCCATTGGCGCCGGCAGCAGCGGTGAAATGCTGTTGAACGTGGCGGGCCTGGGCAGCATCAGTCTGTCCAATGTCTACGCAATCAAATAAGTGTCGTCCGACATACAGTAGGTGAGGAGATAAACCATGGCTTTCAATATTGGCTTGAGTGGTATCCGGGCGGCAGCTTCCGATCTGAATATCACCGGTAACAACATCGCCAACGCCGGCACAGTCGGCTTCAAGAGCTCGCGCGCCGAGTTTGCCGATGTGTACGCGGCGTCAGTGCTGGGTTCCGGCAGCAATGCCACTGGTAGTGGCGTGGCGTTGTCTAACGCGGCGCAGCTATTCAATCAGGGCAACATCAGCTTTACCGAAAACAGCCTTGATCTGGCCATCAACGGTAACGGCTTTTTCGTGACCAGCAATAACGGCGCGATCAGCTACACCCGCGCCGGCTACTTCGGTACCGACAGCAGTGGCTACATCGTCAACAATGCGGGTGAGCGCCTGCAGGGGTTTGCGGTGAACGCCGTGACCGGGCAGATTAACCAGGGCGTGCAGACCGACTTGCGGGTGGATACTCGCTCGGCTGATCCGAACGCTACCTCGACGGTGGAGTCCACGCTGAACCTGAATTCCACGCAGACTCGTCCGGCGGTCTGGAGACAGCAATATGACGCGGCTTATGCCACCTCTATTGCTACCGCAGCCGACCCTGCCAACCCGACGGCGGCCGAGATCGCGACAGCCGAGGCGGCAGGTCAGGCCGCTGCGGCAACGACCTTCGACCCGACCAACTCGGCGACCTATAACAGCTCTACGTCGGTCACCATCTATGACAGCCTGGGTAACTCCCATGTCATGACCAAGTACTTCGTGAAGAACGATGCCAACAGTTGGGATATGTACGTGCTGATCGATGGCCGTGACGTGCAGAGCGGTGTAGAGGCGACTGATCCGGCCTTTGATCCGACCACCACCACCCGCTTTGATGTCGACTTCAACAGCGTCGGCGAGCTGACCACCGACCAGCCTTACACCCTGAGTGGCTGGGTGCCGCTGGACAGCGAAGGTCAGCCCACGGGCGCCGATTCGCCGGTCAATAACCTGACGATCAACCTGACTGGCTCATCGCAGTATGCCTCCAGCTTTGCTGTCACCGCAGTGAACCAGGATGGCTTTACCACCGGCGAGCTGGCAGGTCTGGAAATTGACGACGCCGGCATGCTGGTAGCCCGTTACACCAACGGCCAGACCCGGGTGCAAGGTCAGGTGGTGTTGGCGACTTTCGCCAATCAGCAGGGGCTGACCCCGCTGGGCAACACCGCCTGGGCGCAGTCTTCCGCTTCGGGTGAGCCAGTGATTGGCGCGCCGACCACTGGCACGCTGGGTGGCATTCAGTCTGGTGCGCTGGAGGAGTCCAACGTGGATATCTCCGAGCAGCTGATCAACCTGATTGTGGCGCAGCGTAACTATCAGGCTAACGCCAAGACCATCCAGACCGAAGACGCGGTGACCCAGGCGATCATCAACCTGCGTTAAGCGCTTGGGCGGTGACGCCAACAAGGCGGCAATACCGGCAAAGGGATTTGCCGGTATTGCCGCCTTTGTTTTTTTAAGCGACTGAAAATAAAGGACTAAATTATTGATTTGAAGGTTGGCATGATCTCTGCTTGATACTCCCTGAGTAAGCAAAAGCGGCAAATCCTTGTCGCGCAAACGAAGCGGAGCAGGGCATGGACAAATCCTTGTACATCTCCATGACGGGGGCCAGCCAAAACGCGATGGCGCAACGCGCGCACGCGAACAACCTGGCCAACCTGACCACGACTGGCTTTCGCCGTGATTTCGAGCAGGCGCGCTCCATGCCGGTGTTCGGTGACGGTTACGCCACCCGCGCCTATGCGATGACTGAGCGCCCTGGCACTGACTTGTCGGCCGGCACCATGATCGAGACCGGTCGGGAGCTCGACGTGGCCGTGCAGGGCGAAGGCTGGATCGCGGTGCAGGCACCGGACGGCACCGAGGCCTACACCCGGGCCGGCAGTCTGAATATTGACGCCTTTGGCATCTTGCGCACCAGCGGCGGCTTGCCAGTGCTGGGCAACGGTGGGCCCATTGCTATTCCGCCGGCGGAGAAGATCGAGATCGGCTCCGACGGCACCATCAGTATCCGCGCGTTGGGCGAGGGCCCGGCGGTGATGGCTGAGGTTGACCGCATCAAGCTGGTCAACCCGCCGCAGTCAGCGCTGGAGAAGGGCGAGGATGGCCTGATGCATACCCAGGGCGGGGAAGAGCTGGCCGACGGTGCGGTGCAGGTGGCAACCGGGTTTCTGGAAGGCAGCAACGTCAATGCGGTGGAAGAGATGACCGCCATGCTGTCGTTGGCTCGCCAGTTTGAACTGCATATCAAGATGATGCGTACCGCCGACGAGAATGCGCAGGTAACGGATCGCATTCTGCAGATGAGTTAATGCTATGGCGCGTCAATTAGTCGGCGCGCGAGGAGAAAGGTGATGCTTTCAGCTCTTTGGGTCAGCAAGACCGGCCTGTCCGCTCAGGACACCATGTTGTCGACCATTTCCAACAACCTGGCCAACGTCTCGACCACCGGCTTCAAGCGCGACCGCGCCGAGTTTGAAGATCTGCTGTATCAGATCAAGCGTCAGCCCGGTGGCCAGAGTACCCAGGACACCCAGTTGCCCTCCGGTTTGCAGCTGGGTACCGGTGTGCGGGTAGTCGGCACCCAGAAAATCTTTACCGAAGGCACGCTGCAGACCACCGAGCAACCGCTGGATATGGCGGTCAACGGGCGTGGTTTCTTCCAGATTCTGATGCCTGACGGCAGCATTGGTTATACCCGTGACGGCAGCTTCCATCTGGATGCTGACGGTCAGGTGGTGACCTCCAACGGCTTTCCGCTGGAGCCCGGCATCGTGCTGCCCGACGACGTGCAGACCTTCACCGTCGGTGAGGACGGCACGGTCAGCATTACCACTTTTGGCAACCCGGCCGCGCAGCAGATCGGCAACATTCAGACAGCTGATTTCATCAATCCGGCTGGCCTGCAGGCGATTGGCAACAACCTGTTCCTGGAGACCGCGTCCAGTGGTGCGCCCCAGACCGGTAACCCAGGTCAGAACGGGTTGGGCACTGTGTTGCAGAACACCCTGGAGAATTCCAACGTCAGCGTGGTGGAGGAGCTGGTCAACATGATCACCACCCAGCGCGCCTACGAGATGAACTCCAAGGTCATTTCTACCGCAGATCAGATGCTGCAGTACATCAGTCAGAATCTCTGACGGGAGCTGATCATGATCCGTTTGGCTAAGTTATTGATGCTGCTGGTGCCGCTCAGCCTGATCGGCTGTATGCAGGCGCCGCCTGTGCGCGAT
>DBHE01000090.1:0-20823 GCA_002296055.1 Pseudomonadaceae bacterium UBA836
AGACACCCCGTCAGGCCCCCGCCAACGCTGCGGCAAAGCCGGACAACGCCCCCTCCCAAGCTCGCAAACCGCGTCAGTCCGAGCGTCAGCGACCGGCCAAACACAAGCCGGCGCCAGCCAAGCCATGGAGCATCAACGACTTCCAGGTGCCCCCGGCCGAAGGCAAGAGCCGTTTTCACGACTTTCCGCTGCCAGACAGCCTGATGCGCGCCATTCAGGATCAGGGCTTCAGCTACTGCACGCCGATTCAGGCTGCGGTGCTGGGCAGCACCCTGCGCGGGCACGACGCTATCGGCCGCGCCCAGACCGGCACCGGCAAGACGGCCGCCTTCCTGGTCTCGACTATCACCCAGCTGCTGGAAACACCGCCACCGGATGAGCGCTTCATGGGCGAGCCCCGCGCGCTGATCATCGCGCCCACGCGTGAACTGGTGATGCAGATTGCTAGTGACGCCGAAGGCCTGACCAAACATTGCCCGCTGAACGTCATGACCTTTGTCGGCGGCATGGATTTGGACAAGCAGCTCAAGCAGCTCGAACAGCGCTATTGCGACATTCTGGTCGCCACCCCTGGCCGTCTGCTGGACTTCTGCAATCGCGGCGAAGTGCATCTGGATCTGCTGGAAGTGCTGGTACTGGACGAAGCCGACCGCATGCTCGACATGGGCTTTATCCCGCAGGTGCGCCAGATCATCCGTCAGACCCCGCGCAAGGGCGACCGCCAGACGCTGCTGTTCTCCGCCACCTTCAGCGACGACGTCATGAACCTGGCGCGCCAGTGGACAGAGAACCCAGCCGTGGTCGAGATCGAGCCCGAGCGCCCGGCCTCCGAGAACGTTACCCAGAAGGTCTACGCCGTCAGCAGCGCCGACAAGTACAAGGTGCTCTACAACCTGGTTACCCAGCTGGAGCTGGACCGCGTGATGGTATTTGCCAACCGCAAGGACGAAGTGCGCCGCGTGCAGGAGCGTCTGATGCGCGATGGCATCAATGCCGCGCAATTGTCCGGCGACGTACCCCAGCAAAAGCGCGTACGCACCCTGGAGAACTTCAAGAGCGGCAAGCTGCAGGTGCTGGTCGCCACCGATGTCGCCGGGCGCGGCATCCACATCGACGGCATCAGCCACGTAGTCAACTACACCTTGCCGGAAGACCCGGAAGACTACGTACACCGCATCGGCCGCACCGGCCGCGCCGGCGCCAAAGGCACGTCCATCAGCCTGGCGGGTGAAGACGACGCCTTCCAGGTACCGCCGATCGAGGAGCTGCTGGGCAGCAAGCTGGAGTGTATCCCGCCGGAGGAGCGCTTCCTCAAGCCGGTACCCAAGCGCCAGCAAAGCGCCGAAGAAAAGGCCGCCACCGACGCCAATGAGGCGGAACAGGCCGCAGCTGCTGCGGCTGCCCGCCGCCGCTCGGCTGGCAGCAACAGCCGCCGCGGCGGCGGTCGCCCGCAAGGTCGTCACTGACCTATCCATCAGTGCCCATACACGGCGTGGCTCGTTCGGGTCACGCCGCCTCTTTACTCCCGCAGACACCAGCAAAAGCTGACCGTTTGGCCAAAAAAAACGGCCACTTTTCAGTGACCGGGCCAATGACTATATCGCGCCCTTTTACCCCCTGCCCAGCCCCTTTGGTCAATTTCAGGCTTTTTTTATCACATGCGTTTTTCACGCTTGTGAAAGTCATTCTCTTTACGTTATACGTCGAACAACCGGCCCACGCTGCAGGGTGATCCCTTGATACCCGACGGTGCTGCGAGCCGGTCCAGTGGACTGCCAGGCGCAGCCAATGCTGCCTGATACAGTCGCGTCACCGGCACTGCGAGGTACAGCATATGGAAGCGTGCGGACCGACCGAGCACACCTTCTACGTTCTTGATACCAACGTCCTGATTCACGACCCCAACGCCCTGCTCAACTTCGAAGAGCATCACGTCATCATCCCGATGACCGTTCTGGAAGAACTCGACAAGCTCAAATCCGGCAAATCCAGCACCGCAGCAGACTGTCGTCAGGCCATCCGGCTGATCGACAAGACCCTCGGTGACGCACCACCTGACCAGGTAGAACAAGGCGTCCCCATCGAGCGTGGCAAGCTTGGCCCCAACGGCACACTCGCCATCCTCATGGACAAAGCCCCTATTCCCGCCCACTGCCTGCCCAACGACCTCAACGACAACAAGATCATCAACCAGCTTTGCCAACTGCAGTCACGCTACCCCGACGGCCGCATCGTGCTGGTGTCCAAGGACATCAACATGCGCCTGAAGGCCCGCGCCTGCGGCATCGACGCCGAGGACTACCACACCGACCAGCTGCTGGATGACATTTCCCTGCTGGCCCGTGGTTACCATGAAATCGAAGGCTCGTTCTGGGAGCGTGTAGCCAAGGTCGAAACCCGCCAGCTGACCGGCCAGACGGTGCACGAGGTACAGCTGATCGACAACCTGCCAGCGCTACACCTCAACGACTTCATCATTGATGACCAAGGCTTCATCGGCTGGGTCAAAGGCATCGAAGGCGGCAAGCTGACGATCCGCGACCTGCATCAAGAGCCCATGCTGCATCAGGAGTGCTGGGGGCTACGCCCGCGCGACATATTTCAGGCACTGGCCATGTACGCCCTGATGGACCCGGACATCCACCTGGTCAACCTCACCGGCGCCGCCGGCTCGGGCAAAACCATTCTGGCACTGGCCGCCGCCATCGAGCAGACCATGGTCACCAAGACCTACCGCCGCATCATCGCCACCCGCAGTACCCAAGGGCTGGACGAAGACATCGGCTTTTTGCCAGGTACGGAAAAGGAGAAGATGGAGCCCTGGCTTGGCGCGATCACCGACAACCTTGAAGCCTTGCATATGGACGACGAGAGCACCCACGGCAGCGTGGAATACATCCTCGACCGCGTGCCGCTGCAGTTCAAATCCCTGAACTACATCCGCGGCCGCAGCTTCCAGCAGAGCTTCATCCTGATCGATGAAAGCCAGAACCTGACCCCGCACCAGATCAAGACCATCATTACCCGCGCCGGCAACGGCTCAAAAGTGATCTGCCTGGGCAACCTCGCGCAGATCGATACCCCGTACCTCAACGCCACCAGCTCAGGCCTGACCTATCTGACCGAATGCTTCAAAGACTTTCCCCACGGCGTACACATCCACCTGCAGGGCGTACCGCGCTCGGCACTGGCTGAATACGCAGAAACGCACCTCTGACCGGCCGGCCTTTGGCCGGCAGCTACAGGCCACAAGGTTCAAGCTGCAAGCAAACCCGCGTGATGGCACATCGCGCGGGTTTTCCATAAACCGAGCGCCCTGACAGCTCGGAATAACGCCAACTCAACAATGCCGGTTTTGCTTTTGGCTTGCGGCCTGCGGCTGCTTCGCCGCAAAGCGGCGAAACCCAATAGCCCCTCTCTATCCCCTCCATTACCCCGCCCGCTGTCACTTTCCGTCATAATGCGCGCTCGATGCCGACAGGAGTACGCCCATGTTGATGGTGATTTCCCCCGCCAAGACCCTTGATTACGACACCCCGCCGGTGACTGACAAAAGCACCCAGCCGCGCTTTATCGAGCACAGCGCCGAGCTGATTGAGGTACTGCGTGAGAAATCGCCGCAGGATATCGCCAAGTTGATGTCCCTGTCGGACAAGCTGGCCAGCCTCAACGTGGCGCGCTACGGTAGCTGGGAGCGCGAGAGCACGCAGCAGAATGCCAAGCAGGCGCTGCTGGCGTTCAAGGGCGATGTGTACACCGGCCTCAACGCCGAAGACTTCAGCAGTGATGACTTTGCCTTCGCCCAGCAGCACCTGCGCATGCTGTCGGGCCTGTACGGCCTGCTGCGACCGCTGGATCTGATGCAGCCCTACCGCCTGGAGATGGGTACCAAACTGGCCAACCCGCGCGGCAAGGATCTCTACACTTTCTGGGGTGAACGCATCAGCCAGTGGCTGAACGAGGACCTGGAAGCCCAGGGCGATCAAGTGCTGCTCAACCTCGCCTCGCAGGAATACTTCGGCGCGGTAAAACCCAAGGCACTGAACGCCCGCGTCATTGACACCGTGTTCAAGGATCAGAAAAACGGGCAGTACAAGATCATCAGCTTCTACGCCAAGAAGGCCCGCGGCCTGATGGCGCGCTACGTGATCAAGGAACGGCTGCAGGACCCGGAAGGCCTGAAAGACTTCAACCTCGACGGCTACCGCTTTGACGCCGTCAGCAGCAGCGAGAACCAGCTGGTGTTCCAGCGCGAGGAGCAGAAATAGCGTCCCGGCTTACGCCGGGACTGCTTCTGCGGTTCGCTCTACGAGCCGCTGCCGGAACGCCAGGTAGTGCTCCAACACCTGATCCGGCGCCTCTACCTGCGGGTAATGGCCAATGTGCGGCAGCAACACCGTGTCCGGATTAGGGATCAACTGCCGATACCGCTCCACCATATGGGCACCGGACACAGGGTCCACCGCTCCATCGATCACCCGCATGGGTAAGCGTGATTGCTGCATGGCCGCAACCCAGCGATCGCGGTGCACCCGGCGATCAGCCATGTAGCGAATCAGCAGGTGCATAATGCGCGGCCCCTGATTGAACTCGATCATCCGCCAGAAGGCATCCAGCTCGCGCTCATCCGGCTGGGTCTGCGGACCGAAGATATTGCCGAAGGTGCGCGCCATCCGCTCGCGGCTGTAGCGCCTGCCGATCAACGGCCCGATCGGACTCATCAGCAGTTTCTGCAATAGCACCGGGTGATGGGTTTCGGGAAACAAACCGCCGTTCAGAAAGCACATGGAGCGTAAAAAACCTGCACTTTCCTGGTGTCTGGCCAGCAGCTCTTGCGCCACACTATCGCCGTAATCGTGCGCCAGCACGTGGTACTCAGCCACCTGCAGATGCGCCATCAGCGCCTGTTGCAGATCCGCCTGATCCAGCAAGTCATAGGGGTAGTGCCTAGGCTTGTCGGAGAAGGCAAAACCGATCATATCCAACGCGATAACACGGTAACGGGCGGCCAGCACGCCCCAGAGGTAATGCCAATCCCACGAGCCAGAAGGAAAGCCGTGAATCAGCAGAAGCGGCTCACCCGCTCCTGCCTCCCACCAGCGAATCTGATGCCCGCGATAGCTGAACACCCGCCCCTGGGCGAGCCAGTCGTCCAGGGGAATGCCGGAAGCATCCACGTATCAGGCGTCGTAGCCCGGGCTAACACGGTCCAGCTTGCGCAGCAGCGCAGGCCAGGCGATACCAGCGCCAGCGCCATTGGTGGCCTTTTTCATGGACGCGGCAGCGCCATCGAGAATCGGCTGCGGAATCGGGATCAGCTCAGCATTCTGCGCCTGAGCGCGCACCTGAATTTCACAGCAGCGCTGCAGGGTGTACATCGTCAGAAACGCCTCAGCTACCGACTTGCCGCAGGTCAGCAGACCGTGGTTACGCAGCACCAGATTATTGGCGCGACCCAAATCGGCCTGCAGGCGCGGTTTTTCTTCATCGTTCAATGCAACGCCTTCGTAGTCATGGTACGCCAGGCTGCTGAGAACAAAGATCGACTGCTGGGAAATCGGCAGGATGCCTTCCTTCTGAATCGACACCGCGATGCCGGCAGCAGTGTGAGTGTGCATCACGCAGTTGGCGTCATGGCGCACCTCGTGAATCGCGCTGTGGATGGTAAAGCCGGCGGGATTGACGTTGTAGGGCGACTCTTCGACCTTGTTGCCCTGCAGGTCAATCTTGACCAGGTTGGACGCGGTCACTTCTTCGAACATCAGACCATAGGGGTTGATCAGGAAGTGCTCAGTACCCGGAATCTTGGCAGAGATATGGGTAAAGACCAGGTCATCCCAACCGTACATGGCAATCAGGCGGTAGGATGCGGCCAGCTCGACGCGGACTTTCCACTCTTCGGCACTAACCTTGTTCTTCAGGCTGATCTCGGACAGCGAGTGCACTGCGTTCATCGGGGTAACCCTCTATTGTTGGAATAATGTAATTGGCCCGTTGGGACCGCTGACGCTACAGGACATCCCCACTGTGCTGCGGCATACTGTGGAGCGTTCGGTATGAGGGGAGTCTAGACCGTGACGGCAAAGCGGACTGTCAAACAAATTACAGTGTCCGAGATGGGCAACAGCCCGATGCTCGCCAAGCTGCTGCAGAAGAACCGCTGGTTCGGTGAGCTGCCACAGGACGTGCTCGATGAGCTGCTGGCACTGGGCCGGGTGCGTTCATTGCAGGACGGCGAGTTTGTCTACGCCAAGGACGACCAGCCCGATGGCCTGTACGGCGTCATCAGCGGCAGCGCGCGTATCAGCAACATCGGCCAGGACGGACGCGAGGCGGTGCTGGCGATCCTTAGTCCCGGCAGCTGGTTTGGTGAGATTTCCCTGTTTGACGGCCTGCCGCGCTCGCACGATACCGTCGCCAGCGGGCCAACCGAACTGCTGATGATTCCGCGCACCGGCTTTCACCAGATGCTCGAACGCCGTCCCGAGCTCTACCCGCTGTTCATGCGCCTACTGTGCCGGCGCATTCGCATTTCCTTCGCCATGCTGGAAGACAGCGCCCTGCTGCCCCTGTCCTCGCGTCTGGCCAAGCGCCTGCTGATGCATGCGCATAATTACGGTCAGACCGACGACGATGGTCGTCGCCCCTGTGTGCAGCTATCGCAGGAATCCCTCGGGCAAATGCTCAACAGCTCCCGCCAGAGCATCAACAAGTTGCTGAAGCAGCTTGAAGCGCTGGGCTGGCTGCAGATTCAGTACGGTCAGATTCTGCTGCTCGATGAGGACGCCCTGACCCAACTGGCCAGCGGCGCCCCGTTGCCGCGCGATTAACCGCGTAGAGCGGCAATAAAGTCCTGCAGCCAAGGTTCGGCGTCGGTGTCTGGCGTCACGGTCTCGCTTGCATCGAGCCGCAGCATGGGCAACGCCTCGCGCCCCTGCAGCTCCAGCAGCAGCTCACGCATCTGCTCGCCACCCTGGCAGAAGGTATCGCCGTAAGCGGAATCCCCCAGCGCGATCACACCAAAGGGCACCCCGGTAAACAGCGGGAAGCGGTCACGCATAGTGTGAAACAGCGGCGCCAGAGTGTCAGGCAGCTCGCCCATACCGGTAGTAGAGCAGCACACCAGCAACGCTTCTGGCGCCAGCGCCAGGAGACTGTCTAGTTCCAGCGGGCGCAAGCGTGACACCTGCAAGCCCGCCGCCTGACACAGCGTTTGCGCCTCGTCGGCAACCAAGTCCGCTGTACCAAATACCGACCCGCTGATGATTACCAGATGCATGCTACCCCCAACTGTCATTGAACTGGCCGGCCATTATGCCGCAATGCAACGCACATGGTCGCCTGATTGCTGGACAGTAGGCGGCGCTGCTATAGAATGTGGCCAGAATCCATTACGCGGGTGTCGAATGATCAACGCCAAGCTGCTGCAACTCGTCGTCAATGCCTCCAACGACGGCATCGTGGTCGCCGAACAGGAAGGCGACGACAACATCCTTATCTACGTGAACCCCGCGTTCGAGTCGCTGACCGGCTACTCGGCAGAGGAAATCCTTTATCAGGACTGCCGCTTTCTGCAGGCCGACGACCGCGACCAGGACGCCTTACAACAGCTGCGCGACGCCATTAAACAGCGCCAGCCCTGCCGCGTAACCCTGCGAAACTACCGCAAGGACGGCAGCCTGTTCTGGAACGAGCTATCGGTCACCCCGGTACTCAACGAAGCTGATCAACTGACTTACTTTATCGGCATTCAGAAAGACGTAACCGCCGAAGTCGAAGCCCGCCAGCGGGCCTTGGCGTTGGAGGATGAAGTGACGGCACTACGCGAACGCCTGTCCCGGACTTAGTAGCCTAACCGGATGTTGTCGAGCGTAAAGGTCTCCAAGTCGACACCGTAACTGCCGTCAACCAACACCTGCGCTACACGCAGACGCTCCGTCGGCGCGACGCCAGACTGCTCGGCAAGGTCAACCACCCGCTGTTGCATGGCGCGTTTGTGCGTATCACGTACCAGCCCCACCCGCGGCGATAACCGGTTATCCGGATCTACCGACAAAACAACCCCAACCTCGCCGCTGTTGAGTTCCACCAGTGCTCCCGGCGGATAGATACCGATGCACTCGATAAACTGCACCACCAACTGCTCATCAAACTGCACGCCGCGATTTTCGTAGAGAATCTTCAGCGCTGTAGCTGAGCTTTGCGCATCGCTGTAACAGCGGCGACTCGTAATGGCATCGTATGCATCGACAATAGCGCAAGCACGCGTGTAGAAATCCAGGCTGGCAGCCGGCAAGCCGCGCGGGTAGCCACGCCCATCCAGCCTTTCGTGATGACTGAGCGCCACGTTCAGCACCTCGGCTGGCAGGTCAGCGTCACGGCTAAGCTCTTCGTGTCCGTAGGTCACATGTAGCTTCACATGTTCAAACTCATCAGCGGTCAGCCGTCCTAGCTTATTCAGGATAGCCTGGTCCAACCGCATCTTGCCGACGTCGTGCAGCATGCCGCACAAACCCAACAGCTCGATGTGTTTACGCCCGAGGCCCAGCTTGCGGCCTAGAGCCATGGCCAGTACGCCCACATTCATACAGTGTTCTGCGGTGTACTGATCACGATGCTTGATGCGGCTGAGCCAGAGCATCGCCGACGGATTTCGGATAATGGATTCGACGCAACCCTGCACCAGCACCGGCGTCTCGTGAGTCGACGCATCACGACCGCATTCCAGGGAGCCCAACAACTCGCGAACTGCGTCCAGCGTCTCCCCATAACGACGAGCCGCAGCAGGGAGCTCGGCACGAATGTCAGTGGTCACTGGATAAGCCGGCGCGGGTAGCTTTGGAGCTGCGGACTCCAGCTTTTCGATATTAATAGAGGTTTTGTAGAGGTCGATGTACACATGACGGCACAAGCTGCGAAGTGTCATCAGGTCATCTGGGTCTTTCAGCAGGAAGCCCTGAAACAAGAAAGGCGCCTCAATCCAGGGACGATCGAGTTCACAGACATACATCCCGAGTCGGAGCTGACCGGCATCTATCTTGAGAACCTGTAACCCTGTGTGCGGGCCGGCCCGTAATGACATAGAACGATACCCCTAGATAGAACGCTTACCGGCCGCTCAGACAAGCCCCAAACAATAGTAGGGTGATCGCCTAAGGAGAATGCAATTATAGCGCTTTGATATCACTCAAACCGAACACTACGCAATGGCGTCGACCGTTGCGCCTACTCCGTTGATCAGAATCTCTGCCCCCTGCCCGCCCTGACACCCTCGCTCAAGGCAAGCTACGCAACCCTAGCTATCAAAGCGCCCAGCCAGCATCTGACGGGCGCGGTCCATCAGGGCCTGGCCAGCTTCACCGAGTCGAGACACACCCAGCTCGGCGAACTCCTCCTCCTGCAGCGCACAGCAACTACCGGCCATGGCGACCGGGCAGGCTACGCCCTGATTCAAGCGCGGCAACGACTGGGTCAGCAGCCGGCGCTCCAGCGACTGCTCACTGAACAACACCAGTGCGGCCGCAGCGCTGTGCTCAACCAGCGGCAGCAGCGTACCCAAATCAGGGGCTTCTCCCAGTACCAGCAGATTAACGCCGATTTCGCGCAGCAGGACGGCCACCATCAGCAAATCCAACTCGGCCTCACGCCCTTGCAGGTTGATCAACAGCAAGGTGACCTGCCCGGACTCCAGATGTCCTGCTCGCTGAGCCAGCCGGGCGCGCAGAAAGCTGTCGAGCAGCGCTGCCGAGGCTGACGAGGCGCTCTGCCGACGATGCAAAGGGCGCAGAATCGAGACCAGCGCCGTAACCAGGGGCACTTCCGTCATCAACTGCGCGTACAGTCGCTCCAGCAGCAGCGGGTCGCCTTGCAGCAGCGCCTGATCCAGGCGTTGCAGCCAGAAGTCATAGCGCGAGAAAGCCGCGTCATCAAGCACCACCTCGGGCTCGTCGACATCGCCGCGGTCCAGTATGCCCGCGACCTTGCTAACCGGCACCCCACGCGCAATCCACTGGGTAACGCTGCGTACACGCTCAATATCCTGCAACGAATACAAACGATGCCCGCCGTCCGTCCGGTGGGGAACCAGCAGGCCGTAACGACGCTCCCAGGCGCGCAGGGTTATGGGGTTCACACCTGTCAGGCGCGCTACCTCGCGAATCGGGTACAGCGTCTGACGCGCCGCTTCAGGGGTTTGGTTCATGATCTGGATCCATAGCAGGCCGCAGCCAAAACTAAAAACCTGTACAGTGTACAACAATGTTATACATTAGTGACGACAGCAACTCAGGTGCGGCGTGCTACCATTGCGCCCTTTTTAACTCCAGCCAACGGCATTTCAACGAAATACAGCATGCAGGCAGTCAAGCAGGGCACAGAGCACAGCGAGCGATGCGACACCACCATCGTCATTACCGGCGGCGCGCAGCGCGTCGGATTGTACTGTGCCGAGCGTCTGGCCGCCGATGGCTTTCAGGTCCTGATTACCTGTCGACATTTGCGCTCGGAGTGGCAACAACGGCCGCTTGCCTCCGGCATCGAGCCGATGCTGGCGGACTTTTCGACCGTCGAGGGTATCGAGCAGTTCATTCGCGAGCTGAAAAACCGTGCGCCAAGGCTTCGCGCCATCATTCACAACGCCTCACTCTGGCTGGATGACAGCGCCGGCGCCGATGCACTGAAGCAGATGTTTATGGTGCACATGCAGGCCCCCTATCTGATCAACCAGCAGTGCCGCGACCTGTTTCCGGCAGGTGAGCCAGCCGACATTATTCACCTGAGCGACGATGTCACCCGCAAGGGCAGCGCCAAGCACATTGGCTACTGCGCCAGCAAGGCTGGTCTGGAGGCACTGTCCCGTTCGTTTGCCGCGCAGTTGGCGCCGCACATCAAGGTCAACGCCATCGCTCCGGCGCTGATCATGTTCAACCCCGAGGACGACGACGCCTACCGCGCTCGCGCGCTCGCCAAATCCGCGCTGGGCATGGAGCCCGGCCCGCAGGTCGTCTACCAGTCCGTCCGCCACCTGATGGACAACCCCTATATAACCGGAAGCTGCCTGCCATTGAACGGCGGCCGGCACCTCAAGTAAGCCGACGAGACAATGCCATGAGCCTGGAAAAACTGACCAGTAACTACCACGACATCCTCAGCAACCTGGGCGAGCAGCCCGAGCGTGAGGGCCTCAAGGGCACGCCCAAGCGCGCCGCCAAGGCCATGCAGTTTCTCTGCCGTGGTTACACCCAGTCGCTGGATGAGATCGTCAACGGCGCCCTGTTTGAGTCGGACAACGACGAAATGGTGATCGTGCGCGACATTGAGCTCTACTCGCTGTGCGAGCACCACCTGCTGCCATTCATCGGCAAGGCACATGTCGCCTACATTCCGACCGGCAAGGTGATCGGCCTGTCCAAGGTAGCGCGTATTGTCGACA
Organism: Pseudomonadaceae bacterium UBA836; assembly: GCA_002296055.1. Classification (GTDB taxonomy): domain Bacteria; phylum Pseudomonadota; class Gammaproteobacteria; order Pseudomonadales; family Pseudomonadaceae; genus Halopseudomonas. Next base: position 11,432 of record DBHE01000090.1, read on the forward strand.
TGTTTGCCCGCCGTCTGCAGATTCAGGAAAACCTGACGCGGCAAATTGCCGAAGCCGTGCAGCAAGTGACCAACGCCCGCGGCGTGGCCGTGGTGATCGAGGCCCAGCACATGTGCATGATGATGCGCGGGGTCGAGAAGCAAAATTCAGAAATGATGAGCTCAGTGATGCTGGGAGACTTCCGCGAGTCGTTCAACACCCGCCAGGAATTCCTTCAGCTGATCAGCCGAGGCAAGTGACATGCAGCAACTGACGCCTGGCTTGGCGCGCATCCGCATCAAGAACCTGCGCCTACGTACCTATATCGGTATCAAGGAAGAGGAAATCCTCAACCAGCAGGATATTCTGATCAACGCCGTGATTCTCTATCCGGCCGCCGACGCAGTAAGCGGTAACCAGATTGAGCAGGCGCTGAATTACCGCACCATCACCAAGGCCATCATCGCGCATGTCGAGGGCAACCGCTTTGCCCTGCTGGAGCGCCTGACCCAGGAGCTGCTGGACATCGTCATGCAGCACGACCAGGTGCGTTATGCCGAGCTGGAAGTCGACAAGCCACACGCCCTGCGCTTTGCCGAGTCGGTCTCGATCACCCTCAGTGCGCAGCGCGACTAGCCCGGCGTTGACATTGACCGACAGGGTTTTATGCTTGCGCTCAGAACGGGCGCACCCTGTGCGCGCCTGAGCCAGCCGACCAACGTGGAGCCAAACATGACCAAGCAGGAGCGTCTTGAACTGGAAGCCGCCGCCTTCCGCAATCTGGTCAGCCACCTGCGCAACCGCAAGGACGTGCAGAACATTGAGCTGATGACCTTGGCCGGCTTCTGCCGGAACTGCCTATCCAAGTGGTACAAGGCTGCGGCCGATGACATGGATATCGAGCTGAGCATGGACGAGGCACGCGAAGCCGTCTACGGCATGCCCTACGCCGAATGGAAGGCGAAGTATCAGACCGAGGCGACAGCCGAACAACAGGCCGCCTTCGACAAGTCTCAAAAACAGGACAAAGCATGACCGCCGAGCAGTTCATCGCCCGCCTGGGCACCCCGCAGCATCTGTTTGCCGACACTCTGGCGTTTATTGACGTCCACTACCAGCATCAGCCCACGGCCTTTAATAATGGCCCGGTACACAACAGCGCCGAGCAGAATCAGGGCTCGTGCAAGGTACTGGCAATGGCGCTGGACCTGGGGCTGACCGACGCCCAAGCCCTGCAGTGCTTTGCCGAACACTACCAGGCCGTACTGAGCAACCCTCAGGGTAGTGACCACGCCAACATCCGCGCGCTGATGGCAGGGGGTCTCGGCGAGGTATCCTTCCAGGGCACCGCGCTCACCCGTCGCCAGAGCTGAGCTGATGGCCGTCAAGCAGCTACAACCGGTCGGTGACTATCCGGCTACCGGCATCTTCCGCCGCCTGTTTTCGGCCGGTTACGATCTGTTTCTGCTGCTGGCAGCGCTAATGGTGACCACCCTGCTCTACCTTGGCAGCCACATCCTCATCAGCGGCGAACCCGCAGCCCATCAGCAGGCAGAGCAAGGCGCCTACATCGGCGACCCCATACTGACGCTGATCGTGCTGCTGGTCACAGTGGCGTTCTACACCTGGTTCTGGACCAAAAAGGGCCAGACTCTGGGCATGCAAGCCTGGCGCATCCGCCTGCAGCAGCCCGATGGCCGCTCCATTACTTCGCGTCAGGCGCTGATCCGCCTGGCCGTAGCGCAGGCCTCCTGGCTGTGCCTGGGCCTGGGTTTCCTGTGGCAGCTATGCGACAAACAAGCCCGCTGCTGGCACGATATCGCCTCGGGCACCCAGCTGATCACCCTGCCCAAAGGCACCTTCAAAGACTGATAAAGCAACACCCGACCGCGTACCCAAAACTGGGTACGCCCAACGCAAATACCCTATTTTAGGTACGACCTTCGCAGCGAATGCCTCCTACAGTGCCGGTGCCATCACGCACATCAAGGGACTCTCTGCATGCACAACCTAAAAAAATGGCCACTGGCCCTCGCTGTCTCCTCGACCCTGACTCTCACTGGCTGCCTCGGCGGTGGCGGGGGCGGCGGCAGTGACGGAAACACCGGTGGTGGTGCGGCCACAACTACGCGCTACAGCCTTACCGTGGGAACACCTACTACCGTTACGGCGATCAATCTGTCAGCTCAGGAGCGGATTGCCCAAGCAATTGTCGACTTCCTCATCACCCCGGCGCTTGCGGACACCTTTGACGACCTGGACCCCTCCACATTCCGTGTCATCACTATCGAGGCCGATGGCAGCCTGGTCGAGCTGGGCGCTGACGAATTCACCGCTGAGGCCAATGACGCAGGTGACGGCTATATACTCGAGTTGCCCTTTGGCTCGCGCATCAACAGCTATATCGAAGTGCCCCTGCCTAGCGGCGTCAACTACACCACGCCCACTACCCGCGACGACCTGTTCGCCAACCCGCTGACCACGTTCGTCACCCAGCAGATTGCCAGCCGCACCGCACAGTTCGACGAGCTAACACTGGAAGAGGTCGACCAGATCATCGAGGCCGTGCTGGAGATGGCCAACGACCCAGCGGTGCAAGCAGAGCTGGAACAAGCCATCAACAGCAGCTCCAGTACCGAACAGCTGCTCGAACAGGTTGGCGCCAAGCTCTCAGCCACTATCGAGCAGCAGCTGGACGACAAGGCCGCCCCCGCCCTCGACAGTAGCGCCGCAGATCAGGCTTCCGGCGGCTACTACAGCGAAAACATGACCGTTGGCGGTTACGCTGACCGTGGCGCGGGCATTCTGCTTGGCGGCAACCGGAGCAGCGCGATTGAGCTGGATATCACTGGCGACACCGGCACGTTCAGCGTACCGGCCGGCACCTTCAAGGAAATGGAAATCGTCGTTGGCCTGGGCGCGTACAGCGGCGCATACTCCCAGGCATGGATCGACGATGAAGACGATAGCGGCAGCTTCAGCGCCGACGCCCGCGGCATCCTGTTTGCTGAAAGCGAAGACCTCGAGGACTACGAAAAAGACAGTGGTGACGTAGAAGATTGCGAGACGCAAACCGCTGCCTGTACCGACCGCGAATACAGCGGCGCCACCCGTTTCACCGCAGCCGGTCCGGCCAACTCCCCGCTGGATGTCATGGTTGGCTCCCAGTTCTACACCCGAGAGGTGCGCGATGACACCAACACCCCGCAACTCCAGGTGCTTAACCACACCTTGGACGTGATGCTGCGACGCGCCAGCCAGATGCCCACGGTTGACGGTAAATACGGCGTTGTCGAGCTGTTGTTTGAAGCCGGCGACAGCGATCTGGATATCTACGTCTACAACAACCTGCTGGAAATCGATGGCGCACAGGGCAGTTACTGCGAGCAGGGTCGCCGCAACCTGGAGATTTATCCGCAGAAAGGAACATATGAGTTCGATCGCTTCAACTACCAGGCCTGCCAGGGCGATGAGGGCTGGGATTGGGATGACCCGAATGTCGGCGAAAGTGGAAGCTTCCCGCTCAGCGTAGCCAGCGACGGCAAGCTGGTGCTGGATGACGAGCTGGAAGGATACGCGTCACCGGATGGCCGCACCCTGCTGCTGGGCGTTGAAGCCACCGAAGTGCTCGACGGCGCGATCGAAGAAAACGATGGGGAGCAACACTTCCGCCAGATGCTGTTGGCCGTCAAAACCGCTAGCACCAACAATCTGGCCAACCGCGAATATCGCTTGATGGCGATCGGCATGTACGCCGAAACAGGCCTGGTCGAGCCAACCCGTCTGAACGCTGGCAGCCTGCGCTTTGACGCCGAGGGCAACGCTGAAATGAGCGCCGCCTGGCACTGGCAGCAGGTGACCGAGTCCGGCTTCAGCGACTCCAGCCTCAATGAGCAGTTCAACCTGGCGTTCGATACGGACTTCGATGAGGGCACTCTGCAGCTGCAAGCGGTGCAGGACAACAACGACGGTGGCCAACTGACGTTCACCGCCGACGGTTACGTCCAGGAAGGCGAGCGCCTGATCGTGCTCGGCGCCAGCGGCGAGAACTCCGACGGTGGCGACTTCAGCGGCATGATGATCGGGGTATGCACCAACTGCGACGAATAATCGCTTTGTCGCAAGCCCTAGAGCGCCCGGCACCCTGCCGGGCGCTTTGCTATTGGGCGAGCGTCTATAGCCCTCACGCTATGCCAACACATATCCCCGGCGAACAGGCAAGTGAAACAGCCACAGCGCCTGGCATACCGTTAGTTGATCAGCCCCATACGGATGGCTTCCTGCACCGCCTGCGCCCGACTGCTGATACCCAGCTTGGCATAGATATTTTTGATGTGTTTGGCCGCCGTGTGATAACTCACACCCAACATATCGGCTGCTTCCGCAGTCTTGTAGCCATTACCAATCACCAGCAAAAACTCCTGCTCACGAGCGCTCAGCAACCCAGCACAGTCGGCCTCCGGCAAGTCGCGCTTGCGCGCCTCTTCGGCCATCTCCAGCGGCACCTGCTGAAAGTAACCAAGCATGCGCTGGGCAATCTGCGGTGACAGTGGTGGCACCCCCTTGACGATACCCAACAGCGCGCTGGCAATCTGCTCCTGCGGGTCCTCCTTCAGCAAATAGCCATTGGCCCCAGCCTGCAACGCCGGGAACAAGTGCAGGTCATCGTCGTACATGGTGGCCACTACCAGTTGCGCATCAGGATGCTGCTGACGACATTGGCGAATAAAATCCACACCGGAGCCGTCAGGCAACTGCAGATCGACCAGGCACAGCTGCGGCACCTGTTGCTGCAGCGCCGTCAACGCACCCTGCAAGGTCGCATGGCAGCTGATCTGCGCGTCAGGCCAAGCGCGCCACACGGCATCAGTCAGCCAGCGCTGCGCGTCCTTCAGATCTTCCAGTATGAGTATCTGTTTCATGTCTGCGGCCCGCCTCCCAACGGGATTTCACAGCGCATGGCCAAGCCGCCCTCCAGCCGACTCCACCAGCGCACCTCTCCTCCCAGCTCCTCACAGCGCTGCCTGGTACCCACCAGACCAACACCCTCAGACGTCAGGCCCGACGCCAGCAAGCCACGACCATCGTCACAAAAATCCAGAATCAGCCGCTCCCCGGCCAACCTCAAACGCACCTGCACGCCAGTCGCACCGGCGTGTTTGAAGGTGTTGGAAAATGCTTCACGCAGAATGCGCGACAGGTTTCGCTCGCTGCGCGGACTAAGCAACCGGGTACGAGCCTCGGGTTCGAGCTGCATATCCAGCGTCAGACCAAACAGCCGACAGCGCTCACGCGCCTCTGCCTGCCAGCGTGCGTAGCTCTGCTGCAACTGGACCGTACCCTTTTGCAGGCCCTGAATCACCTCGCGCAGCTCTCGCAGACAATCGCGCGCCAACTGCTGCAGCTCATCACTTCCCTGGGCGCGGTACACCACTGACAAGAGCCGCGCCCCGACATCGTCGTGCAGGTCGCGCGCTACCCGGCGGCGCTCACTGATAACCCCACTCTGATACGACTGATGATATTGCTGGGCGTAACTGAATAGGGTCAGTGCCTGACGACAAAAAGCCAGATCCTGGCGATCGAACAGACGGCTGCCTGCGGCCGCGTAGCTAAGCACCAGCCCTTCGCCCTCGCCAACTGCCGGCACCTGCAGGCGCAAACCATTGTCCAGGATGCGCAATTCGCTGCCGTCAGGCGCGCTGTCACAACTCAGCGGCTGGTAGATATCGCGCATCGCTGCGGCCCACTGCTCGGCCACCGGCCGCTGGTACTCAAAAGCCTGTTGCAAGATAGCCGGCAGCCGATCATGTAATGACTGCCGCGAGTCCTTGGGCATGAGCCAGGTCAGAAACCCTTGGCGCAGGGGCAGATAGGCCCACCCAATCAGTGCCAGCGACAGCAGCAGCCCCATCCGCGTCTCCAGCTCCAGCCACATCACCAAAAGCGCATCGAGCACCAGAAACAGCACACCGAAGGCAAACCAGAACCACGCCTGCAAGATCCAGCGGTCCAGGTCGAACAGGCGATAGCGTACAATCCCCAGGGCGATCCCCAGGTAGGTAAGGACAAACAGCCCCCAGGCGTAGCTCTGATGGGCAACAGACTGCATCCCAAACACCTGCGGTACGATCACCAACAGCAGATACCCGAAGGCGCCGGCAAACCAGGCAAAGAGCAACCACTTCAGACGCGCGCGCTCAACCGGTTCGCGACGGGTACGCCGCCATTGCAGACTGGCAAACACTACATCTAGGGCGAACCACAACAACAGTGGGTAGCGCGCTGCCACATCAAGATCGGGTAGCCACTGCATCCAATTAGCCAGCAGCGTCAGCGCGACCAGAGGCAGCATCAGCCGCTCAAAGGGGAAAGCCGCCAGCCGCACCGGGTAGTACCAGAACAGCGCGGTCCCCGTGCCGGCAAACAGCATGGCGCCGGCCTGATTCATCCGCGACAGGAGCAAAAACCAGTCTGGCGAGAGGGTCAGTTCACGGGTGGTATAAATAGCGCTGGCGATGATCGCCAGTGCGATCGCCAAGCCAGCCAGCGCGTACAGCAGGGGGCCTCGTTCGGATTGCACAAAGGCCCAGGCGGCCACGCCCATCAGCAGCACCGACAACCCACACGCCAGCTGATACCAGAAGAGCAACGGCAGATTAGCCAAGCCGCGTGGCTGGGTAATGTGTAGCGATATCCAGCGCGGGTTTAACGCTTCGCCGTCAGCGGTGAGCGACTGCACCTGCAGACTCAGCTCGGCGCCGTGGAGGATCTGCCAGAGTGCTTGCTGACGCGCAAAGAAGCGATTGTAGTCGGCGTAGTCCCGGGCATCGTCCGGTTCAGCCACCGCATCCCAGCCTTCCAGCAGCAAACGCCCTTCGCTGCTGCTCACCGCCAGCAAGCGATCACCAGGGGCCAACACAGCTGCTGCCGGGCCGTCTGCAGCCACGCTATCTACGCGCACCGCGTCGGCGGCCGGCACCACACTAAACCCCAGCCAGGGTTGGGAACCGGCCACATGTACGGCCAGAAAGAACAGCAGCAGTGCTATCGCCAAACCGGCGGACAGCACGCTGGAGGGAGAGGTTTCCTTGAGCATCGGACGGAGCAATCCTGCCTACCTGTCGAACTTCAGCAAGGCAAGCATGCCCTAGCAGGGGCGACGGGTCACCCCTTTAGCAGCAAAACGCTGGCAAAAAGCCTTATCAGCCGGCGCGCCGCATCAGCCAGGCGCCCAGCACAAGCAACAATGCGATAGGCAGCAACACCGCGATCAACGGTGAAAAACCGAACACCAGACTGGAGGGGCCCAGCAAATCCTGAACAATCTGGAACACAAAGCCGACCAGCACCCCAGTGAACAGCCGCTGGCCCATGGTGACCGAGCGCAGCGGCCCAAAGATAAACGACACTGCCACAAATACCAGCACCGCGGTGGCCAGCGGCTGGAACAGCTTTTTCCAGAAGGCCAGCCAGTAGCTCTGGTTATTCAGGCCCTGCTCGGCCAGGTATTTTTGATAGCGCCAGATACCCGTTAACGGCAGCGCATCAGCCTCCAGCAGCACCACCTGCAGCAGCTCGGGCGACAGGTGCACATCCCAGCGCTCCTGCAGATTGACGGTCACCGAGCTTTCGCCGGTATCGGCAAAGTGCGTCGAACGCACGTCTTCCATCAGCCAGTCGTCTTGCTGCACCGCAGCGCGGCTGGCAAAGCTGGCCTCCAGCAGACGCCGCTGATCATCAAAGCGATAGCGGGTAATACCGTAGAGCACACCGTTGGGCTGCACCGCGTTGATATGCAGAAAGTCATTACCCTCACGGTGCCACAAGCCCTTCGACTTCAGCGCCTCGTCACTGCCCTCGGCAATCGCCTTGCGGCTTTCCGCCAGGTTGGCGGTGTAAGGCGCAATGTATTCGCCAATACCAACACCCAACAGCATCAGTAATAACAACGGCTTCATGACGGCCAGGGTAATGCGTGCGATAGACACGCCGGAGGCGCGCATGATGGTCAATTCGGAGTTGCTGGCCAGCGTGCCCAGCCCCACCAGGCAGCCGACCAGCGCCGCCAGCGGCAGTAGCTCGTGAACCCGCCCAGGCAGCGACAGCAAGGTATAGACCAGCGCCTGCAAGGGGCCGTAGCCGCCCTCAACGTCATCCAACTCGTTGATATAGGAGAACAGCAGGTCCAACCCGAGAATAACCGTCAGAACGGCGAGAATGCCCAGCAATACCGCACTACCGATATGTCGATCAAGCCGCCGCATGCTGACCTCCCTGCGCCTGGCGCGCACCAAACAGCGCGTCGCGGTTAAGCACAACCCCGATCAGCAGAAACAGCCCGTGCACCCACCACAGACCCAGCGCTGGCGGCAGCTTGCCCGACTCAATCCAGCCCCGCGCGCTGATCAGCAGCGCGAGATAGGCCATATACAGCAGAATCGCCGGCAGCAACTTGAGAAAACGTCCTTGCCGCGGATTGACCCGCGCCAGCGGCACGGCAAAGAAGGCAACAATCGGCACCAGCAGCGGAATCGCGATGCGCCACTGCAGCTCGGCGCGCTCATCCAACCCCTGCTCGCGCAGCAGCTGCAGGGTCGGCATCGCCTCGCGGTCGCTCACTTCAGTTTGCACTTCAGGCTTGGGCAGCAACACCCCGTAGGTGTCATAAGAAATGGTGCGAAAATCGGCCGACCCAGGCTGGCCCTCATAACGGAAGCCCTGGTTCAGCACCAGATAACGGCTGCCATCCGGGTTCATCTCCTGGGTACCTGATTCGGCTACCAGCACCCCCAGCACAGCATCTTCACCGTCACCTCGGCGCTCGGTGATGAACACGTCCTGCAACTCGGTGCGGTCTTCGGACAGGCCGCCGGCGTAGGTTACCCGCTGGCCACTGCCCAGCGCCTGAAAGCGGCCGGCGGCCAGGGTATCAAACTCGGTCAGAGCGTCCTGCTGGTTCAGCAGCTGCTGGGTTTTCAACACGCCACCCGGTGCCACCCAGAAGCTCAATAGAGCCACCAGCAGAGCAATCAGCAACGCCGGCCCCTGGGTATAGGCAATCAACCTGCGATCGCTCATGCCCGTTGCCGACAGCACCGTCATTTCACTGTCCAGATACAAGCGTCCGTAAGCCAGCAGAATGCCAAGAAACAGCCCCAGGGGCAGGATCAGCACCATGAAACCCGGCAGACGGTAAGCCATGATGATAAATAACACGGAGGCATCCAGCTGACCGGCTGCAGCCTGCGCCAGATACTTGATAAAGCGGCCACTCATAATGATCAGCAGCAGCACGCCACTAACGGCGGCCAGCGTCCACAACACTTCGCGGCTGAGATAACGAAAAACAATCACGAATCAGGTCCTTGGCTCCGGGGTCTTTAAGGGCCGGCGCGAATAGGCCAGAATGC
>DBHE01000090.1:21158-21629 GCA_002296055.1 Pseudomonadaceae bacterium UBA836
GACAGACACCCGCGGGAATTTGCCCGTATTATCAGTCAATCATCTCGATTTGTCTTGGGGAGCACCATGGAGTTCAACGTTAAGCACGGCGCACTGGAAACCATCAAATGCGGCTGGCTGGTCGTCACCGTCAGCGAAGGCAAGACCCTGACCGGCCCGGCCGCCGATCTGGACAAGGCCAGCGGCGGCCAGCTGGCAACCGCTCTGAAGAACGGTGACCTCTCCGGCAAGAGCGGCAGCAGCCTGACCCTGTTTGCCCTGCCCGGTGTTGCCGCCCAACGTGTTCTGCTGCTCGGTAGCGGCAAGGACGAGCCCCTGAGTGATCGCGCCTGGCGCAAACTGGCGCAACAGGCGCTGAGAACCATCAAGGCCGGCCCGGCTGGCGATGCGGTGTTCGCTCTATCCGGCACAGTGAAGAGTCGCGACCTGGCCAGCCAGACACGCCTGCTGGTCGAAGCCTGCCACGACGTG
>DBHE01000033.1 GCA_002296055.1 Pseudomonadaceae bacterium UBA836
ATGCGCCAGGGGCTGTCCAAGACCAGCGCCAATCTTGGCGAGGGCATGGCTAACCTGTTCCTCGGCGAGAAAGAAATCGACGACGAGCTGCTGGAGGAGATGGAAACCCGTCTGCTGATGGCCGACGTGGGTATCGAAGCCACCACCATGATCATGGAAACCCTGCAGCAGCGCGTTACCCGCCGCCAGGTCTCCAGCCGCAAGGCGCTGTACCGCGCGCTGCAGGATGAACTCGAAGCGCTGCTGGCGCATGTCGCCAAGCCGCTGGAAATCGACACCAGCAAGAAGCCCTACGTGATTCTGGTGGTTGGCGTGAATGGCGTCGGCAAAACCACCACCATCGGCAAACTGGCCAAGCGCCTGCAGGGCGAGGGCAAGCAGGTGATGCTCGCCGCTGGCGATACCTTCCGCGCTGCAGCGGTTGAGCAGTTGCAGGTCTGGGGTGAGCGCAACAAGATCGGCGTGATTGCCCAGCACACCGGCGCCGACTCGGCCTCGGTGATCTTCGACGGTCTGCAGGCCGCCAAGGCCCGCGGCGCTGACGTGCTGATTGCCGACACCGCTGGTCGTCTGCACAACAAGGATCACCTGATGGACGAGCTGGCCAAGGTCAAGCGCGTGATGGCCAAGCTGGATGCCGATGCGCCGCACGAGGTAATGCTGGTGCTCGACGCCGGTACCGGCCAGAACGCCATTTCCCAGACCAAACTGTTCGATCAGGCCGTGGGCCTGACGGGGCTGACCCTGACCAAGCTCGATGGCACCGCCAAGGGCGGGGTGATTTTTGCGCTGGCCAAGCAGTTTGGCCTGCCGATCCGCTTTATCGGCGTGGGTGAGCAGATCGATGACCTGCGTCCTTTCACCGCGCCAGACTTTGTGGCGGCCCTGTTTGGACAGAAGCCATAAATGATTCGTTTTGAGCAGGTCAGCAAGCGCTATTCCAACGGTCATCAGGGGCTGGATAACCTCAGCTTCCACATTCGCACCGGCGAAATGGTGTTCATTACCGGGCATTCAGGCGCGGGCAAGAGCACCCTGCTGAAACTGATTATGTGCATGGAGCGCCCCAGCAGTGGCGCCGTGCACGTGGGCGGCCAGAACCTGCGTGATCTGGGCAGTGATGACATACCCTACCTGCGCCGTCAGGTGGGTGTGGTGTTTCAGAATCACCAGTTGCTGTTTGATCGCACCGTTTTCGATAACGTCGCGCTGCCGCTGATCATCAATGGCACGCCGAGCGATGAAGTGGGTCGCCGGGTGCGCGCCGCGCTCGATAAAGTCGGCCTGCTGAGCAAGGAAAACAGCTACCCCATCGCCCTGTCCGGTGGTGAGCAGCAGCGCGTTGGCATTGCCCGCGCGGTGGTGCACAAACCCGCACTGCTGCTGGCCGATGAGCCGACCGGTAACCTCGACCCTGAGTTGTCGGCAGAAATCATGGGGCTGTTTGAAGACTTCAACCGCGTGGGGGTGACGGTGATCATCGCCAGTCACGACCTGCCGCTGATCGCGCGCCTGCACCACCGCACCCTGACCCTCGATCAGGGCCGTCTGCTGGCTGACGGGGAGTCCTGATGAGCAGCAACAAACCCACCCAGCCCGCCCGTCGCAAGGTGCCCAGCGGCGCGGCACGCTCCCAGCGCAACTGGCGTCACCCGCTGCGCAGCTGGCTGGGCAGCCACCGTACCAGCGCCCAGCAGGCACTGGAGCGTGTGCGGCACTACCCGTTTAGTAGTGCCATGACCGTGCTGGTCATGACTATCGCTCTGGCGCTGCCCATGGGGCTCTCGGTGCTGATCAATCAGGTCAAGCAACTGGGGGTGAACTGGCAGGAAGCCGCGCAGATCTCCGTCTATCTGGCTGACAGCGTCAGCGCCGAGCAGCAACAGGCGCTGACCGAGCAGGTTGGCCAGCTCGCCGGTGTTGCCAATGCCCAGCTGCTGGATAAGGACCTGGCCCTGGCCGAGTTCCAGCAGCACGCCGGCATGGGGGACGCCCTGCTACAGCTCGACTACAACCCCTTGCCCAGCGTGATTGTGGTCACCCCCAAAAGCATCGAGGGTGGCGCCGCTGCACTGGAGCCCCTGCGTGATCGGCTGGTGGCGCTGGACGGGGTAGATCAGGTGCAGATCGATCTGCTCTGGGTTGAGCGGCTGTCTGCCATCCTGGCGATGTTTGAGCGTTTTGCCAGCGGTTTGGCGGTGCTCTTGATCATTGCCCTGCTGCTGGTCATGGCCAACACCATCCGCCTGGCCATTGAAAGCCGCCGCGAAGAAATTCTAGTGATCAAGCTGGTCGGCGGTACCGACGCCTTCGTGCGTCGCCCGTTCCTCTATATAGGTGTGCTGTACGGCCTGCTGGCCGGCCTCTTGGCCTGGGTGCTGCTGGCGCTGGGCTTGGCCTGGCTGAATGTCACCGTGGAGCGGGTCGCCGCGCTGTACCAGAGCGACTTCGCCTTGTTTGGCATGCCCTTCACCGACGGCCTGGCCCTGGTCTTCGGCGCCATGCTACTCGGCCTCGCCGGCGCCTGGCTGGCGGTGGGGCAGCACGTACGGGCGATTGAGCCGCAGTAGAGCAGCGGCAAGCTTCAAGCGGATGATGGCGGTCTTCCGGTCTGGGGTTTTGCTTGCAGCTTGTGGCTTGCAGCTTGAAGCTGGCTTCAGCCGCCGTTGAACTTTAGCCTACGTTCACAGTCGGATTTTGCGGTGATACACTGGGCCGTCATTTTTAGTGAGGTAGCGCATGAGCACTGCACTGCAGCCTGTTCATAACCTGGCTCCGGGAGCGAATCTCGAAGCCTACATTCAGAGCGTCAGCAGCATTCCTGTCCTGAGCGCGGAAGAGGAGCGCGTGCTGGCTGACCGCCTGTACTATCACGAAGACCTTGAAGCCGCCCGCCAGTTGGTTATGTCCCATCTGCGCTTTGTGGTGCACATCGCCCGCAGCTATTCGGGCTACGGCTTGGCGCAGTCCGACCTGGTGCAGGAAGGCAACGTTGGCCTGATGAAGGCGGTAAAACGCTTCAATCCGGAGATGGGCGTGCGCCTGGTCTCCTTCGCGGTGCACTGGATTCGCGCCGAGATTCACGAGTTCATTCTGCGCAACTGGCGCATCGTCAAAGTGGCCACCACCAAGGCCCAGCGCAAGCTGTTCTTCAACCTGCGCAGCGCCAAGAAGAAGCTGGCCTGGCTGTCGCAAAATGAAGTGCAGGCCGTTGCCGCCGATCTGGGTGTGGCCGAGCGCGAAGTGCGCGAGATGGAAAGCCGACTCTACGGCCAGGATCTGGGCTTTGATGGCGCCCAGGACGATGACGACGATACCGCCTACGCGCCGGTTCACTACCTGGAAGACAAGCGCTACGACCCGGCTACCCAGCTGGAGTCTGCCGACTGGTCCGACAGCGCCAGCAACAGCCTGCTGAGCGGGCTGGATGAGCTGGACGAGCGCAGCCGCGATATTCTTTACCAGCGTTGGCTGGCTGAAGAGAAGGCGACGCTGCACGAGCTGGCAGCCAAGTACCAGGTGTCGGCCGAGCGTATTCGTCAGTTGGAAAAGAACGCTATGAACAAACTGAAAAAAAACCTCGAGACCGAGGTCGCCATTTAAGGCATGTCAGTCGTACTGAAAGGGCATCCACGGGATGCCCTTTTTATTGGTGAGGCCATCCCCCGATAATCCTATTTTGTGTACCCAATCCGATAACAAGACCAAGGAGTAACGCATGACGCGCCGTCAGGGTGTGCGACTGGCCACACTGTTTGCCGTGGTAATTCTCACTTTTTATGCCTTTGGCTACTGGCAGTCACGGCCGGCGGCGCCGGAGCCGATGGACTGGTATGGGCAGTATCAGGATTCGCTGTTCAAGCCCTTGCAGGCCCAGCGCCTGACGCTGGCGGATGCCGGCGCAGCCCTCGGGCATGGCACCCTGTGGATGATCAGCTCTGAAGGCGAGCCGCTGCTGGTGAGTCGCTACACCCTGGAGAGCGATGATCTGAGCTGGCGTGCGCAGGCGGTTATCGCGCTGACGCCCGAGCAAACCGACAGCCTGGTGCAGGCCCAGGCCTGGCAGCCGGACCTGCCCGATCAGCCGATCAGCTCGGCCGTGGGCGATGCTCTCAAGGACCGTAAGGTCGTACGCCTGAGCATGATCCCCAACGAGCCGATGTCATTGGCGCAGGTGCAGGGCACCTTCGGCAATCCTGACCTGCGGCTGCCGGTCAGCGAAGGCGAAGCCTGGGTTTATCCGAAGGTTGGAGCTGTGGTGGCCGTGGGTGAAGAGCAGGCACACTCCATCATGTTTGGCCTGCGCGAGGACCTTGGCGAGTAGCCAGGCGCTGCAATGCCCATCTGCAGCGCTGCGCTGCATGGGTGATCGGGCTGTTTGGCGTTCATCGCAGCAGCCTGACGAGCTGCCTCAGATGTCCAGCCGGTTGCGCCAGTAGCGCAGGGTTAGCCAGTCGGGTAGCGGCTGGCCGGCTTCCATGCGGTCCAGGTAGTGCCGCCCGCCCAGCTGCTGGCTTTGCTGGCGAATCCAGCTGGCGCGGCGCAGGGCATGTGGTGGTGGGCTGGCGGCATCCCAGTTGAGCGGGCTGGGCAGCACTGCGGCCAGCTGGGCCGATTGCTGGCTGGACAGGTAGCTGGCCCCCACACCAAAGTGGTGCCGCGCCGCCGCCTCTACGCCATACACGCCGTGATCCCACTCGGCGATGTTCAGATACATCTCCAGAATGCGTTGCTTGGGCCAGATCAACTCGATACCCAGGGTAAACCACGCCTCCAGCCCTTTGCGCAGATAGCTGCGGCCGGACCAGAGAAACAGGTTCTTGGCGACCTGCTGGCTGATGGTGCTGGCGCCGCGCAAATTCCCGCCCTGCATGTTATGTTCCACGGCGGCGCGGATGGCCTTGAGATCAAAGCCGTAGTGCTCGGCAAAGCGCTGATCTTCGGCGGCGATGACGGCCATTTTCATGCTGTCGGGGATCTGCGCGTAGGGCGTCCACTGGTACTGGCGCTGATAGCCGGCTGTATCGCGCTCGGTGACCCAGCGCTCGACCATCAGCATGGAGCCGGGCGTGGGTGCCCAGCGCAGCACCACGATGGGCAGCAGGCTGACGGCGGCTGCAATCAGCAGCCACTTGGCAATCTTGCGCAGGATGAGTTTGAACATGGGCGTCCGGGTGAAAAGTCTGCCCGGAGTATAAACCGAGGGAGCAAAGCATGGCCAAATGGCTGTTGATGTTGGCATCACTGAGCGGGTTTACCGGCGTGGCACTGGGGGCGTTTGCCGCCCACGGGCTGCGCGGCAAGCTGCCGGACAACCTGCTGAACGCCTTTCAGACTGGCGTGAGCTACCAGCTGTGGCACACCATGGCGCTGATCGGCGTTGCCCTGCTGTTGTTGCGTGGTCCGGATAGCGCCCTGCTGAAAGCCAGCGGCGTGCTCTTTGCCGTGGGTATTGTGCTGTTTTCCGGCAGCCTCTACCTGCTGGCGCTCAGCGGCCTGGGCAAGCTGGGCATGATTACCCCGCTGGGCGGTGTGACCTGGCTGGTGGCCTGGTTCTGTCTGGGCCTGGGTATCTGGCGTACGCTCTGAGCGTGGCCAGCGGGCGGCAAAGGGCGTTATCATAGCGCCCTTGTCGCCGGTCAATAGTGGCCGCGCCACGCTGCCTTATCATCTCCATCCGCTGTTACCGAGCCGCCCATGCAGATTCTCTTGAATGGTGAGCCCCACCAACTGGACCAGCCCCTGACCCTCCGCGCGTTGATCGATGAGCTGGGCCTGACCGGCAAGCGCCTGGCGGTCGAGCTGAACCTTGAGATCGTGCCGCGCAGTCAGCACGCCGACACCCGCCTGAGCGAGGGTGACCGGGTAGAGATCGTGCATGCCATCGGTGGCGGCTAACCCAATCCTCGTTGGAGACCCTGATGACTGATATGACCCAGGATGCGCTGGAAATCGCCGGCGTTCGCTACCGTTCCCGCTTGTTGGTCGGCACCGGCAAGTACAAGGACCTGGACGAGACCGGCCGCGCCATTGAAGCCTCTGGCGCCGAAATCGTAACCGTGGCTATTCGCCGTACCAACATCGGCCAGAACCCGGACGAGCCCAACCTGCTGGATGTGGTCTCGCCGGATCGCTACACCATCCTGCCCAACACCGCCGGCTGCTACACCGCAGACGAGGCCGTGCGCACCTGCCGTCTGGCCCGTGAGCTGCTGGATGGCCACAAGCTGGTCAAGCTGGAAGTGCTGGCAGACCAGAAGACCCTGTTCCCCAACGTGGTAGAAACCCTCAAGGCTGCTGAAGTGCTGATCAAGGACGGCTTTGACGTCATGGTCTACACCAGCGATGACCCGATCATCGCCCGCGAGCT
>DBHE01000073.1 GCA_002296055.1 Pseudomonadaceae bacterium UBA836
GGTGCGGTTGCCGAGCGCATGAAGCTGTTCGCGTTCCTGGTCTTCGCCGTGATCATGACTGGCTTCATCTACCCGATCCAGGGCTTCTGGAAATGGGGCGGTGGCTTCCTGAACGAAGCTGGCTTCCTGGACTTCGCCGGTTCCGGTGTGGTTCACATGACCGGTGCTACTGCTGCTCTGGCTGGTGTGCTGCTGCTGGGCGCTCGTAAGGGCAAGTACGGCTCCAACGGCCAGATCAACGCCATCCCGGGTGCAAACCTGCCGCTGGCTACTCTGGGTATGTTCATCCTGTGGCTGGGCTGGTTCGGCTTCAACGGTGGCTCGCAGCTGGTTGTGTCCAACATCTCCGACGCCAACGCTGTTGCTCAGATCTTCGTCAACACCAACGCAGCTGCTGCTGGTGGTCTGATCGCTGGTCTGGTTGTGGCTCGCATCCTGTTCGGCAAGGCTGACCTGACCATGGCTCTGAACGGCGCCCTGGCTGGCCTGGTTGCCATCACCGCTGAACCGCTGACTCCGAGCGGCCTGCAAGCCACCCTGATCGGTGCTGTTGGCGGCGTGATCGTAGTCTTCTCTGTCCTGGCTCTGGACAAGCTGAAGATCGACGATCCGGTCGGTGCCATCTCCGTTCACGGTGTAGTGGGTATCTGGGGTCTGCTGGCTGTATGCCTGACCAACAGCGATGCTTCCTTCACTGCTCAGCTGATGGGTATCGTGGTTATCTTCCTGTGGGTGTTCATCGCCAGCCTGATCGTCTGGAGCATCATCAAACTGGTGATGGGCCTGCGCGTCAGCGAAGAGGAAGAGTACGAAGGTGTGGATATTTCCGAGTGCGGTATGGAAGCGTATCCGGAGTTCACCAGCAGCAAGAAGTAATCGCTGACTGAGAACTCGCAACACCAGACGGGGCGCCCATTGGGCGCCCCGTTTTTTTTTCGTATTCGGTAGCGCCGCGCGCCTGAGAGGGCCGAGCTCGAACTCGGCCTTGGTGGTGCAGGGAGTGACGTTGGTCGAGCAGGCCAGGCCCTGCCGGTGGCCCTACCGATGTGGCCGGTTTGATGTGTAAGTCATGTGCGGGTTAGCACCCCCTCCACCGTCATTCCCGCGTAGGCGGGAATCCAGTGCTGCCTCGGAGCCGATCTGGATCCCCGCCTGCGCGGGGATGACGGGGGTGAAGTGGACTATGGGTGGGAGGAGGGTGGGCTGTGTGGTGTGGCGGCTGACGTGAGCGCTGCCGGGAGGGCCAAGCTCCGGCTCGGCCTTGGTGATGCAGGAGTGTTGCTGGTCGAGTGGGCGCTCGGCCTTTCAGGGCGACGCCCGTCCGGTGGTGTTGCCTATGTGCCCGGTTACTGCCCCCTCTACCGTCATTCCCGCGTAGGCGGGAATCCAGTGCTGCCCCGGAGCTCGATCTGGACCCCCGCCTGCGCGGGATGACGGGGTGAGATGGAGAGCGGGGATGACGTGGGTGAAGTGGACTATGGGTGTGAGGAGGGTGGGCTGTGTGGTGTGGCGGCCGACGTGAGAGCTGGTGGGAGGGCCAGGCCCCGGCTTGGCTTTGGTGGTACAGGCAGTGTTGGCGGGCGAGCGGCAGTCCGGTGGTTCAAGGCCGGGTCAGACCTGGCTCGGAATCTCGACGCGCACCAGCAGCCCGCCCAGTGTGCTGACTTCAAACTGCACTCTGCCCTGATAGCGCGTTGCCAGATCGCGGACGATGGCGAGGCCCAGGCCGTGGCCGGGCATCTGCTGATCCAGCCGCCAGCCGCGTGTGCCAAGCTGCTCCCGCTCCTCAATCGGCACGCCCGGGCCGTCATCTTCGATGCTCAGGGTGCGCACGTCGCCTTGCTCGCTTAGTTGAACGCGTACACGGCTGCGCGCCCACTTGCCGGCGTTATCGGCGAGGTTACCCAGTAGTTCGCTGAAATCTTGCTCATCAATCGGCCAGCGCGCGTTGTCGGGCAGCGTGTAATCCAGGTCAAACGCCACATTGCTGTGCAGGCGGCCGAGCATCCACAGCAGTTCTCGCGTTTGCTCCAGTGGCAGGCAGCTGGCCCCGGCCAGTGGGCCGCCGGATTGGCTGGCGTGCAGGCTGCTATCGAGCTGGCGGCTGATGTCGTCCAGCCGCTGGCTGATCTGGCTGCGCGCCTCGGGTGTGATCGGTTGTTCGCTGCTGACCAACTGGTTGATCGCGGCAATCGGGGTTTTGATCCGGTGCGACAGGTTGGCGTTGGCTTCGCGCACTTTCTGCAGGCGGTGCTGCAGGGTGTCGAGCAACTGGTTCAGCTGGGCAATCAGGCCGCTGAACTCGTGCGGCACGGTATCGCTGAGGCGCTGCAGTTTGCCTTGCTTGAGTGCCTTCAAGTCGTGCTGCAGCTGGCGCACCGGCCGCATCGACAGCTGCACCGCGAGCAGAATCAGTGTAAACAGCACCACCAGCAGGCCAATCGCAACCGCTGCGGTCCACAGGTGCAGTTCATGGGTGCCGGCCTGCAGGCGGCTGTAGTCCTCGGCGGCAACGATGGTGACCGGCTGCCCACCAATCTCACGTACTGCCCGCCAGGCCATATAGCGATGCGCTTGCGTGTCGCCGGCGGGGGTGCCGCGCAGTTCGATCAGCCCTTGCTCGGGCAAGTCGAGCCAGGGCTGCAGCATGGCGGACCACTGCGGATGGGAGAGCCGTGTCTGGTCGCCAAAGCGGATGGCAAACAGGTGGTGCGATAACGCGCCAAAGTAGCTGCCGTCCAGCGTCTGCAAGCCGCCGCCATTGGTCAGCTGTTGTTCGATCAGGGTGATTTCCTGCTGCAGCCGTTCCTCGACAAAGTCGCGGGACATGCGGTCCAGCAGCGCCCCGTGCAGATACCAGGCGAGCAGCATAAACAGCGTGGCAAAGGGCAGCAGCCAGAACAGCAGCGTGGTGCGGATCGAGCGGCTGCGCTCAGTCCTCGGCGGTAAAGACATAGCCTTGCCCTCGCTGGGTTTTGATGGCGTTGCGGCCGATCAGCAGGCGCAGCCGGCGAATGTAGGTCTCGATGGTGTTGAGCGTCGGCTCGGCATCCAGATTGTAGAGCTGCTCCAGCAGCGCTTCTTTTGGGTGCAGGCGATTGGGGCGGCTCATCAGGCAGCGCAGCAGACGAAACTCGGTGCCGGTCAGCGGGTGCCACTCGCCGTCGGGGCTACGCACGCGCTGGCGTTCTTCGTCGAGCAGGTAGTTGCCCGCCTGAATCTGCGTATGACTGCGGCCCTCGCTGCGGCGCAACAGCGCCTGTAAGCGTGCCAGCAGCTCTTCCGGGTGAAAGGGCTTGGTCAGGTAGTCATCGGCGCCGGCCTTGAGGCCGTTGACCTTGTCCTGCCAGCGGTCGCGGGCGGTCAGCAGCAGAATCGGCAGATCCCGCCCGGCGTCGCGCCAGCGTGCCAGCAGCTGCAGACCGTCGCCGTCGGGCAGGCCGATATCCAGCACGATCAGCCGGTAGTCCTCCTGCTGCGCCAACTGGTCTGCGGTGGC
Organism: Pseudomonadaceae bacterium UBA836; assembly: GCA_002296055.1. Classification (GTDB taxonomy): domain Bacteria; phylum Pseudomonadota; class Gammaproteobacteria; order Pseudomonadales; family Pseudomonadaceae; genus Halopseudomonas. Next base: position 3,500 of record DBHE01000073.1, read on the forward strand.
GGCCGAGCCGGTTGCATCCACGGCAAAGCCCGCCTGGTTCAGGCTCTCATGCAGGCTGCTGCGCAGCAGTTCATCGTCTTCCACCAGCAGCAGGCGCATGGGCGGTTTCTCTTTTCTCTGTGGGGTTCAGTCAGGATTCAGTTTCGCTCGGCAAGCTGTGCCCATTCCCGACGGGTGGAGCAGAGAGTGCATCGGCAACCGGGGTGGTTGTCAATTCTGCGTCCGTTGGCGGGCCTTTCAGCAATAGGAGATACACGCATGAATCGCACAGTGAACGGGCTGGTCGCAGCACTGCTGCTCGGCGCAACAACGGCCGCGGGCGCGGCGGCGGGCGAGGGCGGTCAGCCCGGCGACGCGCAACAGGTCAGCCGCACCATCGAGATTGTCATGCACGACAACTACTTCGAACCCGAGCAGCTGAGCTTTGCTGCGGGCGAGACGGTGCGCCTGAAGGTGCGTAACGAGGGTGCGCTGGTGCACGAGTTCAACATCGGCACCGCAGCCATGCACGAGGCCCATCAAGGGCAGATGCAGATGATGGTTGATCACGGCGTGATCCAGGGCGATCACCTCAATCATGAGCGCATGAAGATGGACATGGGCGGCGGTCACACCATGGAACATAACCACGCCAACAGTCTGCTGCTGGAGCCGGGGCAGGAGGCGGAGCTGGTCTGGACCTTCGCCAGCGCCGACAGCCTGGAGTTCGCATGCAACGTGCCTGGCCACTATCAGGCCGGGATGGTCGGAGGCATTCATGTTGAGTAAGGGGTTTGCCGCCGCGTTGGCGCTGCTGCCGCTGATCAGCTGGGCCGGTGAATACAACCTGACCGTCGACCGGGTGACCATCGACACCGGCGATTTCCGCAAGCAGGGCATTGGCTATAACGGCGCCTCGCCCGGCCCAATTCTGCGCTTTCGTGAAGGCGAAGACGTCACTATTCACGTGACCAACAATCTGGATGAGCCCACCTCGGTGCACTGGCACGGGTTGATCTTGCCCTATCAAATGGATGGCGTACCGGGGCTGAGCTACCCCGGTATTGCGCCGGGCGAGACCTTCACCTATCGCTTCCCGATCAAGCAGTCCGGCACCTACTGGTTTCACAGCCATTCGGGTTTTCAGGAGCCGGACGGCGCCTACGGGGCGATTGTCATCGAGCCGCAAGGGCGCGAGCCGTTTCGCTACGACCGCGAGTACGTGGTGCAGCTGACCGACAAGCACCCGCACTCGGGCGACCGCATCATGCGCAACCTGAAAAGCTCGGCTGACTACTACAACCGCCAGCAGCAGACGGTGGGCGACTTCTGGCGCGA
>DBHE01000104.1 GCA_002296055.1 Pseudomonadaceae bacterium UBA836
GAACGACATGGCGATACGGTGGTCGCCATGGCTTTCAACGCTGCCACCGCCAATGGCGCCGCCGTCGATAATGATGCCGTCAGGCGTCGGCTCTGCCTTGACGCCCAGCGCCTGCAGGCCATCAGCCATGACCTGAATGCGGTCGGACTCTTTTACGCGCAGCTCTTCAGCATCACGCAGGATGGTCCGGCCTTCGGCACAGGCCGCGGCCACGAACAGTACCGGGAACTCGTCAATCGCCAGCGGCACCTGATCAACCGGAATATCGATACCCTTGAGCGGTGCGTAACGCACGCGGATATCAGCCACCGGTTCACCACCGACTTCGCGCTCGTTAAGCAGCTCCAGATCACCGCCCATGGCGCGCAGGATATTGATGATGCCGATGCGCGTCGGGTTGATGCCCACGTGCTCCAGCGTCAGGTCAGCGCCTTCGCAGATGCTGGCCGCGACCATGAAGAACGCAGCGGACGAGATGTCCGCCGGCACATCAATGCGACAGGCCTTGAGGGTGTGGCCGGATTCGATGGTGGCCGTGGCGCCATCGACCTTGACCGGGTAACCGAAGCCCTTGAGCATGCGCTCGGTGTGGTCACGGGTAGGCGCAGGCTCGGTCACCGAGGTAGTGCCGGAGGCGTACAGGCCCGCCAGCAGAATGCAGGATTTGACCTGAGCACTGGCCATGGGCATCTGGTAGTCCATACCCATCATGCGGCTGCCACCCTTGATGCGCAGCGGCGGACGACCCTCATCACCGGTGTCGATCTGAGCACCCATTTCGCGCAGCGGCTTGGCCACGCGACCCATCGGGCGCTTGGACAGCGAGGCATCGCCGGTCAGCACGGTGTCAAAGTCCTGCCCAGCCAGCAGGCCCGACAGCAGGCGCATGGACGTGCCGGAGTTGCCCAAATACAGCGAGCCGGGTGGCGCCTGCAGACCGTGCAGACCGACACCATTGATGGTCACACGACCATGGTGCGGGCCTTCAATCACCACACCCATGTCACGGAATGCCTGCAGGGTTGCCAGGCTGTCTTCGCCTTCCAGGAAGCCTTCAACCTCGGTCACGCCCTCGGCCAGGGAGCCGAGCATGATCGAGCGATGGGAAATGGACTTGTCACCGGGCACGCGGATACTGCCGTTGACCTTGCCGCCGGGGCTGGCGATGAAGTTGAATTCTTGAGTTTGCATAGGTTCCATGTAGGCCCTGCGGGCCAGAATAGTGCTGAAATGCTCTCGTGCCGACTTGGCTCGGGTAAACACACCGAGCAGCGTGTTGGCGTCGCGGGTTTCCACCGCCTCACGCAGTCGACCCAGATCCTGGGTAAAGGCATCAAGGCTGCGCAGTACCGCATCCCGATTTGCCAGAAAAACATCGCGCCACATCACCGGATCACTCGCGGCAATACGGGTAAAGTCCCGGAAGCCACCGGCCGCGTAGCGGAAAATCTCCAGATTCTCGTTACGCGAGGCCAGCGTATCAACCAGCGAAAACGCCAGCAGATGCGGCAAGTGGCTGGTGGCCGCCAGGACTTCATCATGGTCGGCCAGCGACATACTCTCTACATCGGCATCCAGCGCCTGCCAGCAACGCTGTACCAGGCTGACCGCCTCCGCCGCCGTCTGCTCAAGCGGTGTGAGAATCACCTTGTGGTGGCGGAATAGATCTGCCCGCGCCGCCTCGACGCCGCTTTTTTCCGAGCCAGCAATCGGATGGCCCGGCACAAAGTTGGCTGGCACCGCGCCAAACACCTCTTCCACCGCCTGGGCGACCGCACCCTTGGTGCTACCCACATCCGTAATCACGGCGTCACCCAACTCCAGCGCCGCCAGTTGCGCCAACACCGCGCGCATACCCAGCACGGGCACGGCCAGCATGATCAGGTCCGCGCCCTGCACTGCCTCAACCAGATTAGCCGTGACCTTGTCGACCACACCCAGCGGCACCGCCTGACGGCGTGAGACCGGGTCCAGATCACAACCAATCACCTCACGGCACAGGCCGCTCTGGCGCATGCCCTTGGCAAAGGAGCCGCCGATCAGGCCAAGCCCAATTACCGCAAGGCGCCCGATTGTCGGTGTTACTGGTGACAGGCCGGTTACATCAGCCACGATTCAGTACCTGCTTGAGCGCATCCAGGAAACGTTGGTTTTCTTCTGGCAAACCAATGGTCACGCGCAGGTGATTCGGCATGCCGTAGTTGGCCACCGGACGCACAATCACGCCCTCGCGCAGCAGCGCCTGAAAGATCGGTGCCGCTTCACGGCCCACGTCGATTGCAAGGAAGTTGCCGCGTGAGGGGATCCAGCTCAGACCAAGGGCCGCGCAGCCGTCTTCCAGCTGCTGCATACCCTGGCGATTGATGCGCCGGCTTTCGATCAGGTAGGCCTCGTCCTGCAGGGCCGCCAGCGCTGCCGCCAAGGCAAGGCTGTTGACGTTGAACGGCTGGCGTACGCGATTCAGGGCATCGGCAATCACCGGACTGGATAAGCCATAGCCAACACGCAGCGCAGCCAGGCCATAGGCCTTGGAGAAGGTACGCGAGACCAGCAGGTTGGCATAACGCGGCAGGTAATCAACGCCGTTAGGCACGTCGTCGGTCTCGACGTACTCGGTGTACGCCTCGTCCAGCACAACGATAACGTTCTCCGGCACGCGGTCAAGGAAGGCCTCAAGTGCGGCGCGCTCAATCCAAGTGCCGGTGGGGTTGTTGGGGTTGGCAATAAAGACCACCCGGGTCGCCGGGGTGATGGCCGCCGCCATAGCATCCAGGTCATGCCCCCAGTCCTTGGCCGGCACAGACACCGCCTTGGCACCCACCGCCTGGGTAACGATGGGATAAACAGCAAAGGCGTGATCGCTGAACACCACCTCATGCTCGGGACCGACAAAAGCACGGGCCACCAGCTCGAGAATGTCATTGGAGCCGTTACCCAGGGTGATGCTTGCGGTATCCACGCCCAGCTTCGCCGCCAGCGCCTGCTTTAGCGCAAAGCCATTGCCATCAGGGTAACGGGTCAACTCTGCCAATGCCGCAGCGACAGCCTCACGTACCGTCGGGCTTGGGCCCAGCGGATTCTCGTTACTGGCCAGCTTGACGATATCCTGCGGCCGCAAGCCAAACTCTCGCGCCAACTCCTCTACCGGTTTGCCCGGCACATAGGGAGACAGCTTCTGCACACCTGGCCGCGCCAGGCTGAGGAAATCACAACTCATAGAAACCAAGCCTCAAGCTACAAGCAGCAAGCTTCAAGTCACACCAGGCCGCAGTTGCTTGCAGCTTGCGGCTTGCAGCTTGTCGCTGATGATTTAGAGCACCGCCTTCGGATACGACCCCAGCACTTTGAGCGCCACCGAGTCGTCGCTGATTTTCTCCAGCACATCCTTGATCAGCGGGTCGTGCTGGTGACCGAAGAAGTCGATAAAGAACACGTAGGTCCACTTGCCACTGCGCGAAGGGCGGGTTTCGATGCGGCTCAGGTCGATACCGTTAGAGTGGAACGGTTCGAGCAGGTGATGCAGCGCACCCGGCTTGTTGCGCATGGAAACGATGACCGAGGTCTTGTCGTCGCCGGTCGGCGGGACTTGCTGGTTACCGATAATCAGAAAACGCGTGGAGTTATCCGGGCGGTCTTCGATTTTCTCGGCCAGACGCGTCAGCTCGTACAGGTCAGCCGCCATGTCGCCGGCAATCGCCGCCGAGTTCCACTCCCCTTTTACCCGGCGCGCCGCATCGGCGTTGCTGGCAACGGCCACACGCTCAACGTTCGGGTAATGGGCATCCAGCCACTTGCGGCATTGGGCCAGTGACTGGGCGTGGGAATACACGCGG
>DBHE01000110.1:0-22576 GCA_002296055.1 Pseudomonadaceae bacterium UBA836
TGCTTGCGTACGTGCAGTTCAAAGTCGAACAACGAGAACTCGATCTGGCGCAGCATGCCGAGGCCCGACTGGAAGTTCTTGGCTGCCAGCATCTTGTCCAGCAGGTCCTGCGGCAGCGGCTCGCCGGTTTCATAGTGGCTGGAAATCAGCGCCAGACCGTCCGGCTCCCAGCACCAGTTCTCCATAAACTGGCTCGGCAGCTCGACCGCATCCCAGGCGACGCCGTTGATGCCGCTGGCGGAGGCGTAGTTCACCCGGGTCAGCAGGTGGTGCAGACCGTGGCCAAACTCGTGGAACAGGGTGGTGACCTCATCGTGGGTCAGCAGTGCCGGCTTGCCGCCAACGGCTGGCGTGAAGTTGCACACCAGATAGGCAATCGGGCGCTGCAGGGCGCCGTCAGGCAGCAGACGACGGTCACGACAGCCGTCCATCCAGGCGCCGCCGCGCTTGTTGGCACGGGCGTACAGATCAAGGAAGAAGCGGCCGATGACTTCGCCCTGTTCGATCACCTCGAACAGGCGGGCGTCCTTGTGCCAACGCTCGAACTCGGCGACTTCACGCAGCTCAATGCCGTACAGTTTCTGCACGATGCCGAACATGCCGTTGATCACTGTATCGACCGGGAAGTAGGGGCGCAGCATTTCCTGCGAGATGGCGTAGCGCTGCTGGCGCAGCTGCTCGCTGTAGAAGCCTACGTCCCAGGGCTGCAGGTCGTCGCAGCCCTGCTCGGCGGCGAAGGCTTTCAGTGCCGCCAGATCCTGTTGGGCGAAGGGTTTGCTGCGCTCGCCCAGGTCGCGCAAGAAGCCCAGTACCTGATCGGTGCTCTCGGCCATCTTGGTCGCCAGTGACAGCTCGGCGTAGTTGGCAAAGCCCAGCAGTTCGGCCAGCTCCTGACGCAATACCAGAATTTCGTCGATCACCGGGCCGTTGTTGAACTGGCCGGCGTTCGGGCCCTGATCCGATGCGCGGGTGCAGAAGGCGGTGTACACCTCCTGACGCAGTGCGCGGTCGGTAGCGTAGGTCATCACCGGGAAGTAGCTTGGGAATTCCAGCGTAATTAGCCAGCCGTCCAGCTCACGGGCTTCGGCAGCCTGCTTGGCCTGCGCCAGCGCAGATTCGGGCAGGCCGTCTAGCTGGGCTGCATCGGTAATATGTTTGGTCCAGGCCTGGGTGGCATCCAGCACCTGATTGGAGAAGGTGCTCTGCAGCTCGGACAGGCGCATCTGCAGTTCGCCATAGCGCTTTTGCTGCTCGGGCGGCAGGGCGATGCCGGACAGCTTGAAGTCGCGCAGGGCGTGCTCAAGGATGGTTTGCTGAGCCTGGTCCAGCTTGGCAAATTCGTCGCTGTCGGCCAGTTGTTGGTAGGCGTCGAACAGCGCCTGATTTTGCCCCATCTCGGTGTAGTACTGGCTCAGCAGCGGCAGGCAGCTCTCGTACGCTTCGCGCAGCTCTGGGCTGTTCATCACCGCGTTGAGGTGGCTGACTGGTGACCAGGCGCGGCCAAGGCGCTCGCCCATGTCATCCTGCGGCTCGATCAGGTTGGCCCAGGTCCACTGTGCCGGCGGGTTGGCCAGTAAGGCATCAAGCTCTGCGCGGTTGTCGGCCAGAATCTGCTCGATGGCGGGCTTGACGTGTTCGGCGCGGATCTCGGCAAAGGGCGGCAGATCGTAGGGTTGCAGCAGCGGATTGGGCATGGCGGGTATCCTGATTCGATCGATGACTTACAATGCGTCCATGGTAATCAACTTGAGCGCACTTGGTATCGTAACGGCGTTAGATGTTTTTAATGACGGCGATAGCGCCAGAATTCAAGGGTGAGTTAATGAACGTACGTGGATTCAGGGACTGGCAGCCGGTATTGGGTGATCGGGTATTTGTTGATCCGTCGGCGGTGGTGCTGGGTGATGTGCAGCTGGGTGATGACTGCTCGGTGTGGCCGGGGACGATCATTCGCGGCGACATGCACCGCATTCGTATCGGTGACCGTACCAGCGTGCAGGATGGCAGCGTGCTGCACATCACCCATGCCGGGCCCTTCAACCCGGATGGCTACCCGTTGACCATCGGCAGTGATGTCACTATCGGCCACAAGGTGCTGCTGCACGGCTGCAGCATCGGTGATCGGGTGCTGGTAGGTATGGGCAGTATCGTTATGGACGGGGCGGTGGTTGAGGACGAGGTGATCATCGGCGCAGGGTCGCTGGTGCCGGCCAGCCGAACACTGGAAAGCGGGTATCTGTACATGGGCAGCCCGGCCAAGCAGGTGCGTGTGCTGACCGACAAGGAGCGCGAGTTCTTCACTTACTCCGCTGCCAACTATGTGCGCCTGAAGGATCAGCACTTGCTGGAGAGCTACGCGGACTAGCTGGCGTGCTGTTCTGAGGGCAGCCTGCACTGGGCTATACTCCGCCGGCAGCGGGCGCGAGCAAGGAGAGGCAGACAACGTGAACGGGAAGTTCCCAATGGACGAGGCGGCCGGTAACGGCCTGGGCGAACAGGCGCGCCGCTCGTTGCTGCAGTTGATCTTTGTGTCTACCGGCGCCCTGCTCTGGGGCTTCGCCCTGTCGCAGTTTGATAACGACAACAGTCTGCTGGCCTGCCTGGAGATTGCCGTGGGCGGCCTGCTGCTCTGGTCGGCCTGGCACATTCGCCGAGTGTGCTCGTTGACCCCCTGGATCTACGCCTACCTGCTGCCCACCTTCTGCTTTCAAATCTACATCATGTTGATGCCCGATGCCTCTACGACGGCCTTTGTCTGGGTCTACATGGTGCCCATGCTGGCGTATCTGCTGTTGGGGCGCAAAGCCGGGTTGTTTTTGTCGTTGCCCTTCATGTTGCTGGCGGTGGTGCTGTATGTGATTCGCTACGCTGATCTGCAATCAGCGCACGGGCTGATCGACCTGGGCAATGCGGTGATCTGCGGTTTGATGATTCTGCTGTTCGTGCACTTTTATGAAGTGCGCCGCGCCAATGCCCAGCACACCCTGGAGCGCTTGGCAGAAACCGATGCACTCACCGGGGTGTATAACCGGGGCCGATTCCAGCAGTTGTTTGAGCAATGTATCGAGCAGGGACAGCGCAGCGGTGACGGTTTTGCCCTGGTGTTGCTGGATGTTGATCACTTCAAGCAGGTTAACGATGGCTGGGGTCACGAGGTAGGTGATCGTGCGTTGCGCCATCTGTGCACCGTGCTGCAAGGGCGCCTGCGCAAGACCGATGTGATCGGTCGGCTTGGCGGGGAGGAGTTTGGTCTGTTGCTGCGCAGCACCGATGCCCACGCCGCCGAGCAATTGGTCCGCATGCTCTGCAGTCAATTGCAGGAGACGCCGCTACGCTGGGGTGACCAGCAGGAGTTGCTGCTGACGGCGACCTTTGGTGTGGCCCATTGGCCCAGCGATGCGCTGGATGCCGAAGACCTCTATCGCCGGGCCGACCAGCGCCTTTACCGTGGCAAGGCCTACGGGCGCAACCGGGTGATCAGTGACGGCGGTGCGCTGCAGATCAGCGAGCTTGGCTGAGCGCGTTTCGGCCTGCGGATTGGCGTTCAATCAAGTGCATGAATAGTAGGGGCCGAAAGGCTGACAGGCCCCGTGACTGGTTTATGATCCGGGAGTTCGCGGCCAGTGGCTGGTCGCTCATTCATTGTTAGCGAGGAGGCATCCATGTCTGCCCATACCAACCGCAAGATTGTGCTGAACAAGCGCCCGCAGGGTGAAATCCAGGACGGCGATCTGGTTTTGAAGGAAGAGCCGGTTCGCGCTCTGAAGGACGGCGAAGTCCTGATCAAGACCCTGTGGCTGTCGCTGGACCCCTACATGCGCCCGCGCATGAACGACAGCAAGGGCTATATGGACCCGATTGAAATCGGTGCGCCGATTGTCGGCGAGAGCGTTGGTCGTGTTGTCGAGTCCAAGTCAGACAACTATCAGGTAGGTGATGTGGTCACCGTTTACTCCGGCTGGCAGGAGTACTGCATCATCCCGGGCAACGCCGAGATGGTCTACAAGATCAAGGATCAGGGCGTGCCGCTGCAGACTTACCTGGGTGTGGCTGGCATGCCGGGCCGCACCGGTTACTGCGGCCTGATGTACGTTGGTAAGCCAAAGTCGGGTGAGACTGTTGTGGTCGCTGCCGCTTCCGGCCCGGTTGGTACCGTTGTGGGCCAGACCGCCAAGCAGGAAGGCTGCCGCGTGGTGGGTATTGCTGGCGGTCCGGAGAAGTGCCGTTACGTAGTCGAGGAGCTGGGTTTTGATGCCTGCATCGATTACAAGGCGGGCAACCTGGACGCTGACCTGGCAGCTGCTTGCCCGAACGGCATCGACGTGTACTTCGAAAACGTTGGCGGCGCTGTTGCCAAGGCCGTTGCCAAGCTGATCAACCCGGGTGCCCGTGTGCCGATCTGTGGTTACGTGTCGGCCTACAACGCGGAAGATCAGAGCAAGGTCGAAACCCCGTTCCATATCTTTGGTGCGCTGGATCCCAAGCCGGAGCATCGCTTCTTCCTGGTCACCGAGTGGCAGGACAAGCACCAGGAAATCACCGCGCTGCTGGCTGAGCAGGTGGCTTCGGGCAAGCTGAAGTACAGCGAAACCGTCGCCGAAGGCTTGGACAACGCCGTTGAGGCGTTCAAAGGCATGCTGAACGGCAAGAACTTCGGCAAGCAACTGGTGCACATCGCTGACTGATGACACCGACACCGGCGGGGGCTGATGCTCCCGCCGGGCGTTGCGCGTCTACCCTCCTTTCCTGCGCCGTCCTGGCGCGTGCATTGACGCCTTTCTGGCGACACGTTTCTGACCAAATCGACGACTTTTGGTACAGAACCTGCATTGCCCTGCACTATCCTGAGCCGGATAGCCTCTCCCGCCTTACTCCGCGCACCAGTGCGGTGCACGACCGATTTGGCTGCGCTATCAAAGTGCCAGTTTCCAATTAGAACAGGTGCACCCATGCCCATCTCGATGATTGATGTTCTATGGCTGGTTCTGTGTGCCGGTCTGGTGTTCAACATGCAGATCGGCTTTCTCTGTTTGGAGTCGGGCCTTACGCGCAGCAAGAATGCGATCAACGTGGCGGTCAAGAATATGGCCGATCTCAGCGTCGCGGTCTTCTGCTACTGGTTGTTCGGTTTCGGTCTGATGTTTGGTGCCAGCGCCAGTGGCTGGTTTGGCGAGGGCTTTGCGATGCCTTCGTTCACGGCCACCTGGCCTGCGGCCTTCTTTCTGTTTCAAGCGATGTTCTGCACTACCGCCGCCACCATCGTGTCTGGCGCGGCCGCCGAGCGCATGCGCTTCAGCGCCTACCTGCTGGTTACCCTGTTGATCGCCGGCTTAATTTATCCGCTGTTTGGGCACTGGGCCTGGGGCGGGGTATTTGCCGAGGGTAGCGGCTGGCTGGCGGCGCGTGGCTTTGTCGACTTTGCCGGGTCGACGGTGGTGCACAGCGTTGGCGGCTGGGTAGCGTTGGCGGTGATCCTGCTGTTGGGGCCTCGCCAGGGCCGCTATGAGCAGGACCGTGATGGCCGCAGCCTGACGGGCTCCAACCTGCCGCTGGCGATGCTTGGCGCATTGATGCTGATGTTCGGCTGGTTTGGGTTTAACGGCGGCAGCACCCTGAGCTTTGATGGCCGGGTGCCCGGTATCATTGCCAACACCGTGCTGGCAGCCATCGCCGGTACCTTGGGCGGCATGTTGATGTCTTGGTGGCGCTGGCGCCTGATTGATCCGGTATATCCGCTGAACGGCCTGATTGCCGGCATGGTGGCGGTGACCGCTGGCGCCCACGCGGTGGATGCCCCGGCCGCGTTCTTCATCGGCCTGATTGGTGCGGTGGTGATGTATCTGGCGGATCGGCTGCTGACGCGCCTGCGGGTAGACGACGCCGTTGGTGCGGTACCGGTGCATCTGGCCAGCGGCATCTGGGGCACGCTGGCGGTGGCGCTGTTCGCTGACCCGCTGCGCTTGGGCACGGGGCTGAATCGTTTGCAGCAACTGGTGGTTCAGCTGGAGGGCGTGCTGGTGGCTGGTGTCTGGGCCTTTGGCCTGACCTGGCTGCTGCTGCGGGTGATCAACCGCTTCTGGCCGATGCGTGTCACGCCGGAGGATGAGCTGGCGGGTTTGAACGTCTCAGAGCACGGTGCACGCACCGAGCTGATCGAGCTGCTGGAAGCGATGGCGGCGCACCAGCGTGAGGGGCGCTTTGAGCGCGATGTGCCGGTCGAACCTTTTACCGAGGTTGGCCAGATCGCCGCCCAGTACAACCAGGTGATTCACGCCCTGCGGCGTGCGGTGGGTGTGACCCAGAGCATCATCCGCGACATTCGCGATGGCGTGGTGACCTGCAACCGGGAGGGCGTGCTGGCTACCTGTAACCCCGGCGCCGAGCGTCTGTTTGGCTTGCCTGCCGGGTTGCTGATTGGACAGCCCATGGAGCGCTTGGTCGCCGAGCGTAATTGGACGGGGCTGCCGCTGCCAGAAGCCGGCAGTGAGACCAAGCAGGAGGTGCTGTTCAGTCGTAACGAGCATGACCAGTTTGTAGCCGAACTGACGGTCAGTCAGGGCGCGCTGGAGGATGATCACTACACCTGTCTGATCCGCGATATCACCGAGCGTCGGCGCATTGAACAGCAGCTGTTTCAAGAGAAGATGCTGGCGCAGGTGACCCTGGCATCCATTGGCGACGGGGTGATCACCACCGGTCCGGATGCCCGTGTGCGCTATCTCAATCCGGTCGCCGAGCAATTGACCGGCTGGCGTGAGGACGAGGCCCACGATCGCCCTCTGGACGAGATTTACTGCCTGTTCGACGAGGTCACCGGTGACAGCCTGCTCAACCCGGTCAGTGCCATGCTGCGGCGCTACCGTCAGGCACTCAGTCGACAACCCGGCAGCATGTCGCAGTTGCGACGGCGTGACGGCAGTGAGGTGACGGTGCAGGATGCGGTAGCGCCGATCCGTGATGCCGAAGGCCACATCATCGGTGCGGTGCTGACGTTCCGTGATGTCAGTGCCAACCGGCGGCTGGCCCGTGAGCTGTCACACCAGGCTGCGCACGACACCCTGACCGGTCTGGCCAATCGCAAGGAGTTCGAGCGCCGGGTGGGCCTGGCCCTGCAGCGTCAGCTGGCCAGTGGCGGCGATCAGGTGCTCTGCTACATGGATCTGGACCAGTTCAAGATCGTCAACGATACCTGTGGTCACGCCGCTGGTGACGAGCTGCTGCGCCAGTTGGCCAAGCTGTTCCAGGGCCATATTCGCAGCTCTGACGTGTTGGCCCGCCTGGGCGGGGACGAGTTTGGCTTGTTATTGTGCGGCTGTACGCTGGAAGAGGCTGTGCCGATTGTCGAGGGCTTGCGCGCACTGGTGGAAGAGTTTCGTTTCAGCTGGCAGGGCAAGACCTTCGCTGTCGGCGTAAGTATCGGACTGGTGCAGATTGAGGAGCAGTTGGCCAGTCTGGATGTGCTACTCAGCGCAGCTGACAGCGCTTGTTACGCGGCCAAGGACGCCGGCCGCAACCGCATTCATCTGTACCAGGCCGATGATGCGCAGATGCAGGAGCGGCGCGGGGAAATGCAATGGGTCAACCGCTTGCGTCAGGCGCTGGATGCCGACCTGTTGCGGCTCTATGTACAGCCGATCTACCCGATCAGCGAGCTGGACCGCCAGCCCGGTTTTGAGGTGCTGGTACGTATGCTGGGTGAGGATGAGCGGGTGATTCCGCCTGGCGCCTTTATGCCGGCGGCCGAGCGCTATGACCTGGCATCTGCCATTGATCGCTGGGTGGTTGGCAACTTCCTCGCCTGGCTGGGCGATTACAACCGCCGTCGCAGCGGGCCGCTAGGCAATTACTCGATTAACCTGTCGGCCGCCTCCATGGGGGAGGAGAGCTTTCTGACCTTCGTACTGGACGCACTGGAGCGCCACCGGGTACCGGCTGGGCATATCTGCTTTGAGATTACCGAAACCAGCGCCATCGCCAACCTGGGCAAGGCTATCGAATTCATGCGCCGGCTCAAGGATATCGGCTGCCAGTTTGCCCTGGATGACTTTGGCTCCGGGCTGTCGTCCTTTGCCTACCTCAAGTCCCTGCCGGTGGATTACCTGAAGATTGATGGCGTCTTCGTCAAGGACATTGCCACCGATCCGATCGCCCGCGCGATGGTCGCCTCCATCAACACCATTGGCCACGAGATGGGGCTACAGACCGTCGCGGAGTTTGTCGAGAGCGAAACCATTCTGGAACAGCTGCGAGAGCTGGGTGTGGACTACGCGCAAGGGTTCCATCTGGGGCATCCTCAGCCGCTTAGCGAGGTTGATGGCGTGCGCATGATGCCGCGCTAGTGCGGCGCCTCAGGGGCGGGCTCGGGTCGGCTCCAGAGCCAGCAGGCCACCGCCAGCAGAAACAGCGGCAGGCCAATACGTAACCAGCTGGGTGTCGGCAGCAGCCACAGGCTGAGCACGCTGCTCGCCATTACCACACTGGCGGCCCACTTGGCGCGGCGCGGCACTGCCCGCCGGGTGCGCCAGTCGCGAATCAACGGGCCGTATTTGGGATGAGCCAGCAGGCGTGCCTCCATGGCCGGCCAGCCGCGCGCTCCTGCCCAGGCAGCAACCAGCAGAAAGGGCGTTGTGGGCAGGCCGGGCAGCACCACGCCGATGGCACCCAGCGCGATGCACACCGAGGCCAGGGCGCGCCAGAGCAGAATGCTTAGGCTGGGCATCGCTGGCAGGCGTTGGTTGGGGCTATGGGGGTGAGCATCATCTGGGGCGGCTGCGCGGGCTGGGGTGGGCTCAGGGTACACCTGGATGCGTCAGGGCAGCCAGATACGAAACTCACCGCCTCCCAGTGCGCCCTGATTGCTCAGTTCGATGTGCCCCGCTACGCCGTTGCGACGATGCAGGCGGGCGATGCGCTCGCCAAAGTACAGCCCCAAGCCGGTGCTGCCAGTGCTCATGTTGATGCCCAAGACGTAGTCTGACTGGTTGTCGAGCATGGCTTGCGGATAGCCAGCACCGTCGTCGCTGATGCTGATCAGCAGCTGCTCCCCGTCCATGCGCGCGGCCAGGTGGATGGCCGAGTGGGTGTAGCGGATGGCGTTGTTGATCACGTTGCCGACCACTGAGCCGACCAGTTCGCCGTCGAAAAACCCCATCAGCCCGTCGTCGGCCACCTCGAAGCTACCCTGTATCCGGCGAGCGCGCAGGATATCGTCGTGGCGCGCCAGCTGGGCCTGCAGAAAATCGTCCAGCTCCAGGTAACTGGGGCGCAGCGGCAGCTGATTGACCTCCAGTTTGTACAGCCCAAGCATCTGCACCAGCATGCCGTTCAGGCGCATGGATTCGTACTCGATCACGCCGCGCTCGTCAGCATCGGCCGCCGCCGGTGGTAGCTGGGCGAGCAACTGTCCGTAGGACTGCATCAGCAGGCCGAGGGAGTTCTTCATGTCATGCACGGTGGAGGCGATGACAGTCGAGAAGTCGAGTTGCTCGTCGTCGTTTCGCGTGCTCACAGCGAGTCGACCTTCTCCAGCAGTTTGCGGTAGCGGGCGTGCCGCGGGTCACTGGTGGGCAGGCTGCGCACTTGCGCCAGGCAGGCACGGCATTCGGTCAGCAGCGCATCGTCTGGTGCTGACAGCAGCAGGCGCAGCAGCGACTGGGCGGTGTTGAGCGCATAGCTGATGTTGCGTGGCTGGAGTGCCAGAGCGTCACGAAACGCCGCCAGCGCTGCAGGATACTGTTGCTGCTGATAGTTACGCATGCCCTCCCGGTTGCGCGCTGCGGCTTCCTCGCCGCCGTGCAGAATGCCGGGGTTGCTGGTTTGAGCAGCAATGCCGGCCATTACAGCAGGGTCGTCGCCGTACATCTCGGCACAGGTGCCCAGCAGTTGATCGGCCTGCTCACCGCGACCCAGTTCGCGCAGCTGCTCGGCAACGGCGAGGGCGGTATCGGCGCTGAAGAAGGTCTCCATATTGGCCAGCTTGTCGCCGGCATTGCGCAGCAGCTGTTCGGCTTCGGCCTGCTTGCCGCTGCGGCGCAGCACATCAGCCTGCAGCAGGTCGGCGCGGGCACCCAGCCCCTGATCGTCCTTCCAGCTACGGGTCAGGTCTTCCAGGGTCTGGCGGATTTCCAGTTGAACACGCGGGTTGGGCGCGGTATCGCCGGCCTGCACCTTGAGGCTGTCGGCCAGGTTGAGGTGGTGTTCAGGGTTGCGAAAGGCCGAGTGGCGGCCCAGGGTGACCGCCTGTCGGTAGGCGCGCACGGCGCGCTCCGGGTCTTCGTTGGTGCGCGCGACGCGGCCCAGCTCGGCCTGTCGTTGCGGGTTGTTGGGGGAGATCTTAACCGCCTGCTCAAGAAACACCTGCGCCTTGAGGGTCTCGCCGCGTGCCAGCTTTACCCGGGCCAGCCCGTCAAAGGCCGCCGGCAGCATCGGAAACTGCTCGATACTCTGCTCGTAGAGCGCCTCGGCCTGGTCCAGCTGGCCGCGTTGCAGCAGATGGTCGGCCAGTTTCATCAGCGCCCAGGGCAGTGGGCGCTGGGACAGGATACCCTGCAGCAGCTGTTCCAGCTCGTCGTGGCGTTGCAGGGCCGCCAGCGCGTTGGCCTTGTAGCGTTGGCACAGCGGTGCCAGACGCGGGTCACGTTGCAGCAAGGCGTTGCAAGCGTTAACCACGGCGGCATGATCCTCGCGGGCCAGGGCATCCAGGATGGGCGCGAGTACGCGCTTGCGCTCGACCAGTTTGTCGAGGCGCTGCTGCAGGCTGGCACGGTTGAAGGGCTTGGTCAGGTAGGCGTCGGGTTCAAACTCAAGCGCGGCCATGACCATTGCCTGACTGCTCTCGGCCGTGACCATGACGAATATGCAGTGGGGGCTGATCAGCTTTTCATGGTGCAGCTCTTCGAGCACCTGCTGGCCGTTTTTGCCTTCACCCAGGTTGTAGTCGTGCAGGATGACGTCATACCGCGTCTTGCGGCAGAGGCTGAGTGCTTCCTCGCCGTTGGCGGCAATGTCGATGTGCTGGGCGGCCATCTGCCCGAGCATGCCCTTGACCGATGAGCGGAAGTCGCTGAAGTCATCCACTACCAGAAAGCGCATGTTGCTGTAGACGATCATGATTGTTCTGTTTTCCGCTGGACCTGTGTGCATTCTAGACGGTTTGGGTCGCCTGCCCGTTCCCGCTGCCGAGACGGCGGCGGGACCAGACACAGTATACAGTGAAATCAAAAGGCCATTATTGATGCGGTCGGCAGAACGGCGTTTTACCGCCGTTCAGAGGTCTGGTTCAGCGGTGACGTACGATGGCGTTGGACTCAATAACATGCCGGCCGGTGGGTGCCATGATCGCCGCCTGCAGCATGGTGGCGGCCACGTCGCTGGCCTTGACTGCCTGCAAGCGCTTGGGCATCACCGGCTTGAATGCGCGTGATACCAGCAGGCCGACCAGTTCGCCAGGGCGATCTTCGGACCGGGCGCCGTCCAGCAGCGAGGGTCGCACCAGGCTGAGGGAGCGAAAGTCCATGGCGCCGAGGTCCTGCTCTACCTCGCCCTTTACGCGTAAATAAAACGAGCCGGAGCGCGGACTGGCGCCAATAGAGGAATTGAGCTCAAAGGCGCGTGTGCCGGCCCGGCGGGCCAGTCGGGCGCAGGTGCTGACATAGCCCCGGTCGACCGCGCGAAAGGCCTCGCGCGAGCCGGCGTGCTTGCGGGTGGTGCCCAGCGCACAGACGACCGCGTCGCAGTGCCACCAGTCGGCGTCTTCGGGCAGGTTGTCAAAGTCGACCTGCGGGTTATCCAGATGGGCGTAATGATTGACCGCCGTCGGCAGTGGGCGGCGCGTGGGCGCCACCACCCGGCTGATCTGCGGATCGGCCAGCGCCTGGCGCAGTATTTCCATGCCGACCAGCCCGCTGCCGCCGAGCACCAGCAGGGTCTTGCCTGTGTTGTTGTTGTGCATGTTGTCACTCCGATCCGTGGGGGTTCCTGGCCCTGGGTTACGCGGTACCTTCAGTTCTCTCAGTTAAGCGCTCTGGCGCGCCCTTGGCGAGCGGCAGAAAAATATCGCAACAGCTTGCCACGGAGTGATCACCTGCAAATGATGGTCCAAGCAGGCACTATGCGGGAGCGGCTGGGCCTGCGTTCTGTCTGGATAAGGAGTCTTGAATGAATACCCAAGGGTTGCTTGATCAGTTGTTGAAGTCCGCCAGTGGTGCACTCTCTGGTAACAGCAGCACCAATTCGCGCCAAGGCAGTCAGTCCGGCGGTGGCGCCAGCCAGCTTGGCAGCCTGTTATCCGGTGCCGGCGGTGGCGCGTTGGCTGCGGGTGCCGTGGGCCTGCTGCTGGGCAACAAGAAGGCCCGCAAGATGGGTGGCAAGGCGGTCAAATACGGCGGCATGGCAGCGCTGGGTGTGGTCGCTTTCAAGGCGTGGCAGCAGTGGCAGCAGAATAACGCCAACGCGCCACAGGGCCAGCCGCAGACGGTAGACCGGCTGCCGGCGTCGCAGCAGGAGCCGCACAGTCACGCCATTCTGCGGGCCCTGATTGGCGCAGCCAAGGCCGATGGCCACATTGATGACCGCGAGCGTGAGCTGATCGACGCCGAGGTGGCCAAGCTAACCAATGACCCGCAGACCCTGCAGTGGTTTGATGCCGAGTTGCGCAAGCCGCTGGATCCGGCCGAGGTGGCCAGCGCTGCGCAAACCCCGGAAATGGCGGCCGAGATGTACCTGGCCAGTCTGCTGGTGGTGGATGAGCAGAGCTTTATGGAGAAAGCCTACCTGCAGGAGCTGTCCAGCCAGCTCAAGCTTGATCCGCAGCTTATGGCCGAGCTGGACAAGCAGGTGCAGCGGGTCTAGCAGTCAGTGACTGTGGCCGACATGCGAGTCCTCATCCGGCGCCTGCACGCTGCCACTTGTGCCCAGCTGCTGGATGATGCCGCAGGCGTCGACCGGGTGCGGTGCCGCGCACTGCCGGCGTAACTCGATCAGCTGCTGTTGCAATTGGGTCAGCGCGGCAATGCGTTGGCCCACATGCGCGATGTGCTCGTCGATCAGCCCGTTGACGCCGCCACAGGTGGCCTCGGGCTGTTCACGCAGGGTCAGCAGCTGACGGATTTCCTGCAGCGTCATATCCAGCACACGACAATTGCGGATAAACACCAGACGCTCCAGGTGGGCCTCACCGTACTGGCGATAGTTGCCGGCGCTGCGCCCAGGCGCCGGCAGCAGGCCTTCGCGTTCATAGTAGCGAATGGTCTCCACCGCGCAGTCGGTGCGGTTGGCCAGTTCACCGATTTTCATCTGTGCTCTCCCGTTGCTTGACTCTATAGTGGCTACAGGGTTTTTACTTGGCAAGAACCTCTTCCAGGAAGCACTGCCATGTCTGCCGATCAACACTGTCACGCCGACCATACCTGCTGCTCTGGCGCCGCTGCGGTGCCAACCGCCAAGCTGGAGCCGCAACAGGGTAGCGTGCTCAGTCGTATCCGCATTGTGCAGATGGACTGTCCGACCGAGGAGCGCCTTTTGCGCGGGGTGCTGGAGGGGCGGCCGGAGGTGCTTGAGCTGCACTTCAACCTGCTGCAGCGGGTCATGACTGTACGCCATTTGCCGCACGGCCTGGACGCCGTACTGGCGGCCATCGACAGCCTGGGCTTCAGCCCCCAGCTGCTCGGTGATGAACCGGCGCCTGTCGCGCCCATGCGACCCTGGTGGCCGCTGGCCGTCGCCGGGGTGCTGGCACTGGGCGCGGAGGTCAGTCATTGGCTGGACCAGCCCGGCTGGATTAGCGCCTTGCTGGCGCTGGCAGCCATTGCGCTGGGCGGGCTGGACACCTACCGCAAGGGTTGGGTGGCGGTACGCCACCGCACCCTGAACATTAACGCGCTGATGAGCATTGCGGTGACGGGGGCGGTGCTGATTGGGCAGTGGCCCGAGGCGGCTATGGTGATGGTGCTGTTCAGCCTGGCTGAGCTGATCGAGGCGCGTTCGCTGGCGCGCGCTCGCGATGCCATTGGCGGCTTGCTGGCGCTGACGCCGGAGCAGGCCAATGTGCGCCAGGCCGACGGCAGCTGGGCGCAGCAGCCGGTTGCCGAGGTGCCCGTCGGCGCGCAAGTGCGGGTGGGCCCGGGCGAGCGCATCGCGCTGGATGGCGAGGTAGTGGAAGGGCGCTCCAGCGTCGACCAGGCGCCCATCACCGGTGAGAGCATGCCGGTCGACAAGCAGCCGGGGGCGGTTGTCTACGCCGGCACCATCAACCAGTACGGCAGTCTGGTTTACCGCAGCACGGCTGCTGCTGGTGGCACCACTCTGGCGCGTATCATTGAGGCGGTGGAGCAGGCGCAGGCCCAGCGTGCGCCGACCCAGCGGTTGGTAGACCGTTTTGCGGCCCGTTATACCCCCGCAGTCTGCCTGTTGGCCCTGCTGGTCGCCGTGCTACCGCCGCTGTTGCTGGATGGCCAGTGGCTGGACTGGGTTTACCGCGCGCTGGTGCTGCTGGTGGTGGCCTGCCCCTGCGCACTGGTTATCTCCACGCCGGTGACCATCGTCAGTGCGCTGGCTGCCGGGGCCCGTCGCGGCATGCTGATCAAGGGCGGTGCTTATCTGGAATTGGGCGGCAAGCTGAACCTGATCGCGCTGGACAAGACCGGTACCCTGACCGAGGGCCGTCCCAAACAAACGGACTTTGAGCTGCTGGCCGGGGACTCGGCCGAGCAGGTGCAGCAGTTGGCCGCCAGCCTGGCGGCGCGCTCTGAGCATCCGGTCTCGCGCGCTCTGGCCAGCGCCTGCGCCCTGCCCCGGTTGGAGGTGGCGGATTTTGCCGCCCAGCCGGGGCAGGGTGTCAGTGGCTTGATTGCAGGGCAGCGCTACCACCTGGGCAACAGCCGTTTGCTGACGCAACTGGGCCTGCGCGAAGACGCTCTGGGTTGGCAGGTGCAACTGCTGCAGCGCGAGGGCAAGTCAGTGGTGTTGTTGTGTACCGATGAGCAGGTGCTGGCGCTGTTTGCGGTTGCCGACACGCTCAAGGCCGGTAGCCGCGATGCGGTGCGTGAGTTGCACGCGCTGGGCATCGATACGCTGATGCTGAGCGGTGACAACGCGCCCACGGTGCAGGCTATGGCCACCCAGGTTGGCATCGACCAGGCGCTTGGCAACCTGCTGCCGGCGGACAAGCTGGAGGCCGTGCGTGGCGAACGCGCGCGCGGGCGTTGCGTCGCGATGGTGGGTGACGGCATCAATGACACCCCGGCGCTGGCGGCGGCGGACATGGGCTTTGCCATGGCGGCGGCGGGCACCGACACCGCGATAGAAACGGCCGACGTTGCTCTGATGGACGATGATTTGCGCAAGTTGCCCGCGTTTGTCCGCCTGTCGCGTCAGACCGTGCGGGTGCTGCGTCAAAACATCTGGTTGGCCGTTGGCTGCAAGGCCCTCTTCCTAGGCTTGACCCTGATGGGGGCCGCGACGCTGTGGATGGCGGTATTCGCGGACTTGGGCGTCAGCCTGCTGGTGGTAGCAAACGGGCTACGGATGCTGCGAGAGGGCTGACCTGAAAGCGAAACAGAATTTTCACTGGACTAAGGCTGTTTTCTGCAACAGACTGTTGTCTATGGATGTTGACCATGGTGGTAACGGCTGCCAATTGAGTCAGCGCTTCTGCGAATAAAAACAAGATAGGCGTGCCGCACTGAATGGCATGCAAGGAGCACATCATGAATTCTCGCTATTCCGCATGGCTGCTGCCCGGCGTCTTCGCCACGGCGCTCTGTGTTGTCAGCCTGCTGGCATCGGCTCAGTCCGAGTTGGCGGTGCAAACCATCGCCGGTATTCCGGTCGCCCCCTTCGCCGATATTTTCAATCGTTTCTGACGCCGCGCTTCCTGTCCTGACTTATGGTCCGGCCTCAGTAGATCGCTGCGATCTTTCGTCGCAGCGCTGCCGGCCCGTCTGCGCTGCTGCTACACTGCGGCCATGACGCTGAGCCCCGCCCGCCGATCCCTTACTGCCTGGCTGCTATATGCCAGCCTGCTGCTGAATGTGCCGACCTGTGGTCTGGCGCACGGGCAGATGCTGGGCCTTGATCTGAGTGGCGCGGGCATCGTGTTCTGCTCCATGGGCAGTGGCATGATCAACCTGGGCGACGAAGACGCTTCCGGCAGCGGCATGCTGGCGGTCAAGTGCCCGGTGTGCGCCGTGGTGCTGGGCATGGGCTTGCTCTTTGCGCTGGCCTGGCTGAGCTTGCTGCGGCGCCCGCAACGGCTGCGCCCTTCGGTCGTCTGCTATATCCCTAACCCGCGTTATCTCTGGCCCTCAGCCAATCCCCGCGCCTCGCCGGCGTTCTGACCTGTACCTCGTTTTCCATTCGCTGCGCTGCATGACGGCTTCGGCTACCTGCGCGCGCGAGCCTGTGTACCTGTCAGGAATGACCTTGCATGAAATCGACTTACCCGCTGTACGTTGGCGCACTGCTGTGCGCGCCCTTTGCCATGGCTGCCACCGAGCAGACCAATGAGCAAGCCACCGAACTGCCCGCTTTGCTGATCACCGGTCAGCAAGGCTCGAGCAATGCCCTGCAACTGGATACCTCCGCTGAGTCCGGCTCGCGCCTGGGGCTGAGTGTGCGCGAGACGCCGGCCTCGGTCAGTGTGGTGGGCCGCGAGCAGATTGAGCAGCGCGACGCGCTGGATACCCAGGACATTCTCTCCGGTGTGCCCGGCGTTACCGCAGCGTCGCCGCCCGGCCAGGCCGGCTTTGTATCCTGGCGCGGCTTTACCGGCTCGCAGGTGACGCAGATGTTCAACGGCATCACCGTGCAGTACGACAGCATTGCCGCGCGGCCGGTCGACAGCTGGATCTTTGACCGGGTTGAGGCCATCGGTGGTGCCTCCAGCTTTTTGAATGGCGCTGGCGGCGTTGGTGGCTCAATCAACTACATCACCAAGCTGCCGAACCCTGCCGAGTCCTTCCGCGAGGCGCGCATTCGCTATGGCAGCTTTGACAGCAGCGAGCTGGCGCTGGGCGTCAATCAACTGCTGAGCGAGGGTCCGGTGCGCAACACCCTGCGGCTGGATATCAGCCAGACCGATAGCAACGGCTGGGCTGACCGCGAAGAGCGCAGCGCCTTCACCGGCGCGCTATCGTTGCGCACCGATTTCAACGAGCGGCTGTCGCACACGCTGGCGCTGGAGTATCAGAACGAGCAGGTGGATAGCCCCTACTGGGGCACGCCGGCGCTGCAGCCGCTGGGCGGTGAGATGAAGGTCGATGACAGCCGCCGTTTCGAAAACTACAACGTCGAAGACGGGCGTTACGAGCAGCGGGTGCGCTGGCTACGCTCGATCACCGAGTATCAGCTGAGTGACCAGACCCGGCTGCGCAACACGTTCTACCACTACAACACCGAGCGCGATTACCGCAATCTGGAGCGCTATACCTACAGCGCCGACAACAGCCAGATCAGCCGCTCGGCTGCGCTACTGCAGCGCCACGATCAGGAACTCAACGGTAACCGCGTGGACCTGCTGCACCAAGGTACGCTCTGGAAACGGCGCAGCGACTGGTCGCTGGGGCTGGACTACAGCCACAACGTGCAGACCCGTTACCCGCGCTCGGTCTCGGCGGTTTTTGACGTGGTAGACCCGGATAACTTTGCGCCGGGCCAGTTCTACGACATACCCGGGATGACCCCCGGCCATGACCCGCAGCGCACCAACGAGGTGGATACCTGGGCGCTGTATCTGGAAAACCGCACCGAGCTGACCGACCGCCTGGCGCTGATCAGTGCCCTGCGCCACGACTGGATTGATCTGGAGGTGACTAACCATCAGACACCCTCGGCGACCAACCCTGCGTTCTTCAGCCAGACCTACGAGCCGACCACCGGTCGTCTGGGGCTGGTCTACCAGCTCACGCCGGCAGCTAACGTCTACGTGCAGTACAGCACGGCAGCGGACCCGCCGTCCGGCATCCTCACCACCGCCAGCTTCAGTCAGGTGCAGGACTTTGACTTGACCACCGGCGAGCAATGGGAGGTTGGCAGCAAGCTGGATTTCCTGGACGGCCGCGGCTCAGCCACCGTGTCGCTGTATCAGCTGGAGCGAGAAGACCTTTCCACGGCGGACCCGAACAACCCCGGCCAGACCCTGCCGGTCGGCAAGCAGTCTTCACGCGGTATCGAGCTGGCAGCGGCGCTGCAGGTAACCGACAGCGTGCGCGCCGAGGGCAACATGGCCTGGGTGGATGCCGAGTACGACGAGTTCAACGCCAATGTTGGCGGCAGCGCGGTGTCTTATGCGGGTAACCGGCCAAGCAATGTGCCCAAGCGAGTCGCCAACCTCTGGTTGACCTGGGCGCCGCGCAACGACTGGGAGCTGGGGCTGGATACCCGTTATGTGTCCTCGGTCTACGCCGACTCGGCCAACACCCTGTGGGTGCCGTCCTACACGTTGTTCGGAGCGCACGTGCGCTACCAGCTCAGCGCCGAGACCGAGGTGACACTGCGCGGGCGCAACCTGACCGACGAGGTGTACGCCCGTCAGGCCGGCAGCAGCATGCTGTATCTCGGTGCGCCGCGCAGCGTCGAGCTGAGCTTGCAGACACGTTTCTGATGCACACGCGCCGTGGGCCTGTCGGCCTGCGGCCAGGAGACTCCGATGAAACGCTACCTGTACCTGTGGCATCGCTGGCTGGGGATTGGCCTGTGCCTGTTTATGGCCATGTGGTTCTTCTCCGGCATGGTGATGCTCTACGTTGGCTATCCCAAGCTGACGCCGCGTGAACACCTGGCGCACTTGCCGGCATTGCCAGTGGCTGATTGCTGCGCCGCCCCGTTGCAAGCCGGCGTGCCCTGGCACGATGGGCTGACGCTGAGCACTATCGGTGGCCGGGCGGTGTATCTGCTGCCGCGTGCCGGCCAAGCGCCAACGGTGCTGGATGCGCGCACCGGCCAGCCTGTGGAACCGGTGAATGCCGCGCAGGCATTGGCTGCTGCCGAGCAGTTTGCGCCGGGGGCACCCGCCGAGCTGCAGGCGCGGATCGACGAGGATGCCTGGACCCACTCGCGCGGGCTTGATGCGCACCGCCCGCTGTACCGCATTGCCCTGCACGATGCCCAGCGCCAACTGATCTATGTCTCCAGCCAGACCGGTGCGGTGGTGCGCGATGCCAGCGGCACCGAGCGGCTGTGGAACTGGGTCGGCACCTGGCTGCACTGGCTGTACCCCTTACGTGGCAACGCGCTGCAGCCGATCTGGAGCAACACCGTCATCTGGCTGTCGCTGATTGCCACCCTGATGGCACTGCTGGGCATGGTGCTGGGGGGGCTGCGTTGGCGGCGCAGGCCCTATCGCAATGGCAGTCACTCGCCCTACCGGGGTTGGGCGCGCTGGCACCATTTGACCGGGCTGGTGGCCGGCGGGCTGCTGGTGTGCTGGATTTTCAGCGGCCTGATGTCAATGAACCCCTGGGGTCTGTTCAGTCGCAGCGCCGCGCTGGACACCACGGCCTTCGCGGGCCAGCCGACGGCGCCACCGGCGGATAGCGGTGCACTGCTGCAGCGTTTGCAAGCGGACGGCTGGCGACCAGTTGAGCTGCAGTGGCGCCAGGTGGCCGGCCATTACTGGGTCACTGCGCGTAGCGCTAACGGCGAGCAGCGGGTACTGGATGGGCACAGCGGCCAGCCGGTTGCGCAGCTGCCCGTTGAGCTGTTGCACGGCGCCATTGCTGCCATGGCGCCACACAGCCAGGTGCAGTTCGACTGGCTGACCGACTATGACTTTTACTACTACCCGCGCACCGAGCACAGCATGCTGGGGCATTTGCCCAAGCCTCTGCCGATGCTGCGGGCGCGCTTTGATGATGGCCGTTGGGTGGAAGTGGACCCGGCTACCGGTGAGCTGTTGAGCCAGAGCACGCCGGCGCGACGGGTCTCGCGGGTGTTGTTTGCATTACTGCACAGCTGGGACTGGCTGCCGCTTTTGGAGCGCCGTCCGCTGTGGGACATCTGGATGGTTGGCTTCAGTCTGGGCGGTTTGCTGATCAGCATCAGCGGGGTAGTGCTGGGTTGGCGGCGGTTGCGGCTAAGGAGCAAGCGTCGACAGGCGCTGGCGTCCAGTGTACGCCTGATGAGGTAAGGCCGACGCAGGCGACATTGCGCCCTGCAGTGCAGGGCGCAAGAGGATTTAGCGCTCCATCACCTGTTTGACGCTGGTGGCTGGGATCGCCTGCTTGCGTCCCTCTGCGTCTTCGAAAATGTACATGCCCGAATCCGGGTCCAGTTTGGGTTTGTTGTCGGTAGTGATCATCTGGCCATCGTTGGTACTGATGATGTACTCACTGGAGCAACCAGCCAGAGCGGCTGCGCAGACCAACGCTATAAGCAGGTGTTTCATGGATAACACTCCTTGTGCATACAGCGCGCATCACACCCCGTGATGCGCTGCTTGATTCACCTTAGACCTGCTTTTTGTAACCCGCCACGCCTACTGGTTCACAGCATTGGGGTCGATTGACGCGCCGGCGCCGAGTTCGTCGCGTTGCCGCGCCAGTTTGGCACCCTCGGCGGCGGTAAAGGCAAAGGTGCGCTCCGGATCAGCGGCTCGCATCTGCAGCGCGGCCAGCTCCATGCCTTGGGCGACGATGATGTCGTGCTGACGCTGCTGCAGGCCATCAAGGATGGTACGGGCGGCGTCATCCGGATGGATGCCATTGTCGATATTGGTGTCCGAACGACCGCGCGCGGCGCCGCTGCCCTCTAGTGCGTTGCTGGCGATAGCGGTGCGCACTGAGCCCGGCAGGATGACGCTGACGCCAATGCCGTAGGCCTGCTCGACTTCAGCCCGCAGCGCTTCAAAGTAGCCGACCACGGCGTGCTTGGCACCGCAATAGCCGGTGCGCAGCGGCGCGCCAAGCTTGCCGGCCACCGAGCTGACCACCGCCAGCTGACCACTGCCTTGTTCGACCAGGCGCGGCAGCAGTAGCTGGGTCAGGGCGACAGGGGCCAGATAGTCGATGTCGATCAGTTGGCGGTAAACCTCAAAGCTGGTGTCCAGCGCCAGGCTGCGCTGGCTGACGCCGGCGTTGTTGATCAGCAGGTCGATGCGGCCCTGCCATGCCCAGGCCTGCTCTACCAGCTCCGGCAGGCGGTCGTAGTCGGTTGTTTCAAAGGGCAGCACCAGGGTGCGCTCAGGGGCCAGCGCGGCGAGCTGCTGCAGCGCCTCGACCCGGCGACCGGACAGAATGACGGCGGCGCCGTCGGCCAACAGCGCCCGGGACAGGGCCTCACCGATGCCCGACGAGGCGCCGGTAATCCAGACTACGCGCGAAGCAAAGCTCATGATTGTTGTTCTCCGTTGTTGAGCGGGCGGCAGCGG
The DNA here is from genome assembly GCA_002296055.1 of Pseudomonadaceae bacterium UBA836. Taxonomy (GTDB): domain Bacteria; phylum Pseudomonadota; class Gammaproteobacteria; order Pseudomonadales; family Pseudomonadaceae; genus Halopseudomonas. Next base: position 21,362 of record DBHE01000110.1, read on the forward strand.
CCCGGGGAGGCCCACCTTATGCCCAGCTTTGTCACGGAGACTGTCACGCGGGTGACAGTTGGCCGACGGCGCAGGCCAGAGGCTGGCGCTGCGCCTTGGGTCAGCTTCAATTGGTTGTCAGCGCGGTTTGCAAGGTGCTGATATCCAGCTGGTTTGCGCTGGCGTAGGACATGAACGATTGCGAGGTGCCAGACCAGGCCGACAGCAGCGCCGGCAGGTTGCGGGCGATGGTGGTGGCGTCGCCCAGGCTGCTGGCCAGTTGCGCGGCGGCCATGGGGTTGGACAGCAGCGAGCCAGCGGCGCCTTGCGCGTTGTTGATCCACTGGGTGAAGGCGCCGCTCAGCTTGGTGCCTTCCTGGATGCCGGCGGTGTAGTACGGGATGGCCTCGATCAGGGCTGCGCGGTTTTCGCCACTCATGGCGGCCGCCTGGCTCAGGGCATTCTGAATCAGCTGCTGGTTGGTGCTGGTCAGCTGGGTGTCACGCAAGATCGCGTCAGAATCGCTGACACCACCGATGGCGTATTGCTGCGCGGCATTCAGCGTCTGGGTGGCCGCGTCGGTGTTGCCGGTGGCCTGCAGGGTTTTGGCCTGGGCAATCAGCATGTTGTTCATGCTGGCATTGAAGCGCAGCATCAGGTCGCTGTGCTGCTGCTCCAGTGCGCTGTTGTCGCTGGCATTGCTGTTACCCTGGGTGGCGGTGTTCAGCGCCGCGCCAGCGACGGATTTGATAGCGTCCAGACCAAAGGCCTGCGCCTGGCCAGATACCAGCAGGCCGGCTGCAACAAGGCCGATGAGGCCGGTGTGGATGCGTTTGCTGTTCATGTCCGTTGCTCCTGAAAAAATGCATCATGCTAGGTGTGATATACCCGCCAGGTTGGCTAGTCTGTGGTGCTGAAACAGCCGTTGTAGAGCTGCTCAGCCTTGTCTGTGATGACGGGCTTGGCGAATGTACAGCAAATACAGGCAAGGGCGTACCCCGCGTTCTGGGGGGAGGCGTTGATCAAAAAAACTGTCGAGGATGCAAACCCGCCTGATGAAAGTCTTTTTTGCTGGTTGTCTGGTGCTACTGCTTGCCGCTGGCGGCTTTCTGTTGGGGCTGCAGCAGCAGTGGTGGACGGTGCCGCGTGAGTGGAACCCCTTTGCGCCGCTGCACCTGGCAGACCCGTTGACGCCGTTGACGCGCTGGAAACTGCAGCGCCTGGGCGATGACCCCG